>JAKIVT010000005.1 GCA_022750415.1 Thermoplasmata archaeon
CCGCTGCCGTTCGGCGAGCTCCTTCGCGCCCATCCAGGTCTGCTCGTTGCAGACGTACACGCCCTGGGGCGCGACGAGGGGGTGGATCCGCGGGTGCGTTTGCCAACGGGAGATGAATCCGGCCGCATTGTCGAGGGGCGCCCCCTTCTGGGTCGTCAGTTCGGGGTCGAGGACGGCCCAGCCAAGGAACCCACGGGCCCCCAGCGAATCGACCGCGCGCGCCACCGCATCCTCGAAATAGTACAGGTCGAGGAACGAGGTGGTCCCCGACAGCAGCATCTCCGCCACGCCCGCGAGCGCGCCGGCCTCGACGTCCGCCTCCGTCCGCTTCGCGTCGACCGCGAACAACCTCTCCAGGAACCCGCCGAGGTCCCGGTCGTCCGCGAGGCCTCGCAATGGCCCCATGGCCACGTGCGTGTGGGCGTTGACGAACCCGGGAACGAGGGCGAATCGGTGCGCGTCCTCCACCGTCGCTCCCTCCGTCGGGGCGCTCGGCGCGACGTGGGTGAACCGGCCGTGCTCGACCCGCACGTCGGCGCGCACGACGCGGCGACTCTGGTCCTGCGTGACGACGAGCGCGTTTCGGTAGACCGTCGGGGGCGCTTCGGGCGCGCTCATCTCGCCCGCGCGGACGAGGGGGGCTTACAAGTGGTTTCGCCCGCCCGAAAGACGGGGCGAACCTTCCGCGGCGAGCTCGGGGAGGTCCCGCAACCCCTCTTCGGCCCTCGCTTCGGCAGGCCCGAGGTCCCGGAGGATCTTTCGGATCCAGGGCCGGGAGAACACCGCGACGAACGGCACGACGGCGAGAACGACGAGGATTCCGTCCACCCAGTACCCCGGCACCCACCCGGCCGAGGGCATCCCGAGGATCGTCGCGCCCGTGTTCGGGATGAGGACGACCGCGCCCACGACGCCGATGGCCAGGGCAATGTAGGTGAGGCCGAGCATCCGGATGTTGGAGATGTTCGCGAGCTCCGCGATCCGGTTCGAGGTCCGGGAAAGTTGGTTCGCCGCCTCGGCGATCCGGTTGGCCTCTTCCGCGCTCCGGAGCAGGATGAGGTCGGAGAGCGACTGTTGGACCGAGGCGGCGAACTCGCGGGCCCGGTCCACCTCCCGGGAGACGGCGGCGAGGGCGGTCTCCGCGCCGGGAAAGCGACTGGACGAGGGCCCCTCCACCTCGGCGGCCACGACGACGGCCCGCCCGATGTGCGCCCGGAGGGCCGCGACCTCCCGCTGCTTGGCCCAAATCGTGGAGCCCTGTACCTCCCGGCCCCGCCGTTGCAGGTTGGAGAGATGCTCGTCGACCGCCTCCGCCTGGTCGAGGTAGGCGCGCGCGGCGTCGGCGAGCAGGTCGATCAGCTTCGCCGAATCGCCCGCAAGGTGGAACGACCGGCTGAGGCCCGTCGACGGGGACGGCTCCCCCAGGAAGGTGACCGCGTTCGGTTGGATCCAGACCCCCCGCCAGGAGGGTCCGGAAGGCCCGGGGATGGGCAGGGCCAGCAGGGTTCCGGCCGCCCCGTGTTGGACGGCGTGCGGTGGGGGCTTGTCCGGCGGATTGCCGAGCAGTTTCAGGACGTCGGCGAGCGGCCCTTCCCCCATGGTCCGGTCGACGCGCCCCCGCGGGAGGTTCGCGGGGTCGGCGGCTTAAACACTGGCCCGGACGCGCCGCACCCGGCGCGGGGGCCTAGATGTCGAGGTTCGTGACCTCGACCGCGTGTTCCTGGATGTACAGGCGGCGGGGCTCCACGTCCTCGCCCATCAGGACGGAGAACAATTGGTCGGCCCGGGCCGCGTCCTCCACGGTGACCCGCAGCAGGGTCCGGGTCCCGGGGTGCATCGTGGTGACCGACAGTTGGTCCGCGTTCATCTCCCCGAGCCCCTTGTACCGCTGGATGGAGACCCCCTTGGGTCCGAACTCCTGCGTGGACTTCTCCCGTTCCTCTTCCGTATAGGCGTACGCGACCTTCGCGCCTTTCGACACCATGTAGAGCGGGGCCTGGGCGATGAACACGTGCCCGGTCTGGATCAGCTCGGGCATCTTCCGGTAGAAGAGCGTGAGCAGGAGGGTCCGGATGTGCGAGCCGTCGACGTCGGCATCGGTCATCATGATGATCTTGTGGTAGCGGAGCTTCGTGAGGTCGAGCTCGTCGCCGATGCCGATCCCGATCGCGGTGATCAGGTCGCGGATCCGCTCGTTCTGCAGCATGGCGTCGAGCCGCGACTTCTCCACGTTGAGGATCTTGCCGCGGAGCGGCAGGACGGCCTGGAACTCCCGGTCGCGGCCCTGTTTCGCCGTGCCGCCGGCCGAGTCGCCCTCGACGATGAACAGCTCGCAGAGGGTGGGGTCGCGCGAATGGCAATCGGCGAGCTTGCCGGGGAGTCCTCCCCCCTCCAACAGGCCCTTGCGCCGCGTGAGTTCCCGGGCTTTTCGGGCCGCTTCGCGGGCCTGGGAGGCCTGGACCGCCTTGACAATGAGTCCCTGGCCGACGGCAGGGTGCTCTTCGAGGAACTCGGCGAGCTTCTCGTTCACCGCGCTCTCGACCTGACCCTTCACCTCGGAGTTGCCGAGCCGGCCCTTCGTCTGCCCCTCGAACTGGGGCTCGAGGACCTTGATCGACAGCACGCAGGCGAGCCCCTCGCGAGTGTCCTCCCCGGTGAGCCCTTCGCGGTCGCCCTTCACAAATCCGCGCCGGCGGGCGTAGTCGTTGAGCGTCCGGGTCAGGGCCGCCCGCAGGCCGATGACGTGGGTGCCACCGTCGATCGTGTTGATGTTGTTGACGAAGGCGAGCGTGGTCTCGTTGTACCCGTCGTTGTACTGAAGGGCGACCTCGATGTCGGTCTGGTCCCGCTTGGCGTGAAGGTAGATCGGCTGCGGGAACAGCGTCGTCTTGCCGGCATTCAGGTCGAGGACGAATTCCGTGATGCCGCCCGCGTGATGGAACGTCGTCTCGGTCCCGTCCCGCTCATCGCGGAAATGGATCGCCACCTGGGGGTTGAGGAAGGACAGTTCCTTCAGTCGGCGCTCGACGAGCGCCTTGTCGAACGTGACGGTCTCGAAGACGGCCGGATCGGGCTTGAATCGGATTTCGGTACCGGTCGCCTCGCTCTTCCCGATGGTCTTGATCGGAACGACCGGCGCGCCCTGTTCGTACTTCTGGAAGTAGGTGAGTCCGTCCCGGTGGACCTTGACCTCGAACCATTCGGAGAGCGCGTTGACGACGTGGATTCCGACCCCGTGGAGCCCGCCGGAGACCTTGTACGTGTTCCGGTCGAACTTGGAGCCGGCGTGCAGGACCGTGAGGACGATCTCGAGGGTCGGCTTGTTGTACTTCGGGTGGACCTCGACCGGGATCCCCCGGCCGTTGTCCTTCACGGAGCAGGTGCCGTCCTCGTGGAGGACGAGGGTGATGTCGGTGCAGAACCCCGCGAGGACCTCGTCGATCGAGTTGTCGACGACCTCTTCGATCAGCTGGTGAAGACCGCGGCCATCGGTCGAGCCGATGTACATTCCGGGGCGCTTCCGGACGGCCGAAAGCCCCTCGAGAATCTGAATCGAGCTCGCGGTGTACGCGGCCCCCGAGACCGCCTGCTCCGCCATCGAAAAAGTCGGCCGGAATTCGGCCCGAAAAACCGAGCCGGACGTCGATTATAACGCTTGGCTCGGAGCGGCATTTTCGGGTGGTGGAGGACCGTTCCGGGCGGCCCTCCGGGCGGCTGGAACCGGGGCCTCGGAGAACGCTCAAGTTATGGTCCGTACCGGCTGGGAATCCGCGTGTCGACCCCTCCGGCGCAGCCGTCCGCGGCGGGTCCCGGGCTCGCGCCGTCCCACGCGATCGACGAGGGCCACAAGGCCCACGGTGCGGACAAGCTCGAAGATTCCGTGTTCGGCGTCCTCGACGGTGTGATCACCGCGGTCTCGCTCTCGGTCGCGACCGCCGGGGTCGTCCGGCTCGACCACGCCGGTGTGTTCCTCACGGTGGTCGCCGCCGCCGTCGCCGGGGCGTTGTCGATGTTCTCGGGCGCGCTCCTCTCCGCCCGGGGAAAGCGCGACCTGGTCGCGCGGGAGCGGGCCCGCGAGGAACGGGAGGTCGACGAGAAACCGGAGGAGGAGCGGCGGGAGGTCCACGACATCTACCGGGCCCGCGGCTTCACCGAGGAGGAGACCGAGATTCTGCTCCGTCGGATCACGTCGGACCGGAAGCTGTGGATCGACACCATGATGCGCGACGAGCTCGGCCTCCCTCCGGAGGTCGAAGCCGAACCGCTCACCCATGCCGGGACGATCGGCGCGTACTACCTTCTCGGTGGGATCCTTCCCGCGCTTCCGTTCCTGACCGGCTGGCTTCCCGTCTTTCAGGAACTCGAACTCTCCGTGGCGATCGCCTCGGCGGAGCTGGCGGCGGTCGGGGTCTTTGAGGCGCACTACGCGGGCAAGCGGTGGTTCCAGGGTCTCGGCGAGATCCTCCTCATCGGGCTCGGCACGGCCGTGGCGGTCCTGCTGGTCACCCTCGTCCTCCAGCCCGGACTGTAGGCGCGCGCCAAGCCCCAAATAGAGGGGTCCGGTGGTCGGGGCGGGACCGATGCCGGAGGAACCGCCCCCTGCCGTCGAGGACGAGGAGGCGCCGGAGCCGGCCGTTCCCGCGAAGCCGAGCTCTCCCGCCGAGGACTGGGAGAAGCGGTTCACCTACCTGTACGCGGACTTCGAGAACTTCCGCCGTCGGACGGACCGGGACCGCGTGGCCGTTCGGCAACGGACCCAGGCCGAGCTGCTGAAGGGGGTCCTCCCGATCGTCGAGGCCGCCGAGAAGGCGGTCGAGGCGGTCCGGGCCCGGCCTCCGAAGGACCCTCTTCGCAAGGGAGTGGAGATGCTCGAGAAATCGATCGGCTCTTTCCTCTCCGAGCAGGGAGTCGAGCAGGTGGGCACCCCCGGCGAATCGTTCCGCCCCGAGGAGCACGAGGCGGTCGCCGAGGCGGCTCCGACGGAGGACGTTCCGGAAGGTCACGTGGCCGAGGTCGTCCAGCGCGGCTACCGGTTCCCCGGAGGACTCCTGCGTCCTGCGAAGGTCGTGGTGGCTCGCCGGCCGGCCCCGACACCGCCGACTCCGACCGCCCCGAGCGAGGCGGAGGAAATCTCCGACCCCGCCGACCCGGGGCCCTAAGGTATCGAGGAGTCCACGATGGAGCGGAGTTCGGAGATCCCGGGGTTCTACAAGCTGTCCACCGAGGAGCGCCGCCGGTTCATCCAAGAGTGGGGCGGCCTCACCGACGAAGAGGCCCGCTCGTACGAATTCCCTCCGGGGATCGACCCAGGGCTGTTCGGCCGGATGATCGAGAACGTCGTCGGCGCCTTCGCGTTCCCGCTCGGCATCGCGACGAACTTCCGGATCAACGGACGCGACGTGCTCGTCCCGATGGCGATCGAGGAGCCGAGCGTCGTCGCCGCCGCCTCGAACTCCGCCAAGGTCGCCCGGGCGACCGGAGGGTTCCGCGCTTCGACGACTCCCCCGGTCATGATCGGCCAGATCCAGGTCCTGGACGTCCACGACCCGGCCGGAGGCCGGCACCGGATCCTCGATGCGAAGGACCGGCTGATCGCCGCGGCGAACGCCCGCGACCCGATGCTCGTCAAGTTCGGTGGCGGCGCGAAGGACCTCGAGGTCCGAATCGTTCCGTCGCCCCGCGGGACGATGCTCGTCGTCCACCTCCTCGTCGACGCTCGGGATGCTGGCGGGATGAACGCGGTCAACACGATGTGCGAGGCGCTCGCGCCCGAGGTGGCGAAGCTCTCGGGGGGCCGGGTCGTCCTCCGGATCATCTCGAACCTCGCCGTATTCCGACTTGCCCGGGCCACCGCGACCTTCCCGGCCGACAAGCTCGCCACCGACCACGCCACCGGCCCGGAGGTCGTCGAGGCAATCCTCGACGCCTACACGCTGGCGGCGGTCGACCCGTTCCGGTGCGCGACGCACAACAAGGGGATCATGAACGGCATCTCGGCGGTCGTGGTGGCGACCGGTAACGACTTCCGCGCCATCGAGAGCGGAGCGCACACGTACGCGGCGTACCTGGCGAAGGACGACGGCGGCGTGGTCAAACCGCTCTCGACCTACGAGAAGGACGCCCACGGCGACCTCGTCGCCACGATCGAGCTCCCCGTGGCCGTCGGGTTGATCGGTGGGGCGACCGCGGTGCATCCCACGGCGAAGGCGAACGTGAAGCTCCTCGGCGTGAAGCACGCCCACGAGCTGGCGGAAATCCTCGCTGCGGTGGGCCTCGCCCAGAACTTCGGCGCGCTCCGGGCCCTCGCCACCGAGGGGATTCAGCGGGGCCACATGGGTCTCCACGCCCGCAACATCGCCGCCACCGCCGGCGCGCGACCGGACGAGGTCGACCGGGTCGTCGAACGCCTCGTCGCCGAGCACGCGATCCGCATCGACCGGGCGAAGGAGATCCTCGAGGAACTCCGCCGCGGCGCCACGCCGTGACGATCGTCGGCGTCCTCGCCCTGCAGGGGGACTTTCCGGAACATCGGGCGGCGTTCGCCAAGGTCGTCGGCCCGAACGGAGTCCAGCTCATCCGCACCGCCCGTGAGCTCGCGAAGGTCGATGCCCTCGTCCTTCCGGGCGGCGAGAGCACCGCCATCTCCGAGCTCCTGGACAAAGGGGGACTGCGGGTCGCCCTAACCGAGCGGATCGGCCGCGGACTTCCGGTCCTGGGCACGTGCGCGGGTCTCATCGTGCTCGCCCAACGGCTCGAGACGAGCTCGGGAGGCCGGGACCCGGTGTCGCTCGGCGCCCTCGATGTGACGGTGCGACGCAACGACTACGGTCGGCAGCGCGAATCGTTCGAGGCCCCGGTCCGGGTCGAGGGGCTCCGCGGCCCCAAGTTTCCCGGCGTGTTCATCCGGGCGCCCCGGATCCTGGAGGTCGGGCGGGCCGTGCAACCGTTCGCGTGGCGCGACGAGGAGGTGGTCGGCGTGCGGGCCGGCGCCATCTGGGGCCTGACCTTCCACCCCGAGCTGTCCGGGGACTCCCGAGTCGCCGAGGCATTCCTCGCGGAGAACGTTCCCGGCGCTTAGCGCAGCAGCGACGCGAGGACGAGCACCGCCACCACCATCGCCGCGCCGACCCCCGCCGCGATCCACCACGAGATCCGGGACGGGCTCTTCCACGAGCCGAAGAACAGCGGGAGAGGTCCGACGAGGACGACGCCCCCGGAACCCGAGCGGGGGGGAGCGCCTTCTGGCCCGTCGACGCCCAACGGTTCGAGCGCGAACTCCATCCCGAACGCGAGCGGCAGTAGAACGAGGCCGAGGAAGATCGCGAGCACTCCTCCGAGGAAGAGGGCCGACGCGCCCCCAACGAAGACCGGGACGAAAACGACCAGCTCGAGGTGCGCGGCCCCCGTCGCCACCGCCGCCACCACGAGGGCGACGCCGAGGACGAGGAACCCAGGCCCGGCCCAACGACGAGCGTTCATCACCGGGTCGTCACGTCCCTTCACGGGTCATCGAGGTTGCGGACCACCCGCATCAGTGGTAGGTGTCGAACCGGTACGGCTCGAGGGGCGTTTCGCCGATCGCCATGAGGAACTCGGGCACCGTGAGGACCGGGCGAGGGTACAGGTCGGAGTCGTCGAGCGCGATCCTCGGGCACGCCGTGTTGACGTACGCCTCGACGTCGCGCCCCTCGAGGTCCCGGGGGTCGATCCGGTCGGAGACGAACACCTCCGCGTCGAGCCCGCGGGCCCGCGCCCGCGCTTGCAGGACGAGAGCGGTCGGGTTCCGGTTCTGGCCCGCTAACGTCGAGACAAGGATCCCCCACCGGCGGGCGCCGCGGGTCTTCGCGACGAGCAATTGACGCCGCCGCACCAGCTGGCCCCGGTCGACCGGTAGCTCGATCTCCCCCCGGAGCGGGTCGAGGGACCACACCGGCTTCTCGACGGCGAAGGCGAGGCCGAGCGGATGGAACCGCCCGGTTCCGAGGAAGAGGAACGCGTCGACGTCAGCGGCCACCGACTCCGCCGTGGTGTAGTTGCACCCGAGCGCCTGCGCCGCGTACTGGAGTCGCCGGTCGCCGGTCCCGAGTCGGACGGTGTAGCCGAGCGCCTCGAGGGCCGTGACGAACGGCCCGAGGAGGTCGAGGTGCTGGACGGAGGCCACGATCCCGAGCCGTCGCGGGACTCCGGCGTCGCGCACCCGCTCGGCGAGCGCCGTGGGGTCGCCGCCCGGGTCCCGCATCTCCACGAAGTAGGTCGTGCGGTCCAACGGTACGTTCGGGATCGGGGCGTGGCCGAGCACCACCAACGCATCGGCGCCCGGTGTCTCCGAGGGCGAGGGAAAGTCGCACGCACCGAAACAGGCGCGGGACGCGACGACGACGGGGACGCCGACGGCGTCGCGGATCGCCGCGGCGAGGTCGTGGGCGTTCCGGACCAACCCAGCCGGTACCTGGAGGACGACCTTGGTGTGATGGCCTTCCCGCAGCGCCGCGAACAACGGCTCGCCGACGGTGGGAAGGACGATCGCCTGGGGCGGGAAATGGGAGGTCGGGTGGGCCAGCGCCGTCGAAGCCTGCTCGGACTCCTCGGTGAGCCGCTCCATCAGCCGGTCGAGCGCGGCCTGGTTGTCCGAGTAGTACAATCGCTGTCGGGCGGCCGCCGGTTCGAGCCAGGCGAACGCGTCGTGTTCTCGGCTGAGCCGGGGCACCGACGTCGCCGCGACCTCGACGCCGAAGGCGTGGAGCCGCCACCGGCGACCGTCCGGCCCCTCGAATCGGACGCTCCAATTCAACGGGTCGAGCGCGCGCAGCTCCGTGAGTCCGGTCTCCTCGGCGAGCTCGCGCCGCAGGGCCGAAGGGAGGTCCGGGTCCTTCGCGTCGACCTTGCCCGAGACGGGGACCCAGATCCGGCCGCGCTTCGGGGGGCGACGGAACAGGAGGAAGCGAGTCGGAGAGCGCGCGAACAGGTACCCTTCGACACACTCTTGGTCGACGGCCTCGTCAGCCGCCACCGGGCCCTCGCCGGGAGAGGAGCTTCAGGATTGCCTCGGCCGGTTCGCCGCCCGCGGCGGCGAGAGCGCCGAGCGCCTCGCTCCGCTCGACGTTCGCCTGCTCCATCACGAGCTGCACGTCTTCCTCTGGCGGGCCGGCCGGCGCGGCCGGTGCCGAAGGGGCGGCGGGAGAAGACCCAACGAGTGGCCCGGCCGACCGGGCCCGGACGGAGACGTTGCCGACGACTTGGTACGTCCGCACGCCCTGGACCGAGAGGATCGTGACCTCCGGCGCCTGGAAGACATGCTCCTTGTCCTTCGTCCGGATCACGACCTCCTCCACGCCCTCGATCGGTTCGGTGGTCATCCCGAGGCGGCGCATCGCCAGCTCCATCTGGCGCTGGTTGCGCATCCCTCCGGGAATCATCGACCCCTCCTCGCGTCGGCCGGTGGACCGCTACGGCTCGCCCGTTGCCTCGCGGATCTTGGCCTCGAGCTCCCCGTCGACGGCGGGGTCCTCGTCGTCCTTGGCTCCGGCGCGCGCGTTCCGACGCCGGCGGGTCCGGCGCTCGTCGCGCGATTTGCGGGTCTGGGCGACCAGGTCGTCGAGCGCCTGCTGGATCGAGGCAAAGAAGTTCCATCCGGTCTCGGTCGCGTGGAAGACCCCGTCGTCGGTGTCGAGCCGGGCCTGGACCGTGGCGTCCCCGGCCCGGTGGGTCGCGTGGGGCGTGATGTGCAGGCTGAGCAGGACGGGGCGGGTGTTGCGGGCGATGTGCCGCAGCGACTTCGCGACCAACCGGTCGACCTCGGTGATGATCGTCGGGTCGCCGGAGGCTCGGAGCCCGTGGATCTGGACGTACACGTCGTCGACGTTCGGCTCCGAATCGACCGAGTCGCCGAGGGCGAGACCGAGAATGTCCGCCTGCGAGACGACGCCGGTCGGGCGCCCGTCCTCGACCACGAAGACGCTCGAGACCTTCTCCCGGGTCATCAACCGGGCCGCCGCGCCGGTGGTCGTCCCGCGGGGGACGGTCAGGGCGGGCGAGTGCATGATCGTCCCAACCTCGACGTCGAGGGCGTTCCCCGGGCGCTCCGCGTCCTTCTTCCCGCCGGCGGTCGGCCGCCAGAGGACCCGGCTCAGGTCGGCGACCCCGACGGCGCCCACCAAATGGCCCTTCCGGTCGACGACCGGGAGCGGGTGCTCCTCGAGGAGGCGGATTTGGTGGAGGAGCATGCCGCACGACTCGGATTCCTGGATGAGGAGCCCAGGGGGGCTCGCCACTTCCTCCACGAGGTGGGCCGCGATCAACGGCATATCGGGGATGACGCGGACCAGGTCGGTGCGCGAGACGATCCCGAGGAGCTCTCCTTTCTTGCCGACCACGGGGGCGGCGCGAAGGCTGTTGGCGAGGAGCTGCTCGGCGATGTCACGGAACGTGGTCTGCGGCGTGACGAGCGGAGGGAGGATCAGCAGGTGCTCGACCTTGGTGGTAAGCGGGAGGTTCGTCCGGCGGGCGAGCGACTCGATCGTGATGAGGCCGACGAGCCGGTTGTTCCGGAGGACCGGGATCTCGTGGATCCCCTTCTCCCGCATCAGTCCGAGCGCCCGGGAGACCGCGGCGTCCGTCGACAACGTGATCGGATTCGGGGTCATCAACTCGCGCGCGGTCGGTCCGTCGGTGGACATGTTCGATTCCGGATGGCGGGCCGGGGGCATAGCGTTTGGGCGGGCCCTAGCGGAGGTCGCGGGCCATCTGGTAGCCGCTCTCCCCATCGGAGTAGTAGCCGCGCAAGAGGTCCGTCACGCCGAATCGGAACCGGGTGTAGAAGCGGATCGCGGACACGTTCGAGACCCGGACCTCGAGGGTGGCGCGACGCATCCCCCGCACGCGGCATCGCTCGAGGAACTCGTTCATGAGCGCGGTGCCGACGCCCCGGGTCCGCCAATTCCGTTCGACGGCGAACATCAGGATCCGGGCCTCGCCCTCGATCTGGGTGACGCCCAGGAGGAACCCGACCGGGGTGCCGGAGGGGTCCGCGGCGATGAGGAATCCGGACGGCCACTGCTGGCTGAGGGAGAAGTATAGCGACGAGTCGTAGTGCTCGTGCAACGACTCCGCGACGATGTGGGACACGACCGGTACGTCCCGGGGCTGGAACCCCCGAAGCGTGGCGCCGGGCGCACTCGCCGGCACGGTCGACTGTTGCGCGCGGTCGGCGGATTCAGCGATACATCTCACCCGGCCCTGAGGTCTCCGGCGTCCGGATCTTCGCCATGGACTGCTGCTGCTGCTGGAGCGAGTGGCGGACCTCCCCTTCGATCTCCGCCGCCTTTTCCCGGAGGGGCTTCGTGTCGAGGACGAGCATCGGCACGAGCGGATTGATCGTCTCGATCACCTTCGCGGCCGCCCGGGCGTCCGGGTAATCCTTGTGGGCCTGGGCGACGAGGCAAAGGACCGGGGTCTGGCGACCAATCGCGCTGAGGAGCAGCCCGCCGGCGAACCCGGTGACGACGCCGTTGGCCGGCTCGAAGTGGTACTTCGCCAGAAGGGGCGCGGCCGCCCGGTTCGCCATCGCGACCACACGGGCATCTCCTCGGACCTCCTCGTCCATCGGCTGTCCCTCGACCGCGACGAGGAGCTCGATCCCCTTCGCTTCGGTCCAGTCGATGAGGAGTCGGCTGAGCCGGTTCAACATCTCCGGCGGCGGCTGGATGTCGGAGATGCCGACGACCAGCTGTTCGCAACGGCGGTCGACGCCGCAGACGACCTTCGACGCGTAGAATCGGACTGGGGCGCTGACGACCCCCTCTTCCATGATCACCGTCGGGGGGAACTCCTCGCTGACCATGTACGCGACATTGGTCATGTCGAGGGCGTGGACGAGGTAGGAGGCGGCGACCGACCCGACCAGGCCGTGGGTGGGGAACCCGATGACCATCATCGCCCCCTTGAGCGACTCGTCCCGGGTGTCGATGATTTTCAGGTCGTCCATCACCAGCGCCACGGTTCCTCCTCCGGGAAGAACGATGCCGCTCCGGACTTAAACCGTTGGTTCGTCGATTCCGTCGGACCGGAACCTACGTTCCGCGACTTCTCGCTCTCGGGCGGTCCTCGCGAAGCCAACCGGCCAACGGAAGCAGGCTCCGGTAGAGTTCCGTCCCCACCGGCGTGAGGTCGTACGCCACGGGAGCCCCCCGAAACAGTTCCGTCGTGCTGCGGACGATGAGCCGTTCCCGCTCGAGGGCGCGCAACGTCGACGTCAGTGTCGCCGGGCTCACACGGGGCAGCGACCGCTGAATCGGGCCGAACCGGAGCTGTCCGTTGTGGCCGAGGAGGGTGACCACACACATTGCCCACTTCTTCCCCACCACGTCGATGAGCCCGACCGGCGGACAGGGGCAATTGTAGACCCCCTCGCAACACTCGGCGTCCACTTCGCTCGTACGTAGCGGCGGGTTATAACACTTCATTCCTTGAAGTGTCGGAGGTGCGCCATGAGCGGAACTGAGAACTGCGGCCCATGCTGCTGCTGCTGCTGCTGCAAGTGCGATTGCAGCGAGTCGACCAGCAAGCCGGGCTGCTGCCGGAGCGCGTGACCGCCGAACGTCGGGTGGTGTTCGTCTGCGTGGAGAACGCGGCGCGCTCGCTGATGGCCGAGGCGATCTTCAACGCGGAGCCCCCCGCCGGTTGGGCAGCCGGATCCGCGGGAACGCGACCGGCGGCCCAGCCGAACCCCCGCACCGAGCGGTTCCTCCGCGAGATCGGCCTCGAGCTCCCGCCCCACCCCCCGCAAGAACTCACGGCCTCGGGGCTCGATGCGGCCAACCTCATCGTCACGATGGGCTGTCTCGATGACGCGAGCTGCCCGGCGAATCTCCGCCGTCGGGAACTGCGAGATTGGAAGCTCCCGGACCCGCGCATACTCGACGACGACGGATTCCGTGCGGTGCGGGACGAGATCCGTCGCCGGATCCGGGAACTGGCCCGCGAGTTGAGGGCCGGTCCGGATAGCCCCCGCGCGGGGCCCACGACGTGACGTTCGAGCTCCGCACTCGACTCCTCGCCGAGGTGGCCGGCACCGCCCTCTTGGTCGGGATCGGCACGGGCGCGATTGTCGCGACGACCGGCGTCGGGAGCGGACGCTTCGCGATCCTGGCGTTCGCCTGGTTCGTCGCGGTCACGATTCCCGTCTTCGCGTTCGCCTCCGTCTCCGGCTCGGAGATCAACCCGGTCGTGACCCTCGCCCTCGTCCTGGACGGACGCCGACCCCGGCGAGAGGCGTTCCTCTACGGGGCGGCGCAGCTCGCCGGCGCCTTTCTCGGGAGTGCGCTCGTCGGGCTCGCTTCCGGAAGCTTCGCCCATCTGGGGGCGACCACCCCGGCCGACGGCAATGTGCTGCGGACGTTTCTCCTCGAGTTCGCCTTCACCTTTGCCCTCATCGTCACGGTCTTGGCGCTCGTGCGGGTCGGTCCTGGCCGGGCCCGTTGGCGGCTGACGTGGCCCGGCGCGGTGGTCGCGGTCTCGACGTTCCTGATCGGTCCGTGGACCGGAAGCTCGCTCAACCCGGCTCGTACCCTCGGCCCGGCAGTCCTCTCGGCGGCGTACTCCGACCTGTGGGTCTACCTGGTCGCCACGCCCCTCGCCGCAGTCGTCGCGGCCATGGCGGTCCGGACCGGCGAGCGGCTCCGGGGCCGTTAGGCTAAATATCCCGAGACCCCCGTTCTTCCCGAAATGAAGGTCCTCATCACGGGGATCGACGGGTACTCCGGCTGGCCGCTCGCTCTCCACCTGCTACGGAGAGGCCACGAGGTCGTCGGGATCGACAATTTCGTTACCCGAAAGCGGGTGAAGGAGGTCGGCAGTTGGTCCGCCACCCCGATCGGCTCGTTCGCGAAGCGCCAGGAGGCCGTCGACCGGCTCCTCGGAAAGAAGATCACGTTCTACAAGGGGGACATGACGAAGTTCCCGTTCGTCGTCGACGTCCTCCGACGGGAAAAACCCGACACGATCGTCCACCTCGCCGAGCAGCGGAGCGCTCCGTACTCGATGATTGACGTGGACCACGCCGTCCGGACGCAGGTCGAGAACATCACCGGGACCCTTCACCTGCTCTACGCGATCCGGGAGGCGACGCCCGAGTCCCACCTCGTGAAGATGGGGACGATGGGCGAGTACGGAACCCCGAACGTCGATATTCCGGAGGGGTTCTTCGAGATCGACTACAACGGGAAGCACGACCGGCTTCCCTTCCCCCGCCAAGCGGGCTCCTGGTACCACTGGAGCAAGGTGTTCGATTCCGGCGACGTGATGTTCGCCACCAAGATCTGGAACCTGAAATCGACCGACGTCATGCAGGGGATCATCTACGGGACCCGGACCCCCGAGATCACCGACGACGCCCTGCTGACCCGGTTCGATTTCGACGAGACGTGGGGGACCGCCCTGAACCGGTTCGCCGTCGAGGCCGTCCTCGGACTCCCCATCACCCCGTACGGGAAGGGGGGCCAGGTCCGCGGGTTCATCGCGCTCGAGGACTCGATGCAATCGCTCCGCCTCGCGGTGGAGAACCCGGCGAAATCGGGCGAGTACCGGGTCTTCAACCAGTTCGACGCCGCCTACACGATCAACGACCTTGCCGAGCTCACCCACCGAGTCGCCCGCGACCTGGGGCTCAACCCGCGAATCGAGCACCCCCCCGACCCGCGGGTCGAGGCGGAGCAGCACTACTACAACCCGATCCACGAGAATCTGCCCGCCCTCGGCTACAAACGGAGCCGGAATCTCGAGGAGGTCCTTCGCGAGATCTTCAAGGACCTGATCCGATTCCGCCGGCGACTCGAGAAGCGGCGGCACGTCGTTATGCCGACCGTCGACTGGCGCCAGGGCGACAACACGGCGAGCCTCGGAGCGCGTCACTCGGGCGGCCCGGCCGCCCCCACGCCCCCGACGGCCTCCGAGGACCCATCCCGGACCCCGGCCTAGTCCCGATGCGCGGCGTCGTCACCCTCGCGGGCGAGGGGACGAGGATGCTCCCTTGGAGCCGGGGGTTGCGGAAGGAGTTCCTGCCACTCTACGACCGGGCGGAGACCGGGGAAACGGTCCTCAAACCGGTCGCCCACCTCGTCCTCGAGACGATGGTCGCGGCGGGGATCGACGACGTCACGCTCGTCGTCGGCGCCAAGGACCTCGCGTTCGTCCAGAACTACTTCACCATCGACCGGGAGCTCTTGCAGCGGCACGCCCGCCACGCCGAGCGTCTCGCGGAGACGGAGCGGTTCTACAGCACCCTTCGGGACCTCCGGATCCGATTCGCCGTCCAGCCCGCGCCGCGGGGGTTCGGCGACGCCGTCGCCCACGCCGAGGCGTTCGTCGCCGAGGGCCCCTTCGTTCTCCACGCCGGCGACGCCGTCCTGATCGAACCCCGCCGGGGAGCCCTGCTCCGGTCGATGGGAGCGTTGCTCGAACGGGAGCAGCTCGACGCGGTGCTCTTGGTCCGCAAGGTGAGCGACCCGCGGCGGTACGGCGTCGTCGAGGGGCGGCCGGACGGCCGGGAGGGCGGCTTGCAGCGACTGGTCGTCACGGGGATGGAGGAGAAGCCGACGAAGCCCCGTTCCCAGTGGGCGGCCACCGCCGCCTACGCGTTCTCCCACCGACTGTTCGACGCCCTGCGAGCGCTCGGAGGGTCGGGGCCGACTGGGGAGATCGAACTCACGGATGCGATCCGCGCGTTGATCGCGGACGGCCACGTCGCGGCGCTCGTCCTCACCCCCTCCGCCGGCGAATGGCGGAGCGTCGGGTCCCCGGAAGGGTTCCAGCTCGCGCTCGACCGGACCCGACGGCGCGCCCACCTGAGCGGGAAGGACCCGCCCTGAGCCCCGGCCGGACCGGATATCGACAATCGTCGATTCGGGCCGGGGGAACGATTAAGGGGTCTCTTCCCATCCCCCCGGTATTACCGCGTCCCGGATTTCTCGTCGGACGGGGAGGATCGTCCGCCGCCAATGAAGCGTCAGATGGTCGATATGCTCGCGGACCTGATCAAGATCCCGAGCGACCCGTTCTCCGACAAGCAGGAGGTGCTCGACTACGTCCAGTCGTTCACCGACCAGGTCCACATGCGGAACACGCTGTTCGGCGAGTCGACCGCCCCGGCGCTCCTCGCCGAGTACGGCCAGGGGGGCGTGGTCCTCTCCGGCCACCTCGATACACCACCAATCGGGGACTACTGGAGTTTCTCGCAGAGCCAGCTCGCCGGCGGCCGGATGTACGGTCGCGGGGCGGCGGACATGAAGGGGACCGTGATCGCGATGCTGCAGGCGGCGCAGGACCTCGTGGCGCGCAAGGTCCCGGTGGTCCTCGCGCTCACAACCGACGAGGAGACGACGATGCAGGGCGCCGCGGCGTTGGCGAAAACGCTCCCGATGCGGCGGGCGAAGGCGATCGTCGTCGGCGAACCCACCGGCCTTCGCGTGGCCTACGCGGAGAAGGGCGTCCTCGACCTCGCGATCGAGACCCGGGGCAAGGCGGCGCACGGCGCGATGCCGCACCTGGGAGAGAATGCGATCTCGAAGATGATGCGGATCCTCCGGGGCTTGGAGAGTTTCAAGGGCCGCATTGCGCACCCCGAGCTCGGCAGCGTGACCATGAACATCGGCACGCTGAACGGAGGTACCCGGATCAATGTCGTCCCCAACAAGGCGACGGCGGAGGTCGACATCCGATTCCCGCCTCCGTACTCCCCGGACCAATTGTACCGCGAGATCGAAGAGCATCTGCGGCGGATCAAGACCCCCTTCACGCTCCGGCGGCTTCTGAGCATGCGGTCGGTCCAGATCGACCCGGAGAGCCCCCACGTGAAGCTGCTCCGGGAGGTGTCGAGCGCCGAGTCCGCCGTCCTCGTCCACGCCAGCGAGGCGGTCTGCTACACGCAAGTGAACCCGAACGTCGTCATCTTCGGCGCCGGCGAGGAAGAACTCTCCCACCAGGCGAACGAGTACGTCAAGGTCGAAGCCGTCGCCCGCGCCTCCGAAGTCTACAAGAAGTACGCGCAACGGCTCGCGACCGGCAAGGCTGGCTGACGGGCGCGGCCCGTGAAGATCGCCGAATTGGCCACGCGGTATCCGCCCGGCCCCGGCGGTGTCGAGCGCCACGTCCGCGAAGTCTCCGTTCGGCTGGTGCAACGGGGCCATTCGGTGGACGTGTTCACGACGGACCTGTACCGGGAGTACCCGTGGCTGCGGCTCGGGCCGGAGGTGCCGCGGGACGAGGTCGTAGACGGCGTCGCCGTTCACCGCCTGCCGGCGTGGACCCTTCCGAGCGAGTTGCACTACCCGTTCTTCCGCGGGCTTGACAAAGCGCTCGCCGCAGCGTCCCCCGAGCTCGTCCACGCCCACACCTACGGGACGAACCATGCGGCCGCTGCCGCGCGGTACGCCCGAAAGACCGGTCGGCCGTTCGTCCTCTCCGCCCACTACCATCCGATCTGGTCGATCGAGGGAGGGTGGCTCCGTCACCGGATTCGGGGGTTCTACGACCGGCAACTCGCCGCTCCGATTCTCGCATCGGCGAAGCGGGTGATCGTCCAAACCCACGAGGAGGAGCGACTGCTTCGGGTCCCGGGATTTCCCATCCCCCCCGTCGAGATCGTGCCGCCCGGGTACACGCCCCTCCCCGCTCCCCCCGAAGGGGACCGGCCGTTCGCCCGGTCGCTCGGGATCGAGGGGCCCTTCCTCCTGTTCGTCGGGCGGCTGGCGTCGAACAAGGGGCTGCTCGAACTGGTCGACGCGTTCACGCGCCTCGCGCAGCACGACCCGACCGCGACGTTGGTGCTGGTCGGGGAAGACGGGGGGATGCGTCCCGCCGTCGAACGGAACATTGCGGCGCGGAGCCTGGGCGGACGAGTGCGCATCACCGGGTACGTCGCGGACGAGCGGCTCCTCGCCTCGGCGTTCCGGGAGGCCCGCTTGTTCGTGCTCCCGAGCGAGTACGAAGCGTTTGGTCTCGTCCTCCTGGAAGCGCTCGCGCAGGGGACTCCGGCCGTCGCCTCGCGGGTGGGGGGAATCCCGGAGTTTCTCGAGGACGGCAAGGCCGGTCGCCTCGTGCCGCCGAACGAGCCCGTGGGGCTCGCGAACGCGATCCTCACGCTCTGGGACGACGAGACGACCCGGAAGAAGTTCGGGGCATATGGCCGGGACGTCGTCGTTCCGAAATACTCCTGGGAACGGGTCGTCGACGAGCTCGAGCGGATCTTTCGGGACGTCGCGGACGGACGATGAAAGTCGTCCACGTCACGCTCCGCTTCGATGCGCCCGGCGGCGTCGAGACCAACGTGCGGGAGATCGCGAAGGGGCTCCGGGCCGCGGGGGACGACGTGAGTGTGTTCGCGAGCGACCTCTACGACGAGGGCCGGTGGGAGCGGCGCACGACCTTCGCCCCGGCGGTCGATGGCGTTCCCGTCCGCCGATTCCCGGTTCGCAAACGCGTTGTTCCGTTCCTGACGATGCCGATGATGGGCGGCCTGATCGATGCGCTCGCCGCGCAGCCTTGGGACGTGATCCACGCCCATTCCCACCGGTACGGGCATGTCCTCCAGGCGGCGGCGGTCGCCCGCCGACATCGGGTCCCACTCGTCGTGTCGACCCACTACCACCCGGCGGACCGGGGCGAGAAGCCGCTGAAGCGCGGCCTCCTTCGGTGCCAAGACGTCGCGTTCGGGATGAGCGCGTACCGCATCGCCGACGCGCTGGTCGTGGAGACGGAGCGCGAGGCCGGGCTCCTTCGGGAGTTCGCCCCCTCGAAGGGGATCCGGGTGATTCCGCCGGGCATCGACCTCGACGCATGGGGACATCCGGAAGCCGACGCGCCTCCCGCGGGGCTTCCCGAACGGTTCGTCCTCTACGCCGGCCGGATCGCTCCGAACAAGGGGCTCCCGATCCTGCTCCATGCGTTCGCGCGGCTGCCGACGTCCGGCCGTCCTCGCCTCGTCCTCATGGGCCGCGATTGGGGGGAGCGACCGGCGCTCGAGCGGCTCGCCGCCGAGCTCGGGGTGACCGACGAGCTAGTCTGGCTCGGACATGTCGAGTCGCCGTCCGAGTACCGGGGCGTGGTCCGGCGGGCGAGCGTGTTCGTGCTGCCGTCGGAGTGGGAGGCGTTCGGCCTTGTGCTGTTGGAGGCCATGGCCGCGCGGGTCGCGATCGTGGCCTCCGCCGTCGGCGGCGTCCCCGAGGTGCTCGAGGGAGGGAAATCCGGCCGGCTCGTCCCCTACGGAGACCCGGGCGCCCTCGCCGACTCGATCGGCCAACTCTTGGCGGACGACGCCGAACGCCGGCGCCTCGTGACGGCCGGGACCCTGCGGGTCGCCTCGCTCACGTGGGCGAACGCCGTTGCGCGTCACCGGGCGTTGTATCGCGAACTGGCTCGCGGGTAGCGCGCCCGGGCAATCGCTCGAGCTCGTCGGCGAGCTCGCGGGTCGCGGTCCGGTCGGGCTCGCGCTCGGCGAGGGAGCCCGCTCGCAACAGCGCGACGGTCAGGGCGAGCATCATGACGCGCCCAACTCCGCTCCGACGGACCGGAGGATGCCGAGCCCTTTGCGGAGGTTGTCGCGCGAGGCGGCGAACGACAAGCGGAGATGGTTCGCCCCGAGCGGGCCGAACGCGTCTCCCGGCGTGGAGATGAGCCCGCGCTGGAGCAGGGTCCCCGCAATCTCCTGCGCAGTCCCCGGCCAGTCGAGGTTCGGGAAGGCATAGAACGCCCCCGCCGGGGGAACGACCGAGATGCCGGGGATCTTGGCGAGCCCCTTCGCGATCAAGGTCCGTCGGGCCCGGAACTCGGCGACCATGGCCCGCGTCGCGGCCCCGCCGTCCTCGAGACCGGCGAGCACGGCGGCCTGCGCCGGGGTCGACGGGCAGGCCATCATGTGGTAGTGCATCTTGTTCAGCTCGACGGCGAGCGCCCGCGGGGCGACGAGGAAGCCAATCCTCCACCCCGTCATGGCGAGCGTCTTCGAGAACGAGTTCACGATGACCGCCCGGTCGGTCCGGCCCCAGAACGACCGAAACTTTCCTTCGTAGACCATCTCCTCGTACACCTCGTCGGAGACGATCGTCAGGTCGTGCTCCTCGGCGAACGAGATCATCCGGTCCACCGTCGCCTCGGTGAACACGCTCCCCGTCGGGTTCGATGGGCTGTTCACGACGATCACCCGGGTTCTCGACGTGACCAGCCGCTCCAGCTGCTCGAAATCCGGTTGGTACGCCTTCGCCTCGTCGAGGTCGTACCAGACCGGTCGGGCCCCCGCGAGCTTGGCATGCGGGGGATAGAGTACGAATCCCGGGTTGGGGACGAGCACCTCATCGCCCGGGTCGTACAGGGTGAGAGCGACGGCCATGAGGCCTTCCGAGCCGGAGCCGGTGACGATCACATTCTCGCGACCGGTCTCGGGGTCCCGCTCCCGGTACCGCTCGGCGATCTTCTCGCGCAGCGGGGGCAGACCGGCCGAGGGTCCGTAATGGTTCATGCCGTGCCGGACGGCCTCACACAAGGCATCGAGGACCGCCTTCGGCGGCTCGAAATCTGGCTCACCCAATCCCAGGTTGATCGCGTTGGGCGGGGCCGCCTCGAACATCTTCCGGATGCCCGAGATTTCCACCTGGCGGACCCGCTCGGCCACCACGGGGCCGCGCGACGGGACCTCCCTTCTTAGCCTTGGTGGGGCCGTGCGTCGTCGTCGACCGGCCCGACGGTGCCCGTCGCCGGTGTAGCACGGGGTCGAGGCCCGGCGGGATCGACAGTCCGAACCGCGCCGTGCATGACACAAGCGCCTTCTACCCGGACCGCTCCGTCGCCTCCGGGAGGAGACCCGGCGTGCCCGTTATCGTCATTGTCGGCGCCCAATTCGGCGACGAAGCGAAAGGAAAGATCACCGACTATCTCGCTGCGAACGCCGAGTTCGTAGTGCGGACGGGCGGGGGCCCGAACGCCGGCCACACGATCGACCTGCCGGAAGGGAAGGTCGTCCTCCACCAGTTGCCGTGCGGCGTCCTGCGCCAGGACGTCACCGCGGTATGCGGACCGGGGATGGTCCTCGACCCGACCGCCCTCGACCAAGAGATCCGGACGCTCGAGGAGCGCCGGATGTTCAAGGGAACGCTGATCATCAGCGAGCGCGCGCACGCGATCCTGCCGACGCATATCGCGGAGGACGCGTGGGAAGAGAAGCTCCGGACGGCCACCCACCCAGGCGCCGAGCTCGGCACGACGATGCGGGGGATCGGCCCGGCGTACGCCGACCGGTACGGCCGGTGGGGAGTCCGGTTCGGCGAACTGATCCGACCGGCGAAACTCCGGCAGCGACTCGAGTTGCTGCTCGCCTCCAAACCCCATCTCGCCGGGATTCTCGACCCGAACCAACTTCAGTCCGACCTCGGAGAGGTCGCGGGCCGGCTCGCTCCGTTCGTCCAGCCGACCGAGCCGACGCTCTGGTCCGCGCTCGCGAGGAAGGAGACCGTTCTTCTCGAAGGAGCCCAGAGCGCACTCCTCGACATCGATTTCGGGACGTATCCGTACGTCACGAGCCATCACCCCACCTCGGCCGGAGCCCTCGTGGGAAGCGGCATTCCGCCATTCGAAGTCTCCGAGGTCGTCGGCGTCACCAAGGCGTACGCGACCCGGGTGGGCGCGGGACCGTTCCCAACGGAGGTTGGCGGGGACCTCGGCGCCTACCTCCAGCGCGAGGGAGGCGAGCGAGGGGCGACCACGGGCCGGGTCCGCCAGGTCGGTTGGCTCGACCTCGTGCTCCTCCGCTACGTGACGAAGCTCAACGGATTCACGTCGCTCGCTCTCACGAAGGTCGATGTGCTGGGCGGACTCGACGACGTGCCGGTCGCGGTCCAGTACGTCACTCCCGAGGGCCAGACGTTGACCGACTACCCTCCCGCCGACGCCGACGATCTCGCCCACGTGACCCCGGTGTACGAGAAGCTCCCCTCCTGGCCCAAGTTCAACGAGCGGCTCGTCGCCCGGCTCCGGGACGAAGGGGCGGCGGCCTTACCCCCGACGTTGAAACGATTCGTGGCGTACATCGGGCAAGAGACCGGCGTGCCGGTCGAGTGGGTCAGCTACGGCCCGCGGCGCGAGGAAACGGTCTGGTTGGGGAAGACCCACGGGTCCCCAGCCGCCGGCTCGGTCACGGCATGGGCGCAATGACCCGGCGGCCGTGAGCTTCGACCCGCTGCTCTACGTCGCCCTCGCGGCGGGGTTCGCCATCGGTCGACTGACTCCATGGCGTTCGCACCGCATCGGCCAGGCGGCGCTGGTCACGGTCGCGATCCTCCTGTTCCTTCTCGGCGACAGTCTCGGGACGTTGGGTCTCGGAACGGTGGCCATCGAGGTTCCCCTCGCCTTCGCCTTCGCGGCGGCGACACTGGTCGTCACGGTTCTCGTTGCGGGAGTCCTCCTCCGTGGGAGACCCGCCCCGGCTCGGGAGCCAAAGGCTCGGGAACTCCGGGCCTCGCTCCTGCCGCCGGTCGGCTTCCTCGCTGCCGTTCTCCTGGGGGTGGTGGTCGGGCGGCTCGGCGGAGCCGGGCCCGGGCCGTTCACGGAGTACGCGCTCTATGCCCTGCTGGCCCTGGTGGGGTTCGACCTTCGACTGAATCTCGCCCGGCTCCGCTCGGCGTGGATCCCGATTGCCGCGGCGACCGCGGGAGGAATCGCCGTGGCGGCGGCGTTCGCCGTCACTGGGCTCGTTCCGGCGCAAGCCGTCTTCTCGACCGCGTTGGCCTTCGGGTGGTACTCTCTTTCGGGGCCCCTGACGGCGGTCCGCCTCGGGCCTGCGCTCGGGCTCTTCGCGTTCCTTGCCAACTTCCTCCGGGAGAACCTGACGATGCTCTTCGCACCACTACTGGGGCGTCGGGTTCGCGGGGAGGGGCTGGCGGCGATGGGGGGGGCAACGTCCATGGATACCACGCTGTACTTCGTGACCCGGTACGGCGACCCGGAGGCCGCGACCGTCGCCCTTGCGACCGGGATTGTCCTGACGACGGCGGCCGCGCTTCTCGTTCCGTTCGTTCTCGGCCTGCCGTAAGCGCGAAGTTTATTGGACGAGGCGGCTCGCCGACGGTCGTGGGCTCGTAGTCCAGCGGTTAAGACGTCGCTCTCACACAGCGAAGACCGCCGGTTCGAATCCGGCCGAGCCCATCCGGCTTCGTCGCACGCCCCGATGCGATGTGTCCGTGCCTCCGCGAGGACTCCTCGCCGTCCCCGGACCCGACAACAAGGGGTCGCAACCCCGCGGCAGATCCTGCGCGCGGGCGCACCGCGGGCGCCTCCGTCCCGGATCCCAGGTACGTAGGAGGAGGGACACTTACCGTTCCATACCCCCGAATCGAGCTCCGCTCTTCCCTCGAGGCGAAGGGAGCGACGCCCCCGGCAGCCCCAAATCGGGAGACGGGATCCGGGGGCCTCCGGCCATTCCCGCCTAGGATAGGACCCGGGAGCGGTCCGCTCGACGCTCAGGGGGATTTCGTGCCGAGCGATGTAGGTGCCGAAATCCATCTCGGACCCACGAGCCAAAACGCCCTTTCGGGGGGCGTCGGGGAGTTCCCGAACCGGGCGGCGAGGCGGCTAAGTCGGCGGGCGGCGTCCCCGCTTTCGTCCGGGGTCCACCACGACGCTTCCGCCCCCCCCATGGCTGAGTGGGCCGGCACCGCTCCCCGAGGACGATCCGTTCCGGACGGAGTCCACTCTCCTCGTGACCCGGCAGCCCGACATCGGTCTGGACATCGAGGTCACCGATGCCCAGGGTCGGGTTCTGGCCGAGGCGAATTCGACCTGGCGGGGATGGAAGGGGTTCAGGGAGCTGGATTTGAAGGACAACTCCGACCGACTCCTCCTGACCTACCGAATCACGCCGCCCCGGGCGGGACACTTCTTCTCGGCCCGCCCTCTCCTGCTCGCCGACGGGGCCGGGCGGGCGCTCGGGACCCTGCAAACCCGGTTCGACGGGTGGAAAGGGCGGCGGTTCTCGCTCCTCCGGCCGGACGGGCGCGACCTCGTCGTGCCGCACATCCCCCGCCACCAGGAGAATCCGCTATTGCTGGGCCAACAGACCGTGGGTTCGGTCGGAAAACGAGGCGGCCTCCTCAGCACCTTTTCCCTCCGGTTTACGCAGCCGTGCGATCATCTCCAAGCCGTCGGACTCCTCGTCTTCGTCGCGGTCCGCGCCGGACACACGAGCACCGTCGGCACCCGGGGGTAGGACTCCTCCGACGGGCCGACGGCGCTCCCGCTTCCGGAGGTGCGGCCGATAGCCTCTAGTGAGGACTGCCGTCTCGCCAGGGCGTGAAGGTACTCCTCTTCGGAGGCTCGGGGATGGTCGGTCAGGGCGTCCTGCGCGAATGCCTGCTCGACCCGACGGTCGAGGCGGTCGTGTCCGTCGGGCGGAGCCCGTCGGGGACGGTCGCCCCGAAGTTGACCGACCTCCTTCGGCCCGACTTGACGGACCTCGCCGACGTGGAGGGCCAGCTTACCGGGTTCGATGCCTGCTTCTTCTGCCTCGGTGTTTCGTCGGTCCGGAAGTCCGAGTCGGATTTCCGGCGCGTGACGTACGACCTGACGGTCTCCGTCGCCGAACGGCTCGCTCGGCTCAATCCGGGGATGACGTTCGTTTACGTTTCTGGTGCCGGGACCGACAGTTCCGAGCACGGTCGGGCGATGTGGGCGCGGGTGAAGGGCGCGACCGAGAACGCGATCCTTCGGCTCCCGTTCCGCCGTTCGTTCATGTTCCGGCCCGGGGCCATCCAACCGAAGCATGGAATCCGGTCGAAGACCGCACTCTATCGGGGCCTGTACGTCGTGCTGTCCCCGTTCTTGTGGGTGCTGAAGTTGGTCTCGCCGGACTCCCTCACGACCACCGAGGCCGTCGGCCGGGCCATGATCCGGGTCGCGGCCGACGGGGCGCCCGAGCCGCTCGTCTCGACTCGGGAGATCAATCGGTTGGCCCGGCTCCCCCCGAGCCACGACTAGCCCGGGAGGTGGAGGACCCGGGCCGTTCGACGGGGCGAATCGGCGTACGCCCGGTTACCCGACGACGGAGACGAACGAGTTGACCAGCGAGGCATGGCTGGAGCGCGTGCGGAGCCAGAACTCCTTGTTCTCGGCGTCGCCCGGGTCGAACAGGTGGTCGTACTTGACCCGCTCCTCCCCCGGCGGAAGTCGCTCCACGCACCGTACCGCCAGCTCCCGGACCTGCCGCGGGCTCGCGATTTGGGGGTTGCTCACGACATAGTACAGCGCCAGCCGCTCGATTTCGTGGACCTGCCGATGATGCTCGTCGGCGGCGCGTCCCAGTTGGGAGAGGACGACGGCGATCTTGTCCTCGGCCGCAAGGGGAGGGATCGAGAACTCATGCGCCGAGGGCACTCGGCTCAGCAGGTCGGCCCCCTTCGGACGGGCGAGCATCCGCTCCTTCATTTCGGCCAGGCTTGAGGCCGAGCTCCCCGCGAGGACGAAGGTCTTGCGCGCGGGCCGGTCGGCCGGGGGATCCAAGGCCGGGAACAGGACTTCGTACGGCCACGACTCCGCCCCCCGGGCATCGACCTCATCCACGAGGCAGAGGCACGGTTTGGTCTCGGCGGCCACGCGGGCGATCCCCGACCGGAACCCTTCCTCATCGAGCCGGGCGAGGTCCAAGACCACGAACTCGACGGCCGGTCCCAACGACGCCGCGATCTGTTCGACCAGGTACGTCTTTCCGCTCCCCGGCCGGCCCCAGAGGAGGTAGCTCTCGCGGCCCTGCGTGGGGAGGCTGACCCCCGCGACGACTTTTCGGCGGAGCTCCTTGAGTCGACTGCGGATTGCGGGGTCGAATCGCACGTAGCTCCCAACGATCTGGAAATCCGACAGCGAGAGCCGAGTGGCTCCGACGATCAGATCCCGAGCGTGCCCGAGATCTTCCTCCGTCACCTTGGATTCCGTCCCCGTCGCGGGCGGGACCGAGATTTCGGTCGGAGTACCCAGGAAGGTGCGAATCTCGTGGAGGAACCTCGGCCATGCCGGTTCGGACTCCAGGAGGATGTGATTCGAACCGTCCAAGGGGACGAACTTCGCCCCCGGGATCATGGCGGCCACCTTCCTCCCGACCTCGAACGGAACGACGCGGTCGTTCTTCGCGTGCAGGATCAAGGTGGGAACGGCGACCCGGGGAAGCAGGTCCACGACATCGATCTGCCCGAACGTCGCGTCGAACGCGAGCGCGTTTTCCGTCGAGCACGTGACCTTCTGAAGTTCGTTGAACCAGCGCATTTGCTCCGGGGTGGCGCCCGGAATGAACTGCGTCGTGAACATCTGCCGGAAGGTCGGCTCGTCCCGGCCCCAACCGAGTTTCATGAGCTGACGCATCGCCGTGCGGATCTCGATGGCCTCCGGATCCTTCCGACGTTTCGCCCACCCCAACGCGTACGTTCCGTAGAGGATCAGGTGGCTGACCCGCTCCGGATGGCGGACCGTGTACGCCACGCTCACCGGACCGCCCTGCGAAACACCTAGGAGGGCGAAGCGCTTCAGCCCCAGGGAATCGACGACCGTCTCGAGGTCCATGACCCAGTCCTCGAACGAAAAGCGGGGAACCTTCCAGTCGGAGAGACCGACTCCGCGCTCGTCATACCGGACGTACTCGTTGTGCCGCGAGAGCTCCCGGATCCAGGGCTGCCACACGGGACTTTCGAGGTCGAAGGCGAGATGGCTGAGGTAGTGGGCGGCCCGGACGATCGGGTAGCCCGTTCCGGTGGAGGCGTACGCGACGCTCACTCCATCGGGCGATTGGCAGAACCGAATCTGCTGCGAGGGAATGGAAGCCGACACGGTATCGACATCGTCCCGACCGGCGAACGATGCTTAAGCGACACCGACCGGGGCTGGCCGGAATGGTCGTCGGAGTGCCGCCGTCCGAAACCGTCGGCCGACGGGGCGTCCGACGAAGGGGCCCGGTTCGCCGGGACTCCCATCGCCAGCCGCCCCTTGCAAGCCTTCTGGGCGTGTCCGGCCGAGCCCAAAACCGAGTACCGGGTTTGGCCGCGTGGCCGGACTTCGGTCTCCCACCGGCGGGGCGGGTACAGCCGGAACCCGGTATGGGCCGACCCTTTCAGTGCAGGGACACCGGCTGGGCCGGTGAGGTGTCCCGTTCCACGACCACGGCCGTTCCGTACGCGAGGACCTCCGTCATCACCCCACCCATCTCGGAAGTATCGAACCCCACCCCGACGATGGCGTTCGCCCCGAGGCTTTTCGCGTGGGCAGCGAGACGCTCCATCGACTGGTGACGGACTTGCTCGAGCAGGTGGGTGTACACCTTGATCTCGCCGCCGCCCAAGCTTCGCACCGCCGCCCAGATGTTCTGCCCCAGGCCCCGGGACCGCACGATCAACCCGAACGTCGTGCCGATGACCCGGGTGACGTGATAGCCCGATACGAACGGCGTGGTCACGATGATGATGTCGGCGGGAGGGGCGAACGGTTCCGGCGGCGCGTTCGGCAGGGGGGGCATCGACATGGCGCCGGTACGGCCGGCAGCGGGATGAACCTGGCGCGTGCGGGCCGGGTCCTCGCCCGGGGTCCGAGCCCACGCTCCCCCGTTGGCCGAGGCGGGCCGCCATCCGCGGAATCCCCCGAGCCATCTCCGACCGCCGAGAGCGAGCGGCAAGAATCCGCCCCTCTGCCAAGCTAGATATCCCCCACGGGGGTGCGCGGCCGGCCGGGACTCCGAACGGAGATCGGCGAAGAGGAAAGAAAATGGCGACCGGACCCCAAATGGTGACCCTGATCCCAATCCGAAAGATGGACCGCGCGATCAAATTCTACACGAAGGCGGTCGGTGCGAAGATCCTCATGCGCGCCGACGGCCCCATGAAGGACTTCTGGGCCTCGGCGAAGATCGGCGGATGCGAGGCCTGGTTCGTGAATCCGGGCCAGAGCGAGAAGCGAAAGTTGGCGTACATCACCTTCGTTGTCAAGGACATCAAGAAGTTCGTGGCGAAGCTCAAGACGAGCGGCGTCAAGTTCGAGAAGGCGCAGAAGATGAACAAGGACACGAAGGTCGATGGACCGATCGCGTTCGACCAATTCGGCGCGTCGGCGTTCTTCAAGGACACCGAAGGGAACCTGCTGATGCTCTGGCAGAATTCCATGGGGATGTGAAACGCGACGGTTCGGACGTACCGTTCCGGACAACCCTTTCCTTCCCGGCTGAGGCCGGCCCCCGAGTGGGCCGGGCCCGGGCTCCTTGTGCCACGGGAGGCCGTCGGATTCGGCGTCGGGTCCGACGATAGGTTGAAACCACACGGGAGGCGAACTTCGCCTGCGCGTTCGCGCGCGAAGGTCAGGACTGCAGATGAACGGTACTCCGCGCACTCGTGTTTTCGCCCTGACGGTCGCCCTGGTCCTCTTCGCTGGGGGGATCGGCCTTGCCGCTTCCCTCGCCCACGTCGGCAGCACCTCGGGGGAAACCCGCTCGGCCTCCGTCGGTCCCGCCGTTCTGGCGGACGCGGCGAGCGGACCTCTGGGCGCGAGCCTCACCGTCAGTCCCTCCCAAGTCCAGTCGGGCCAATCGATCCAGATCCAGACGACCGCGACCGGCGGCGTCCAGCCGTACACCTTCTCGTACTCGGGCCTCCCCGGGGGATGCTCGAACCAGAATCAGCCGTCATTGACGTGCAACCCAACCTCGACCGGGACCTTCACGGTCCAAGCCAGCGTGAGCGACTCGAATGGCAGTCACACGCAGAGCAACTCGGTCAGCGTTGACGTCACGTCGTCCTCGAACAACGGCAACGGGAACGGCAAGGGAGGCGGCAACAACTCGAGCAACCCGATCTCAAGCTTGTTCTCGGGATTCTCCGGTCTCCTCCCGCTCCTCCTGATCTTCGGCGTCGTGGGGTTCGTCACGTGGATCCTCCTCCTCGTCGGGGTCTGGATCATCGCCATCACGCTCGTTCGCCGGCTCCCCAAGCGCGGAACGATCGGGGCCGCGGAACCCACCACGCCGTGCGCCAAGTGTTCGGCGGCCATCCCGGTGGGATCGAAGTTCTGCTCCGAGTGCGGGGCGGCGACCGCACCGAAGGGGCCCTGAGCGAGCTCCGCCACGCGGCGGCCGGCATATCGAACGAACCGGGGCTGCGACCTCGCCGCGCCGCCGGATTCTGGAAACCCTTATGGCAGCTGGTCGGAAGCGGGGTCCGATGAAGTTCTCGAGAATCGTACTCGTGCCCGCAGCCCTCCTCCTGATCCTGGTCGCGGTCCCGTTCGCGGGAGCTTCGACCAACGTCAGCGGCCCGTCGAGCTCCTGCAGTCAGCTCGGCTCGTGCTACTTCGTCCTCAACACGTCGGCCGGAATCGGCTACGCCTCGACCTCGGTGTTCGGCTCCATTTCGTTCCGCCTGCCGGGGGAGACGAACGGGAGCACCGGGACGTTCGGCTGGAAGGTCGTGGGGCAGACGGGCACGGTCGACCGGGTCCAGGGGACGATCTTCGCCACCGACTCGAACTCGGGGAAGATCGTGCTCGGCTCAACCGACACGAACATCACGGTCACGAAGCACTGCTCGCACACCGGCTGCGGCTACACCTACGCGATGGTGAACGGCACCGTCAAGGTCCACCTGACCTCGCTCGATGCGACCACGACGGCGGTCTCCTGCTCCCCGGCGACGTTCGGGGCTGGATCCTCGACCAAGTGCACGGCGACCGTCACGGATGTCGCGAACCATTCCCTTTCGCCGACGGGGAATGTCACCTTCGCGACCTACTACGGTGCTGGGGTTGTTGGAACGTTCGCCCACCACGGCGCCTGCTCGCTGGTTTCGGGCCGCTGCGCGGTGCGGTTCACGGCGCTCGATGACGCGGTCGGAAACTTTGCGGTCTTGGGGACGTACCACGGGTTCCACCCGTACTACAAGAGCGTCGCCAGCACCACGATCACCGTCACCGGAAACTAGCGGCGGGCTCGAACGGTTTCGTCGGACCGGTGGGTCCCCGGTCGGCCCGACCGGACCGAGTGTTCCCCGTCGGTGGGTCGGCAGGTCTGCCGTGTTCATGTAGTCGTTCCGTCTTTCAACGCCGGCGACCGCAGCGCCCTGTCCGAACTGTCGGGCGTGGAACGGGCCGGACGACCTGTTCTGCGCGAAGTGCGGTAGCTCCCTCCGTGCACCCTCCGCCCCTCCGTTCCCTGGCCCTCCCGCCTCGAGCCTGGCACCGACGCCGTGGGCGGCCCCGTTTCCCCCCGGTATGGCCGGTCCGGCGTACTGGCCCGGTCCGTATTCCACGCCGGGGGGTCCGCCTCCGGCCCCCCTGCGGCCGACGGCGGCGATGGTTCTCGCCATCGTTGGTGGGGCGCTCATCGTTCTCGGCGCCATCGTGGAGCTATTCCTGGGGGCGGCCTTAGCCACGATCCCGGTGCCTGTCGAGAGCGCGGCGTTCGTGGTCTCCGGCGTGGTCGGAATCGCCGTAGGAAGCTTGGTCCTAGTCTTTGGTATTCTCACCTTCGTCCAACCCCAGCATCACGTAGTCTATGGAGTCCTGATCCTCGTCTTCTCCGTCGTAAGCCTGGTGAGCTTTAAGGGCGGGTTCTTCGTCGGGTTCATTCTCGGCATCATCGGGGGAATCCTCGCCATCGTCCATCGAACGACGCCCGCGATGGTCGCGGTTCCCTACTATCCGCCGCCGGCCTTCCAGCGGCTCTGCCCGCGATGCGGCCGGTTCATCGACCCAACCGTACGGTTCTGCCCGCACTGCGGCAACGCCCTCGGCTAGAGGGGCAGAAGTCGAGGGGGACGCGAGCAGATCACGGAAGGGGCCCGCCAGCGATGTGGCACTCCGCTCCGCGAGGGGTCGGCGTTCTGCTCAAAGGGCGGCGCAGCCACCCCGGTGGCCCGCCCCCTAGAACCTCCTACGAGCTGGGGGGCGTTCGGTTGTCCCGGTTGTTCGCTCCAGCGCTTCCCGGTGGCGAGCCCGTCGCCGGCAACCGGGGGGACCTCCCAGGGTCGTCCGCCCCTCGCGATAGCGACTTCGGATTTCGGAGAACGCCCTAAGAGCCGCCCGGCGCGCGGTCGTCGCCCTCCTCGGTTTCCGACTCGGCCGTGGAATCCCCGGAATTCAGGGGGCCCCGGCGCCACCGAGATCCAACGACGGCCCCGAGGGTCAGGCCGACGACGAGAAGCGCGATCAGGAGACCGAGCGCCGGGAGCTCCCCGGCATTCGCGGCGCCGTGCATCGACGGTGCCGGGGCGGGAACGAAGGTGGCAGTCTCGTTCGTGGGACCGGACACCACGACAGAGCCGCCCGCATTCGGGCCCGTATACGGGGACGCTCCGCCGTTCCCCGACCCGTTCCAGCCGACGAATTGGTAACCTGCCGCCGGTATCGCGCTCAACGTCACCCGATCGCCGGTGGCCACCCAGGTCCTCCCGACTCCGGTCACGGTTCCGCCGACGCTGGCGGTCACAACAAGGGCACACTGCTCGGTGAACGTGATGTCCACCGTCCCATCGGCCTCGACGGTGACCGGGATCGGGTTCGAACCGTTCGCCACGTAGCGGATCCCCGGTTCGATGTAGACGGCGGGCACGACCAGGACGCTCGTACCGTTGAGCCCCGAGAGGTTCAGAGTCGTTCGCGGGCCGGTCGCGCTCGTGGTTCCCCCGGCGACGCTCACACTCCAGGCCAGCCCCCTGGGCAGCCCACTCTCCGTCACCCCGAGGGAGAAGACGGCGGCGGGGGGGAACTCCCGGTAGGCGAAGGTGGCCGTCTCCCAGGTCGGGCCGAGTACCGTGACGGTGACCGCCACCGTCGTCGCCGAGACGGTTCCCGGGCCGCTCGCGTTCCAGCCGGTAAAGGCGTAGTGGTAGGCGGGACTCGCCGTCAGCTCGACCACCGACCCGCTGCCCTCCCAGGTCGACCCGAGTGCCGTCGACGGCGTGACGGACCCTCCCGCGCCGCTCGCGACCGTGAGGACGTACTCGGTCTCGTAGCTCACGGTAACCGTGCCGTCGGCCGAAATGTTGAGCATGCCCCCGACGGCAGGTCCGAAGGAGGAGATCCAGGACTTCGGCACCCAGCGGGTCCCGTTCGAGGCGTTCGCGTAGACGGTCGCCGGGACGAACCGGTACGAGCCGTTCGGAACTCCGCCGACGATGAGGGACGCCCCTGATCCGGTGTGGGACGTCGTCCCTAGGGTAAACGTGAGCGCGACGCCGGAGGGTAGGCCGACCCCGGTGACGGTGACGTTCCACACCGGCAACGGGTCCGGCCGGAACGTCGCGAGTTCGGTCACGGGGGCGGTCGGAGAGATCGTGGTCGCGGCGTCATGCTCCTGGAGGGCCGTCGACGACCCGGCGCCCGCCCCCGTCCACTCGAGGAACCGGAACTTGGGCGAGGCGGTGGCGTTGATCGTGACGTTCGCGCCGGATTCGACCCACCGGCTGGAGGGACTCACGATGCCCCCGGTGCTGGCTGCGACCGTCAACCAGAACATCGGTAGGTAGCCGATCACCACGCTCGCGGAGCCGTTGAAGTAGGCGACGGGCGAGTTGGGCGCCGTAAAGTTCGTGGTGTTCACCCAGGTCGTGTTTTCCATGAATTCGAGGACCGAGACCGAGGCGGCGTAGTACGCCACCCCCTCCTCGGTGTAGACGAACGAGCCGTTCAACGTGTACCGCGCCCCACCGGTGACCGTCAGCGGGAGGCTCCCGTTGGTGACCGCGAACGAGGTCGACCCGACGTCGGCGGTCCAAGCGGTCCCATTGGGCAATCCAGACGCGCTGAAGTTCGCGACGAACGTCGTCATCGCCGGGTTCGCGAGCGTGTAGGTCACGTTCACCAAGGTCTGCGTCGGCTCCTTCACGGGCGACCCCGGCGTGGACGTCGGGATCCACTCGGAACCCGTCACGGCCGGTACAGTCCACACGGTGTACTGCGCCGCGTTCTGGCCGGTCGTGACGTTGAGCCACGGGATCGTGGCGGTCGCGCTGTGGGTGCCTTGCGCGGTTCCATTCGCGGTGACCGTGACGCCCCACGCCGTCCCCGCGGGGAGGCCGGTCTCGAAGAAGGTGAGCGGATAGGCGTACGGCCCGACACAGGAGAGGACCCCCAACATTCCGACGCAGTTGCCGTTGTCGATGAAGTTGGCTGTTTCTTGGACCGGGGAGGAGCCGACGGTAAAGGTGACGTTCGTGGCGTTCGTGCTGACGGAACCGATTCCGGTGCCGGTCCAGGAGACCCAGGTCAGGTTATCGTACGTGCAGTTGATGACGCACGAGATCGACTGCGGCGCCACCACGAGCCGGAACGGGGTGTTGACGCCGACCCAGAACGTCCCGGGGAGCGGGGCCATCTGGTACGTGGATTTGCTGAGCCCGGGCGTGAGGTTCAGCGGGGTAATCGGCGGATTCAGGGTGACGGTGACCTCGACGAATTCCTGGAACGTGAAGTCGAGGGTCATGCTCGAGGGGAACGTCGCCGGCGGGAATGGATTCGTCGCCGACGGCACCGGCTGCCACGCCACGCCGTACGATAGGTTCAGCCACGCCACGGCCCAGGCGATTGGCTCGGTGGTCGGAACTCCGGAGATGACCAAGTCGGTGCCGGCCGGGGCGTTGCGCTCGTTGCCGAGGATGTCGGCCGACCAGTTGTACGACGCTGTCAAGTTGGTCTCGTGGAGCGTGAGCGAAACGCCGGCTCCCGCGAACATCGAGGAAATGACGACCGTCGTGTTCGGTTCGACGAACGCCGGATTTGCGAACCGGCAGACCGGTCCCCCGGAGGCGAGCGGGCACGCCGAGTTCGTCCAGGCGAAGAACATCGCCCCCGACGGAGCGGTCGTCGCCGTCTCGTACTCCCCCATATAGGCGCTATCGAGCGCGAGGGTCGGGAAGGCCGAGAGGACGACCGGCCCGTTCCACGACGCGCCGTTGTCGGTCGAGTTGAAGTACACCTGTTCGTAGGCCCCGCAGTAGGGGGTCCCCGAGACCGCCCCGCAACTCGAATCGTTGAACAGTTCCGAGGTGACCGCGACGGTCCCGTTGGGGTCGACCGCGATCGCGGGGTAGTACTCCGGGCTCAGGGTCCCATTGTACGGGTCGGTGAGGTTGCCGACCTCCTCCGGCTGGGACCAGGTCGCTCCGCCGTTGGAGGAGTTCTGGAACACCGTGGAATCGACCGCCAGCCCCGCCTGACACGTCGGGGGTCCGACGGCGCTCGGGGTGCAGAAGCTGCCGATCGCTTCGGAGCTGTACACAAGGTCCAGTTGGCCCGCGACCCCATCGTAGGCCAGCTGGGGGTGGATTCCGACGAACGGGCTCGCCCCGTACCCTCCGGATCCGGACGTCATGTCGAACGGCTCGTTGGTCGCCGCGTAGTGCACGGTCCAGGTCCCGTTCCCTCCGGTGGCGTTCGCGACGACGACGTCCTGCGTGTCCGTCCCTCCGGTGCAGCCCGACGCCTCGCAGAAGGTGAGGGGGCCGGAGAGCCCCGTCGCGTAGGCCACGTAGACCTGCCCGTTTGGGGCGGCGAGAACGTACGGGTTCACGGAGAAGTTCGAGGGGAGGCCGCCGACCGGGACTCCCCCGTCCCCGACCGTCGGGAAGTTGACGGGAGCCCCCCAGGTGGCGCCGCCGTCCGTGGAGGAGATCAGGTGGACGCCGGCGGAGTACGGGTTCGTACTGAGGCAGCCGTTCGCGTCCGAGATGTTCTCATAGACGAGGTAGACCGACGTGCCAGACGCCGAGATCCATGGGTGGTAGAGCGGCGAGCCGACCGCGAGGCCGCACAGGTCCTCTTCGGCGCTGGCGTTGAACGTCTGGTTGAGCACGTGCGGGGCCGTCCAGGTGGAGCCGCCGTTGTAGCTCTCTTGGACGACCAGCGCCGAGTTCTCCATGTCGTACGGGAAGATGCGGGGAACGACCGGGTCGGAGCAAAGGAAGAAGATCACCGTGCATCGCGAGACGTTGAACTCGGCGTAGGTGAGAACAAATGTACCGTTCGATAGGCTCGTGAGCGATGGCTGCCACGCGTCGGTGAGGTTCGCCGCCTCGCTGCAGTTCTCATTGCCGAGGTATTGGATGGAGGACCATGTCGCGCCTCCGTTCGTGGACGACTGGAAGGCCACGTCGACCATCGTGTTGTTCGTGAGATTGAACACCTTCGCACAGTGGGAGTAGTTCGTGAACGCCGTGAAGGCTACCCCCATCGTTCCGCCTGACGTCACGTTGACCGACGGGTCGAAGGTCGCGTTCGGACACGTCCCGGTGGAAAACAGCGAGAGGGTTGGGAAGCACGACCGGTTCGAGGGGCGGACCGCGGAGAGATTCGCGTTGTTGAAGAACGCGCCGCGTCCGCTTGCCACCGGTCCGCTGGCCGGCGCACTCGCGAGCTTGACACCGCTGGAGCTGGAAGCGGGGGCGAGCGACGCGGAGGAAACGGAGATCCTCGCATTCGTTCCTCCCGAAGGACTGCGGGGTCCGGAGACCGGGGATTCCGCCGCCGGATGGAGGGACAGGCCGTAGATCACCACCGCCGAACTCAGGAGCAGGGCGACGACCGCGAGCGCGGCCAGTCCGGTCCGAAGTCCGCGCGACCTTCGCGCGGAATCCAGCCGCTTCTCGGGACTCATCGGTCCTCCTCTCCCGATGTGGACGAACCTCGTGGACCCGATGGAGCCCTGCGGAGTCGGAACACGAGGTAGCCGACCACGAGCCCGGCGAGGAGGCCGACCCCACCCAGGACGGCCCAGGTTGAGACATTGGACCAGAAACCCGTGGCCGTCGTCGTGCCGGAGACCGTCGGATGGAAGGTGGCAAATTCGGAGAGGGGCGCCCCGACCGTCGCGTTGACGGCGGACTGGTTCCCCGAGTAGCTCCCGGATCCGTTCCCAGTCCATGTCGCGAACACTTCGCCGAAGTTCGGTACGGCAACCAGGTGGAGGGGCGCGCCGCTCGGATACCACCCGCTCAGAGGGGACTCGGAACCGCCTGCGGAGCCTCCGATGGCCACCCAGTACGACGGGGGGGCGAACACGACCGACTTGCTCGTGTTCTGGGTGACCGGGAGTGAAAATGTTGCCAAGGTGGGGCTCCACCTCGTCAGGTCGTCTACGGAGGTGGCGACCCCGACGGCGACCTGGTAGGTGTTCGGAGCCAGGCCGGAGACGTTGATGTCCCGTCCGACGGCCGAGTACCCCGTGCCATTGACGGTGAGCCCCCAGTTGGTTCCCGCCACGTAACTGTCGGCCCACGTGAACTCGACCGAGTAGGTCGGGTGGTGGACCGGTAGCACGGGGACAAAGGTGGCGAGCTCGGTCACCGGTCCGCCGATCGATAGCATCGAGGTGGGAGCCGTCCCGGTATAGCTGCCGGTTCCGGTTCCGGTCCATCCGACGAACACATCCCCGAACGACGCGGACTCGCGGAGCTGGACGTTGTCCGACGCGTTTGCCCAGAGCGAGTGAGCGGAGATCGCCGCCCGGTCGGAGACGTACGCCGAACCCCCGAGGGTGGTGGAGAGGGAGACCAGGTACTGCGGAGCGAACGTGAGTGGTTCGATGGTTCCTCCGTTCGTGCAGAACTGAATGGGCGGATTGACCGCGTCGTACCGGGTGGAGCCGATGGTCGTGTTGTACGCGACCCCGACGCTGACGAAGTACTGTCCCGCCGTTCCGGCGGCACACGACAACAGGTTGGAGACCGTAAGGGAGGTCGAATTCGAGGAGTAACCGACGCCGTTCAGGTCGACCGTCCACCAGGAGCCGGAGGGGATCCCGGCCTCATCGAACGTGACGTTGAACCGGCTCGCCGGCAGGGGGAAGAAGCTCGCCGTCTCGGTGATCGGGCCTCCGACGGTCAGAGACGCCGTGAGATTCGGTCCGGTGTAGGACCCGGCTCCGGTCCCCGTCCACCCGCCAAAGGAGTCCGCGCTCCCCGGTGTCGCGTTGAACGACGCGGCCGACCCGGCGGCGAACCAATGGCTCCCGAACCCCGAAGCGAATCCGCCGAGGCCCGCGATAACGTCGACCCGGTAGGCTGGGGTGTACGAGAGGTTCACCGTTTGGCCGACCACGACGGAGAGCGTGGGCCCGACCGCCACCGGGGTGAATCCGACCGACCCGTTCGCGGCGACGGCGGCGCCCGGGGACCACGGGAACGTTCCCGGTCGGGTCGTGACGTTGAGCCACGGCATCGAGGTGCTGTACGCCGTCCCGTTGAAATCCACCGACCACACGGTGCCGAACCCGAGCCCCGGCGCGTAGAACGTCACCGTTCCCGAAGGGGCCGCAACATCGACGAATGCGAAGTCGAACCGGACCGTTGGTTCCGCCGGCACGACGACCGTATCCGACCCGCTCGCCACCGCTCCGAAGTACTCCCACCCCGGCGTCGAGGAGTTGGCCGTGATGCCCGACACCGTGTACCCGCCGGTGGGGATCCCCGGAACGTACGTCCAGTTCGAGGAGGGCGAACTGTAGTTGGTGCCCGCGAAGGCGAAGGAGTACCGCGAAGTGGGCGGGAGCCCGGTCGCCTGGAACCCTTCGGTGTAGACCCCGTACGATCCCGCCCAGCCCGTCTCGTTCACCGGTCCGCCCATCGTGACGTTGATTTCGGTTCCCCCGCCCGTGTAACTTCCCACGCCGCTCCCGTTCCAGTACGTGATCGGCGGGTCGGAGCCCCCCTGGAACGTCTCGGTGACCCCGGCGGGGAAGTACCACGGGAAGGACGGGCCGGAGTATGTGGCCCCGTTGAAGCATTCGACGAAGTAGAATTGGCCGCCGATGAACGCTCGAATCTGCTCGACGTTGGTGGTCAGCGTCGGTTGGACCCAGAACTGAAGGCCGTACTCGATCGTGAAGTTGGCCTCCGCGACCGTCGGTCCGACGAATTCGTACGGCGACCGAATCGAGAGCGAGTCCGTGAAGATCGCCCGGTAGATGCTCACCGACAGGGCGAGAAGCCCGACCGGAATCGCGACGTGGAGGGGAACGTTGGAAATCCGGATCGAGGACTGGTTGGTCGTCAGGTTGAGGCCGTCGAAGGCGATCCCCCAGACCGACCCGGCAGTGAGGTTGTGCTCGTCGAAAGTCACCACGGCCGTCGGCCCGGTGTAGACGGAGGCGATCGAGACGTTCGTGTAGTACTCGGAGGAGTACAGGAACGGGGGCCCCGTCGAAGAGAACGAGGAGGTCGACTCACTCGGTAACGTCGTCGCGGTGACCGGGGTTCCCCCCGCGGAGATCGCGATGGAAGACTCCCATCCCTGGTAGTCGTTCGCGATGTACGACGGCGTGAGGTACGTGGCAACCGCCGTCAGGTTCGCGACCCAGGCGGCGCCGTTGGCGGAGCTCGCCACCCAGGAGCTGACCGTACCGACAAAGTCGGGGCATCCCGAGCTCGAAAAACAGTACGTCTCGTTCAGCCACACGTAGGCGATGTACGCCGTGCCTCCGGCGACGGCGACCGCGGGCGAGTAGTAGTTGTCGGCGTTTCCGGCCGCGAAATCTGCGGCCACCGTCGCATTGGTCCAAGTCGCCCCGCCGTTCGTCGAGTGGGCGGCGAAAACGCCCGTGTCTTGCCAGTCGGCGTAGGCAGCGGCGGCGGATTTGTAGAACGTCCCGGAGTACGCGACGAACACGCCGTGCCCGGAGGCGTCGTACGCGATCGACGTCTGCGGAGTCGCCATCCACGGGTAGGAATACCCGGAGTAGTACGCGTCGGAATAATCCGGGTACGCATACGACTCCCCGGTCCAGTTCCCGGCGACGGTCGGACCCGCCCAAGTGGTCCCGTTTCCGGTCGAGGTCGCCACCACGATCTGCTCCCCGTACGTCGAGTACGGAGACAGGGCGACCCGGCAGGACAGCAGGCAACTTCGGTTCGTTGCGTAGGCAACCGCGAGCGCGCCGGTCCGGTTGACGGCGACGCTGGGGGCGCTCGACCAGTTCGCCATCGTGGCGTTCCATCCGGGAAGTACCACCGGCGCGCCCCACGTCGCCCCCGAGTCGTTCGAGACCACCAGTTCGACCGCGAGCGCCGGGAACGGTCCGAGCCCATTTCCTCCGGGGTAGCTCGCCGTGCCGTTGTCCGTGCTCACATACACGATGTAGATCGTGTTGCCGAACACCGCCATCTGCGGACGCACCGCGGCCGTGACGTTGGGAACGACCGAGACGTTGCTCCAGGTTGTCCCACCATTCCCGGACTGGACGAAGGCCAGGGCGTCCCCGACCGGGGCACTCCAGTCCGGCGGGAAGTACGGCTGCGACCCGAAGGTCCCGCTCGAGTTGATCGTCTGGTTGGAGAGGATGTAGGCGCCGTCCACGACTCCCGCCGTTCCGGCCGCGAACGTCGGCTCCGACGCGGAGGGCCAACGGCAGGAAGGGCTGCCGAGCAAGGTGGGCGCGCCCCAGACCGAGGCGTTCGATAGGGACAAGGCCCACGCAACGGTCGTGGCGGTCCACGACGTCAGATTCGTGGAGTTTCCACTCGCATTGCAGAGCGGCCCCACCGTCGTGTAGAGGGAGTAGCCCACCCCGAAGTGACCGGAGGCCAACCGCACGATTGAGGGGTTCTGGGTCTGCGGGTAGCAGGTGGATTGGATCACGAAGCCGTAGTTGTTCGTCAAGCAAGGGGTGTTGGTCGAATTCGCCGGGGCGAGGTCGGTCGAGGAGTACGTCGTCCCCAGTGTCACGTTCAGGCCGCCGCCGGGAAGCGCCGCGGGTACGGGAGCCACGGGGGGCGAAACGGGCACCGGCAGATACCGCGGGAGGCCCGTCGGCCCCGGTCCGGCAATCGTGGTCGCTCCCGAGAGCGGAAGCGCGGTGACCAACAGCCCCGCGACCACCGCCAGAATCAGAACACCTCGTGTCGGGGAGCGGCCTCTCTCCTCGGCCGCGATGTCCATGCCTTCCGGGAAGCTTCGGCCCGTTAAGCGTCGCTGGCACCCTTCCATACCCGAGAGGGTGGGGACGGAACGGCCCCCCGGCCCAGCTCGGCCCGCGAGTCGGGCGCCTTTCGCTCCGCCCGGCTCGGTGGGAGGAGGCGCCCGGGAACGGGCGCCGGTTAGGTCAGCCGGCCCTCGAACACACGGTTGAACGGGGTCTCGGTGGCCCGTCGGAAGCTGTGAAATCCCACGCCGACCGCGAGCTCTCGCAAGACCGAATCCGGAGTTTGCGCGCCGAGGGACATTCCGCCTTCCTGGGACATGGCCGCGGGAACGCAGAGGCTGACGGACGCATTGTAAAAGATCCGTCCGACCGGATTCACGTTCTCCGTGAGCTTCTCGCTCGCCATCGGTTCGACGACCATCCAGCTCCCGTCGGGCTTGAGCGACGACCGGACGTGGGTGGCCGCCCCCTTCGGGTCGCACATGTCGTGGAGGCAATCGAAGAACGCCACCAGGTCGTAGCCGGTCCCCGGGTACGACTGCGCCGCGGCGACCTGGAACTCGACGGAGTGTTCGACCCCGGCCTTCTTCGCCTCCGCGCGGGCCCCCTCGATCGAAGCCTCGTGGTAGTCGAAGCCGACGAAGTGGCTCTTCGGGAACGCCTTGGCCATCACGATGGTCGACGCCCCACGGCCGCATCCGACGTCGGCCACCTTCGCCCCTCGCTCGAGCTTCGCCACCATTCCAGTGAGCGCGGGAATCCAGCTCGGGACCAAGTTGGCGACGTACCCGGGCCGGAAGAACTTCTCCGTGCCGACAAACAGGTCGGGGCTGTGCTCGTGCCAGCCGACACCCTTTCCGGTCCGGAACGCCTCGAGGACCCGGGGTTCGTCCTTGTAGGCGGCCGCCGCGATGTAGAACGCGCCGGGGAGGTACGCCGGGCTCGCTTCGTCCGCGAGGGTGAACTCCTGCTCGGGGGTGAGGTAGAAGGTCTTCCCGTCCGGTTGCACGCTGACGTACCCCGAGGCGGCTTGGCCGGCAAGCCACTCGCGGACGCAACGTTCGTCGGTCCCCGTCCCCTTCGCGAGCTCATGCGAGGTTTTACCGGACCCCCCGGCGAGCCCCTTGTACAATCCGAGCTTCGCGCCGATGAGGATGGTCGGACCGTGAAAGTTGGCACCGAGGTCCAGAACGAACCGCCCGACGAACTCGTTCAGTTTGGTGGGGTCGACCGCTCGTTGCTCGCTCATGTTCCAACCCGGCGACCGCCTCCGGCCACCGTGTCGGGCCATCCCGACCCACGGTAAGATGGTTCCGGCGACCTGGGTCGATGGAAACGGCACCCGAGGGGTCGACCGCGGGGAATCCCCGCGAACTCCTCGCCTTCCCTCTCCGCCTGCTCGGGCCACCCTGGGCCGTACGACGGGTTCGCTTCCAATTCGGACGAGTACGAACTCACGACGTATGACCCCCAGTGGAGTCGCGCAGCCGTTTCGAGGACGCTCCGATGGATGCCGAGGGATACGCAATCGTCGTCTCGCTGGTCTTCGTCTTGGCCCTCCTGATCGTCCTCGTCGTGCGGAGCGCGGCGCAATACGCCCGGGCGAAGGACCGGAACCAGATCATCTGGGGGAGCGGACTCGGTCTCGCCGCCGCCGCGATGGCGGTGGAAGCGATCGTCTACTGGGGCGTCGCTCCCGGGCCGTACCTCCCCGCCTACGTCTTTCTCTCCGCGGCAATCGTCGGTGTTCTCTCGCTCGGCGCCACGCGGGTCCTCCACCGGCCCCGCCTCGAGGCCGGCTATCGGGCCTACATCTTCGGAACCACCGGATTGGTCGCGGTGCTGTGCGCGATCACACCGATGCCCAGCTCCATGGTGACCGCCGGGGTCATCACGGGGAACCCGCCGCTCAGCCTCCTGGTGGCCTCGACGCTCGTGACCGGGCCGGCGACCGTTCTCTTGCTATCGGCTTCGTACGTTTCCCTGCGCAGAAAGTGGAACTGGCACACCCTCCTGATGATCGCCGGCGCCCTCATTCTCGGCGGCGGGGGGATCCTCTACATCGCGACCTTCCCCGTCGCGCTGTACTACGCGGAGTTCGTGGGGGTGCTGCTCCTCTTCCTCGGGCTGGTCAGTCTCCCGACCCACACGAGCGTTCCGATCCATGTCCCGGCGGCTGCCTAAGCCGGACCGCGGAACGTCCATTCGAACGACACCCGTAAGTATCGCCCGGGAAACCCGGAATCCGTGACCGATTCGGCCCCCGCGTGGCCCCACAAGGCGCTTCGGATTCTCGTCCCCGTGACCGGGCTCCTTCTCGTCGCCCAGTACCTCCTCGGGTTGTGGACCAACGCGTACGCCCCCGCCTCGGGATTCACCTCGAACAGCTCGTTCCCCTCCCTCGATTGGCACTACAACATCGGGTTCGCCCTGGGGATTCTTGGCCTCCTCGTCGTGATCGTCGCCGCCTTCACCCGGAAGGTCCCGTTCATCGGACTCGCCATCGTACTGTTCGTGGGGATCGCCATCGCCGGCGTCGAGGGAATGCGGTTCGTCAACTCGACACCCAACCCGCCGGTCGATGCCGTGCTCATGGGAGTCGGCTTCCTCGTGGCGTTCTGGGCAAGTCTCGCCCTCGGCTGGTTCGCGCTCGGCATGGGACGGATTGGGATGCACGCGCCGGGTCCGGGCTCCGTTAGCACCTAGGCCGTTTCCCAGCCGATTCTCCAGCCGCCGGTCAGGCGACCCGGCGGCCGGGTCAGTATTCGCCCTTCAGACGCTCGCCCGCACTCCGGTTGATCATCGGTCCGCTGAGCAAGGTCGAATTGCTGACGGAGGCGAGCGCCCCGTCCTCCAGCCGAAGCCATGTCGTGACGAGGCCGATCTGGACGACCTTCCCCTTGACGCCGCTGATTTCGATGCCGTCGTTGAGGCGGAGGACCTTGTTGCGGAGAAGCAGGAATCCCGCGACGACATTCGCGAGCGTCGTCTGCAGCGCGAAGGTGGCGACCAGCCCGGCGAAGGCCGAGGCCGTCAACCCCGAGACCGGTGACACCGGGCCGAAGGCGATGACCACGATCGCCACCACCAGCAGGCTCGCGACCACGGAGATCGCGATCCGGACCGCCCGCACTTGGTGGGGCGGTGCACCGCGCTCGCGGATCCGGGCCGACGCGTTCCGACTGAGGACGTACCCCCCGACGAGGACGATCGCCGCCAGGGCGAGCGCCGTCCATTCCCAGAGGGAAAACATCCCGACCGTGAGGGCCACCGTCCGCAGCGGGGGGCCGGAAACCGGGTCCCTACCTAAGGGTGGGCCCGGGAATCCGCCGCGGAACGGCGATGCGAGGGGGGGTCGGACACGGTCCCGTCGGGGCTCGGGGCGTCCGCCGAACTCCGACGTTGGCCTAGGACGGGAACATCGGGGGCGCACCGGGCATCACGGAGAACGGAATGTACAGATTTCCGTTCAGGTTGCTCAGACTGCCGCCCGGAACCACGACCTGGTCGCACCCCGACTTCAGCGTCTGCCAGATCGGGTTCGCCGTGGCGTTGTTGAACGCATTCGCGGAGCTCGAACAGGTCTTCAGGGCCGTCTGAAGCGCGCCGAACGAGGTGAGGCAGTTGCCGGTCGGATTCGACAGGTTCGAGTGGACCGACATCGTGCAGGTCGGCGAGGACTGCGCCGGGAAAATGTTCGGGTCGAACACCAAGACGACCGTGATCCCCCAGTAGACGTTGGGGTAGGTCGAGGGGGTGTCGAGCAGGTGGTCGTGGGCCGGGGTCGGGAGGACCCCGAGGGGGAGGCCCCCGTACCCCGTCGTCTTGCCGATGTGCGCCTCGACCAGGGAGAAGGCCGGGGAGAACAGGTACGTCGGGTGGGCCGGGCAGGCCGTGGAGGTCCCGCCGGCGCCGCATTGCGTGAGGACGGTGGTCCCGTTGACCGTAGGGAAGCCGTGGGACGACGCGCCGAGGTCCGTCACCCCGAAGATCGAAAGCCCGGCGAACGCGGGGACCAGGATGTACTGGGGGACCTGCTGGACCGCGTTCTGGTCGGCATTGCCGACCTCACACCCGGTCTTCGCGGCCGCCGCCGTTGCGTTCGCGTCCGTGGGGAACATGACGCTGAGCGACGGGGTGCAGACCTCGGTGGTGGTGCCGTTGTACAGGAACGTGACGATCTGCCCGTTCGCGAACCCTCCCATCTCGAGCGCCGGGTCCGGGCCCGACGAGCTCGACGAGTGTTTCACGACGAGGTAGTAGTAGCCGAGGCCGCCCGCGACGACGAGAATGACGACGACGACGGCGACGATCATCATGGTCGCCATCCCTTTCTTGGGGGCGGCTGGCGGAGCCGTCGAACCGGAGGGAGGTGGTGTTTCGGGGGTCACGTTGGTGGAATTGCTGACGTCGGCCATGGTTCTCGGTGGTCTCCCGGAGTCACCACGAGACCCGGACTCTCGGAAGAAGCCTTCGTCGATTCTTTGCCGTGCCGGCTCCTTCCGGGAGCACGCCTCCTTCCGCCCCCTCGGGAGGGGCGGCGAGGCGGAACTCCGTCCCCCGCCGGACCCCTGCCAGGACCCTTTCGCCCGTCGGCCACACCGAGTCCGGCCCTCACATCGACCAAGTGCGTCTAAATACCACGTTCCCGCGTTGTAGTACATGCCTCCCTCCGAGGCATGAAACAATGAGAGAGAACCAGCGTGTGCGAACGATCTACCTCGTCACGACCCTCGTCGCCCTCGGCCTCGCGGGCGGATTCGCCCTCGCGGCCGTCTTGACGACGACGACGGTGAACCAGAGCGCGAATGCCTACCAAGGCGGCAACTCGGGGGCGAACGGCTACACGACCGCGACGCTCTCGGTCTCGACCGTCCCCGCGGCGATCTCCGTGTGCACGTCCGGGACGAAGACCGGCGCGACGTCGGCCGGCACCGTCACGCTCGTCCTCTCCTCCACGTCGGGCGGCACCGTCTGCACGACGGGAGACTTCGCGGAAGAGTACGCCTTCTCGTTCTCGGCGACGATCACGACTCAGACGAACACCATCACCATTACGACCCAGGTCGGCGCCGGCACGGTCGCGACGAACTCCGAGGCCGTGACCCTCGGAACCGGCAGCAGTGGAGCGTTCACCCAGACCGTGGACGTCTTCGTCGACTACGGCTCCGTGAGCCCGCCCGGCGGCGGCGTGACAGTGCTCGACGCGGTCATCCAGTAGGAGACCGAGGACCCACCGGGGGGAGGGGTCCGACCCCCTCCCCCGCCCTTGCCCCGGACCGCGGCGGCCGCCCTCGCGACACCCTCTCGCGCCCATCCCCCTCGCCAGTAGAATTATCGGCGGGTAGACCTTCGAGCCGCCTGACCCATGACGTCCGTCGGGACATCGCACTCCGACCCGCGCACGGGCGGACGGCGCCCCCGATCGAACGGGAACCGCGCCTCCTCCGGGGACGAAGTCGAACCCCCCCGCCTGCTCCAGCGCTGGCGCCGACGTCTTCCCGACGCCATCCCCCTCCTGCTCGTGGGGGTGGGGGCCTTCCTGCTCGCCGTTCTCGCTCGGAGCTGGAATGAGGGGCTCGCCGGTAGCCGTCTGCCTCTCTGGTCGCTGTTCACCGCCATGGGCGGGGTCGTGTTCGGCGGCGGCGTCACCGTCCTCGTCGCGGGTGGGGACGAGTTCTCGGAGCTCGGGGTACCCGCGTGCGACCCGACGGCGCGGCTGATGGGCTCTCCTTCGACCTCCCCCTGGCCCGTACCGGAGTACGACGAGGGGCCGCCCGAGCGCCCCACCGCAACGGGAACTGCGCCGGCCACGCTCGCCCCTCCGCCCCCCATGAGCCGAACTCCTGGCGGAGGCGTCGCTCCCGCCGCGGGAGCCGTTCGACCGGACCCGACGGCACCGGCCGGACCGGCGCGGCGCCGCGACGCCGCCGGACTGGAACAGACCATCCGGGAGGTCGAAGCGACGCTCGATGAGATTCTCGAAACTTCGCAGCGCGAGCCGCCGACCCGGGGGCGTTCCACGGTGAAAACCGCGAGGCCGGCGAAGAGTGCGGGAGCGCCCGCCCCGCCGGCGGCCCCCAAGCGGACGAGCCCGGCTCCGCTGACCCCACCCGCCTCCGCGCCGGCCCCGCTCGCACCGGTCCCGACCGAGACCGGCCCTCCCGCCCGGTGCATCGGTTGTGGGGCCGCTGGGGCCGCTACGATCCTCAGCGAGTCGTGCTCCGTGTGTGGTGAGCCCCTCTGTTCGGCGTGCGACACGAAGGCGCGGAGCGAAGGACACGCCCTCGTGTGTCCGAACTGTGATCGACTGCTGTTCAAGCCCTCCGGCCGCAAATGAGGCCCCGCACGCGGCGGGCGGCCGTCTGGGCGACGATCGTCTCCCTCGTGGTCCTCGGGTCTTCGGCGTCGTCGTACGCCATCGTCCTGACCCTCGTCCCGGTTAACCAGTCGAACGGCCAGTACGAGGCGGGCAACAGTGGGGTCAACGGCTACAGCGCGGCGTCGATCGCGGTCACGACGGTCCCGACCGAGGTTTCGGCCTGTACGACCGGGACCAGGACGATCCCGCTGACCGGCGGGTCGACGAACCTCGTCCTCTCCTCGACGACCGGAGGGTCGAGCTGCACCGCCGGGGACTTCTCCGAAGAGTTCACCGTGCCCTTCGCTGCGATCATCGGGACGCAGACGAACACCTTCACGGTCATCACTCGGGTCGCCGGAGGAGCGAGCGGGGTCAATCAGGAAACCGTCACGCTGGGGCTCATCGGTCTCCCGCTCCCGATGAC
>JAKIVT010000050.1 GCA_022750415.1 Thermoplasmata archaeon
ACGAGCCGGGCGTGCTCCACGTCGAACCGGTCGTGCAGGGTCTTTTCGAGCGCCTCGTCGCCGAGCGGGTTCGTTTGGGACGCGTCGAGAAGCGGCTCGAGGCGGCGCGAGTCGCGCGGGTCGATCGAGGCGGGGAGTGCGCCCAATTTGCGCGCGATGTTGAGGAACACCCACCGGTACTCGAGGCCCCCGGGAACGAGTCGGGCCAGGATTCCGTTGAGGTCCTCGGGCGGGACACGGATCGCCTGGATCATCGCGTCGGCGTCGATCGCCACCGGAAGTCCGAGGACGATCCAGGTCGGCTCGACCGACACCACCTCGACCCGAGCCCCCAGCCGCTCGGTGAGAACCCCCGCGATGGCGACGGCGAGGGTTTCGTTCGTCCGAGTACCGAACGCCGCTCCGTAGACGATGAGCCGACCTTGCGGAACGACGGTCACCGTCCGGTCATCGGGGACCGGACCCGTGGCGTGACCGACGGCGAACCGGGTCTCGAGACGGGCGCGCGCGTCGGCGTCCAACGGGTAGTGGGTCAAGTCCATCTCGCGGCGGAGCCGTCCGACCTCCTGCGCCACCTCGAACGGGACGGGCAGGTCCTCCCCGACCCACCGGGGCTCCTGGCCGATCTCCTGCACCGTCTCGACGAGGAGTTCGTTGTCCCGGAACTCGACGACCCGCCAGGTTCGGCCGTGGAGGAGAAAGATCTGCTTCGGCTCCGCGAGGACCTGCGTGAGGACGAACCGCTCGTCGAGCGTTCCGATGGGCCGGCGCGTGGCCATGTCGCGGAGCCGGTACGTCCGCTGGTCCGGGATCAGCGACAGCGTGGCGTAGAACCGCTCGAGCGTTCCGCGCCCGGCCCGGAGCCGATCGCCGTCGCGACGGAGCGAACCCAATCCCTCGAGGTACTGGACGAGGGCGGTCCAGTCGGCGTCGGAGAGTTCGCGGGTTGGCTCGGCCGCCCGGATCGTTCGCGCGACTTCCGCGAGGTCCACCGATTTGTCGGCCCGGAGCGTCGAGACCAGTTGCTGCGCGGCGGCGAGCCGGTTGTCGCGGCGCCACGTGGTCGGCTCGATCTCGCCGTGGACCGCCCGACGGGCCAGGACCGCGGCCTCCTCCAGGTCCTCATCGTCGAGCGCGAGGACGACGCCGCTCACTTCCCGGTCGAGGCGGTGACCGGAGCGGCCGACCCGCTGCAGGAGACGCCCCGCCTGGTGCGGGGACCCGAATTGGACGACGTGGTCCACGAACCCGACGTCGATGCCGAGCTCCAGCGAGGAGGTGGCGACCAGCCCCCGCAATCGGCCCTCTCGGAAGGCGATCTCGGCCTCCTCGCGTACTTCCCTCGACAGCGAACCGTGGTGGACCGAGACGGGGAGGTCCGGCGCGAGTCGGTTGAGTCGGGCCGCGAGTCCCTCCGCGGTCGGTCGGGTGTTCACGAAGATGAGCGTCGTCCGGTGCGCCCGGATGGTCTCCTCCAGGTTGCGGAGCGCCGCGAGCTGGATGGGGTCGGCGCGGAGTTCCTCGACCAGCGCGGGGGCCAGCGGGGGCCGGTCGTCGCGGGGAACCTCGGCGGTGATCGAGATCTTCCGCGGCCGCTCGACCTTCCGAACGACGACCTGGCGCGGCGGCGGCGAAAGGTAGCGCGCCACCGCGTCGGGATTGCCGATCGTCGCCGACAGGCCGATCCGTCGCACCGGGCGACCCACCAGGGCATCCAGCCGCTCCAACGTCACCATCAGCTGCGCCCCCCGGTCGGACGGAGCGAGTTCGTGGAGTTCGTCGACGATGACCGCCCGAACCTCCTTGAGTCCGAGTCGCAGTCGCGGGCCCACGAGGAGGAGCTGCAGGGTTTCGGGCGTCGTCAGGAGAAGGTCCGGCGGTCGCTTCGATTGGCGCAGCCGTTGGCTCGGAGAGGTGTCGCCGTGGCGGACCGCGGCGGTGAGTCCGACCTCGGCGCAGAGCGTGACCAACCGTTGTTCGAGGTCCCGGTTCAAAGCCCGCAGGGGCGTCACATAGAGAATCGCGATCGCCGGACTCGGGTGGGCGAGCCGCTGCGAGAGGAGGGGGAGGACGGCGGCCTCGGTCTTGCCCGACCCGGTGGGCGAGACGAGGAGCGCGTCCTTCGTCCCCGAGAGCACTTGGAATGCCAACCGCTGAATCTCCGTCGGCGAGCGGATCTCCCGCTTCTCCAGGGCGGCGATGAGGCGCGGGTCGAGGGGGGCGAATCCCGCGCTCTCGGCCTCGCTCATCGGTGCGTCCCAGGAAAGCTCGGGCGGGTCACAGGGCCACGAAACCGTTGCGGCCGCTGTTACGGGGGCGGCTCAAGGTCGAGCCGCCGCAGACCGAGCGACTCGTCGAAGGGTCGGCCGAATCGCCGGCCGGGAAACGCGATGACGAGCATCTCGACGAGAAGGCCCACCGTCCCGGACAAGAGGTGCCCGGACACCGCCCCGTGGTCGGGCGTCCCGAGGACCGCGTGCAGATGGATCGACGGTTCCCCGTCGGCCTGGGCAATCGATCCCGAGAGGGAGACGACCTCGACGGGTGTGGGGAGCGACCGAGGCACGTACTCCGAGCCGTTCCAGAATCCGACCTTGGCCTCGACGAACTGACCGATCCCCATTGCCACCGCGGCGGCCTCCACCTGGTTCCGACGTGCGAACTCGGCGAGCGAGTCCGGGAGTCGCTCGCCGGGAACGAACCGCAACATCCAGCGCGGGCCGTCCGAGACCGCTTGCATAGAGCTCTGGAGACCCGACGGGCGGAAAACGGCCCGGGTCGGCCCGGAAACGGTATCCCCCCTCGGTGTCCTGCGAGGCGCTTTGCCGAACTCTCCGACGCCCGGCTCCGACGCCCTGCCGCGGCGGGAATCGGAGGTCCTCGAACGCCTCCGGGCCGGGGGCCCGAGCGTCGTGGCCCTCTCCGGCGGGGTCGACTCGTCCGTCGTCGCGGCCCTGGCGCAGCGCGCCCTTGGCGCCGACGCCCACGCCGTCACCCTCACCGGCGCCGCGGTGGCCCGTGAGGAGGTCGAGCGGGCGATCGCGGTCGCCGAGGCCGTCGGGATCGACCATACGCTGTTGCCCGTCGACACCCTTTCGGAGGAGGGGTACCGGACGAATCCCGCGAACCGGTGCTATTTCTGTCGTCGCGTCGAAACGGGTGCCCTCCGGACCTGGGGGACGGCCTTGGGTCTCGGAACCTATCTCGACGGGGTCCAGCTGGACGACCTCGGCGACGACCGACCCGGAATCCGTGCGATGGACGAGGCCGGATTCTCCCACCCGCTCGTCTGGGCCCGATGGCGAAAGCTCGACGTTCGGGCGGAAGCCCGTACCCTGTCCCTCCCGAACTGGGATGCCCCGTCGGACGCGTGCCTCGCCTCGCGGATCCGGCACGGGCAGCCCGTCACCGTGTCGCTGCTCGGCCAGGTCGACGAGGGCGAGCGGGCGATCCGCGCGCACGGGTTCCGCCGGGTCCGGGTCCGCGTCGACCAGGACCGCGCGACGGTGGAGGTCGACCCGGGCGACGTCGTACGGCTGCGCGCCGAGCCCGTCGCCTCCGCCGTGCGCTCCCAGCTCCTCGGCCTTGGATTCCGGGAGGTCGTGCTGGACCCCCTCGGCTACCGGGTCCGGCCCGGGTCGTAGGAACCGTCCATGCCGACCAAACCCTCGCCCCCCGCTCCGACGGCCACCGCCCCCCTGCCGGGCCGATTTGCGCTCGAGACCGAGCTGACCCCGCAGGGCGACCAGCCGAAGGCGATCGAGGAGCTCGTCCGTAGGGTGGGCGCCGACGAGCGGAAGGTCACCCTCCTCGGTGTCACCGGCTCGGGGAAGACGTTCACGATGGCCCACGTCGTCCAGCAGTTGCAGCGACCGACGCTGGTCATCTCCCCCAACAAGACTCTCGCGGCCCAGCTCGTCAGCGAGTTCCGCGCGCTGTTCCCGAACAACGCCGTCGAGTACTTCGTCAGTTACTACGACTACTACCAGCCCGAGGCGTACGTCCCCCAAATCGACCTGTACGTCGAGAAGGACGCCTCGATCAACGAGGAGATCGACCGTCTCCGCCACCGGGCGACCCAGGCGCTCCTCACCCGTCGCGACGTGCTGATCGTCGCCTCGGTCAGCTGCATCTACGGGCTCGGCTCCCCGGAAGACTACCGGGCCTCGGTCGTCGACCTCGCCGTCGGAGGGACGATCCGACGCCAGGAACTCCTCGACTCCCTCGTCCGGATGAAGTACGTCCGGAACGACATCGAACTGAAGCGCGGGCGGTTCCGCGTCCGGGGCGGCACCCTCGACGTGATGGGAGCCGGCGAGGCGGTCCACCGGATCGAGCTCGACGGCAGCCAGGTCGTCCGGGTCTCCGAGCTCGACCCCGTGACCGGCGAAGAGCTGCGCGAGGTGGAGCGGCTCTCGATCTTCCCCGCGACCCACTTCCTGACGATCGACGAGCGCCTGAAGTCGATCCTCGGGGAGATCGAGAAGGAGCGGGACGAGCGGGTCGCCGAACTCCTGCACCAGGAGAAGATCGTCGAGGCCCAGCGGCTGCGCGGTCGGGTCAACTACGACCTCGAGATGATCCGGGAGACCGGGTACTGTTCGGGGATCGAGAACTACGCGCGGTACTTTGCCGGCCGAAAGCCCGGCGAGCCGCCCTACACGCTGCTCGACTTCTTTCCCCCCGACGCCCTCGTCTTCCTCGACGAGTCGCACGTCACCCTGCCCCAGCTCGAGGGGATGTACAAGGGCGACCGGAGCCGGAAGGACAACCTCGTCGAGTTCGGTTGGCGGCTCCCCTCGGCCCGGGACAACCGCCCGCTGAAGTTCCCCGAGTTCCTCGTCAAGATGCCCCAGCTCGTCTTCGTGTCGGCGACCCCCGGGCCGTTCGAGCGGAAAGTGTCGAGCGCGATCGTCGAACAGGTGATCCGACCGACCGGGCTCGTCGACCCGGTCATCGAGGTCCGCCCGCTCAAGAATCACATCGCGAACCTGATCGAAGAGCTCCGCCTCTGTGTCGCGCGGGGCGAACGGGCCCTCGTGACCACGCTCACGAAACGCACCAGCGAGGAGCTGTCGACCTATCTGTCGAATGCGGGGTTCAAGGTCCGCTACCTCCACAGCGAGGTCGAGACGATGAAGCGGATCGAGATCCTTCGGGACCTCCGGCTCGGTCGGTTCGACGTCCTCGTCGGCATCAACCTGCTCCGGGAGGGTCTCGACCTCCCCGAAGTCAGCCTCGTGGCGATCCTCGACGCCGACAAGGAGGGGTATCTGCGGAGCGAGACGTCGATCATCCAGACGTCCGGCCGGGCCTCGCGGAACGTCATGGGACGGGTGGTCCTCTACGCCGACCGACGCACCGGCTCGATGGAGCGGGCGATCGCGGAGATGCACCGGAGGCGGGACGTCCAGCTCGCGTACAACGAGGCGCACGGCATCGTCCCCGAATCGATCCAGAAGGAGGTCCGGTCCCTGCTGGCGCCCGCCGAGGAGGCCGAAAGCGGAGAGCTCAGCGTGTCCGGGCTCGGCCCCAAGTGGAAGGAGCGGCTCCCCCTCCTGTTCGCGAACTTGGAAGAGGAGATGCACATCGCCTCCGAGCGGCTCGATTTCGAGGAGGCGGCCCGGATCCGCGACAAGATCCGGGAGCTGGAGCGGGAGACCGGGGGCGGGCGAGCCAAGACCCCCCGTCGAAAGTCGGCCGCCTGAGCGGTCCCGGACGCTTTTACCCCGGGTCCCCTAGTCGACGCCGATGGCGAAGACGCCGACCGTCCCCCGATTGGGCGGTCTCGGCAGCCTTCGGCGGCGCGGAGCGGTGACCGAGCTGCTGCTGCTCTACGACTGCGACACGCGCGAGGTTCCGCACCTGAAGGGGATCGCGGAGCGACTCGGCGTCACGGTCCAGGCGGTATCCCACTCGTTCCGCCAGTTGCGGCGCCGGGGGCTCATCGAGGTCCGCCGCGGGCTGTATCGCCCCACCGTCGCTGGCACGGCGTGGCTGCACGCCTCCCTCGGGGACCTCCGCCGGGATGTCGACCGCCACCTCGAACGTCTTCCGGTCGTCCGCTCGGCGCGCGCCGTGGCCGCCTCCCCGATCCGCGCCGGCGAGGCCGTCTCTCTCTCGATCGTCGATGGGACCCTCACGGCCCGGGTCGGGGGAGAGGGCGCCTCCCATGGAACGGCCGCGGGGTCGTCCCGGACCGGGGGGCTGGTTCGGGTGACCGACCTCGAGGGCGTTGTCCCCATCACTCGGGGAAGCATCCGGGTCGTCACCATTCCCGCCGAGTCCATCGGGTCGAGCGGAATGTTGCGCGAGCTGCGGCGCATGCTCCGCGCGTCGACCCCCGGGCTCCTCGCTGCTCACGGCGGGGAAGCGGCCCACCTGACCCGACAGGCGTCCGACCGACCGGTGGTCCGGTTCGGCGCGGCGGCGGCGGCCCACGAGGCGTCGGCCGTCGGCGTCGACGCGACGGTCGTGGTTCTCGACGAGGAGCTACCGCGGTTTCTCGAGCCGTTCCAGGGGCCTGACCCTCCCCCGATCAGCGTCGTCCGACTGGGCGGCGGGCGACCCCGACGCCGACGCGAGCGCCCGAAGTAGGTCGGCCGAATCGAGCACCCGGACGGACCGGGCCGCGAGGGCCCGGAGCCGTTCCGTCCCGACGCCACCGGTGTGGTCCCGTCCCGCGACCCCGGTGTCGACGAGGTACAGGCGCTTCCCGACGGCGACCTGGAGGATGTCGTCGAGTACGGCGACGTTGCCCGGTCCGACTTGGAACGGGGCGACCACGACCGCGTCCGCTTCCTGGAGTAGCTCGCGGTTGCGAGCTCGGACCTCGTCCCCGAGGGGAACGAACGGGAGTTCGGTGGCCGTGGGGATCCCCAACTCCCCCGCGGTCTCCGAATCGGTGTCGAACAGGGCGACGGCCCCGAGGCTGACCCGGTGGCCCTCGGCCACGAGGGCGTGCAGGATCGGAGCCGCGGACCCGCCGCCCCCGACCACGTGGACCCGGAGGCCGCGGGACCGGTCGGGGGGCACGACCTCGAGGACCGGGAGCCGGGGAATGAGGTACGGAAGTCCGCTCCGCTCGTCCCGTCGGAGGTCGGCGACGACTCCCCAAACGTCCCGGAGAAGGGCCGGGGAAAGGACGGCGGCCGGGGCGCCATCGGCGACCTTCCGTCCCCGTTGGAGCACGACGATCCGGTCGGCGAACCGGGCCGCGAGGTTGAGGTCGTGCAAGGCGGCGATGACCGTGCGGCCCTGTGAGCGGGCGATCCCGTGGACCCGCTCGAGCAAGTCGAGCTGGTAGCCCATATCGAGGTGGGCGGTCGGTTCGTCGAGCAGGAGGACCGGGGAGTCCTGGGCCAGCACGCGAGCGAGGCGGAGCCTCTGCCGCTCGCCGCCGCTCAGTTCCTGGACGCCGACGGACTCGCGGCCCGCGAACCCGAAGTCGCGAAGGATCTGTTCGGCGATCTCCCGGTCGCGAACCCCCTCCGGCACGAATCGCTGGGAGTGGGCGTACCGGCCGTACCCAACGTAGTCGCGGATCGAGACGTTGTCCCCCGCCGGCTCTTCTTGCGGCATCCAGGCGAGGGCTCGGGCACGGGCGGCGAGAGAGAGCTCGGGGACGGGAACTCCGCCGATGGCAATCGTGCCCTCGGTGGGGACGACGAGCCCGAGCGCGGCCCGGATGAACGACGTCTTCCCGGACCCGTTCGGGCCGGCCAGCGCGACGAACTCCCCGGCCCGAGCCTCCAGCGAGACGTGCGTAAGCGCCGGGACGGCTCGGTACCGGACCGTCACGTTCGTGGCGGTCAACGCGGCCGGCGGAGCAGGGGTCACAGCGCCCCCATCGATGTGGCGCGGCGCCGGTAGAGCAGGTAGAGGAAGAACGGCGCCCCCACGAACGAGGTCGGAATCCCGACCGGCAGAACGAGCGGCGGGAGGATCGATTGGGCCGCATCCCAGGCGAGGAGGAGGAACCCGCCCCCGACGAGTCCGGCCAAGGGAACCACCCGGCGGTAATCCGGTCCGACGATCCGTCGGACGATGTGCGGCGACACCAGGCCGACGAAGCCGATCACCCCGGTGAAGGCGACGGCCGTGGCGGTTCCTACCGTCGTAAGGAGGACGAGCACGAGCGTCACGCGCTGGACCGGGACGCCCATGCTCTGGGCCACGTCCTCGCCGAGTTGGAGGAGGTTGAGCTCCCGGCCGAGGACGCTCAAGACCGCGCCGACCGAAAGGACGACTCCGAACACGATGGCGTCCCGGAGCCACGAGGCGTCGCTCATGCCGCCGAGGAGCCAGAAGCTGACCTGGAGGTCGCCGAGCGGGTTGTAGATGAGGAACGTCGCAAGGAACGAGGAGAACAGCGCGCTCAGCGCGACGCCCGTCAGCAGCAGGGTCTCCGGCGACCGGCGGCCGGTTCGGCCGGCGACGAAAATGACGAGGCCCGGGATGAGACCTCCGAGGAAGGCAAACGCGGGGAGGAGGACGCCGGCCTCGGAGATGCCGACGTTGAAGACGAACAGGATCGCGGCTCCCATCGCCGCGCCCGAGGAAAGGCCGAGCAGGTACGGGTCCGCCAGGGGGTTCCGGAAGACCCCTTGCAGGGTCGCGCCGGAGAGGCCGAGGATCGCACCCGCGCAGAGGGCGAGTATCATCGCGGGCAGCCGGGTCTGCCAGACGATCTCGGCCCAGATCCGACATTGACCGGCCGATACGGCGGCTCCCCCGCACGTGCTCGCCGAACCCACCGCCCCCGGGCCGTGCGCGAGGAGCGCGTAGACCGTACCGGCCGGGATAGCGACCGGCCCGACCAGGGGCGAGAGGACGACGAGCAACACCCCCGCCGCGAGGAGGAGCAGGGCCGCCCGTCGTCGGCGGACGGAGCGGGGTGGGGGGGAGGCCGCCGCCCCCGCGGGCACCCCGCCCATCTACGGGGCGGGGACCATCGTCGGATGGAGCCAGTGCTCGTACAGTGGGAGGCTCAAGATCAGCGTGGGGTCGGCCTCGGTCATGTCGGTGACGTCGACCGCCTGCTTCGACCCGTTAAGCTGGCTCCAGTACGGCGCCCCGCTGATTGAGTTCCAGACCATTGGAGTCTGGCCGGAAACGAGGGCCGCATCGTTCCAGCTGGTGGCGTACACGATCACGTTCGGCTGGTCGTTGAGGACGGTCGTCCCGTTCAGCTCGAAGTACGTGAGGGGCGCGGAGGAGGCGATGTTCGACCCGCCGGCCAGCTCGATGAGCGCGGCCCCGAACGAGCCCGGGCCGTAGGTGTAGTAACCGCCGGAATCGAAATAGTAGGTGAAGAGCACCGAGGGGATCGCGGCTCCGTTCGTGGAGAGGTTCGCGTCGAGCGCGCTCGCGTTCGCCAGCGTGTCGTGGAGCCCGGCGACCAGGGGCGCGGTGTGCGGGTCACTCGGGTAGATCTGCCCAACGAGGGAGACGTCCCCGATGATCCCGTCGATGTCCCCGGGCGCGAGCAGAACCACGGGGAGCCCGTACGTCGAGCTGAGGGTCTCGACCGACGCCGCCGAGGTGATGGTGCTCGCGAGAACGAGGTCCGCCGACCGGTTGACGATCTCCTCGACATTGAG
>JAKIVT010000051.1 GCA_022750415.1 Thermoplasmata archaeon
CGCCAATTGCGGGGATCCGAGCGCCGAGAGGGCGTGGGAGAGGGCCGTAGTCAATTGGCGAACCGAGCTCCCCACCCGGATGGTGAACCAGAACGGAACCCAGCCTCCCCGAAACCGGCGGACGTGGCGGCTGACCAGGGCGGTCTTGCCCATCCCGCTCCCGCCTTGGACGAAGACGACGGCCCCCCCCTCCTTCGAGTGGTTCCAGAGCTCCTGCAACTCCGACTTTCGCCCGAGGAACGGGTTGGGCGGGAGGGGAAGCTCCCCGGAGAGGAGCGGAACCTCCCCGGTCTGCTGCTGAAGACGCTCGCGGCCCTTGACCGTCAGGGCATAGATCAGCTGGCGCCGCTCCCCCCCGCGAACGTGGCCCCGGGCGGCCCTCAGATAGCCGCTCCCGACGAGGTCGGCCAAGGGGCGGGACATCGAGCAGGGGTGGTACCCCAGGGACTTGGCCAGCTCCTTCTGACTGATGCCAAAGGCGCTGTCCACCGGCGGAGCGTGGGTCTCGATGTAGTCGAGGATCTCCGTCGGCAGGTAGGTCTGGACGGGCACGGTTACCCCGTCTATCGTCCCCCGAGTACTTAGTGTTATTTTGTACAAACTATCGGGGTCCGTTTATATACACAAAATGGCCCAACCTACTCCTGCTATGGCGCGGACGGCAGGGAGCGGTGCGTATCTGAGCGGCATCGGCACCATGCTCACGCAGACCGACGTCTGCACGGCGTGCGGCCGTGTGCACCAGGACCGCCTCTTCCGCTTCCGCGCCCAGCCCTCCGAGGAATGCCGCGCCGTCCTCGGTGCCATCCCGATGATTGCCGGCCTCGGTGACTCCGAGGCCGGCGTACTCGAGTCCCCGATCGACTTCGCCCCACGGGACGTGGAGGTCTCCTACCCCGTCACCTCCTCCCAGAACCCGCTGCCTGTGACGGCGCGGCGCTCCGGCCTCTCGATCCCGTGGATCATGCCCTCCCAGTCGGAGGATTTCCTATGATGCTGCTTCCGGAAGGACCTGGGGTTACTGGCCTGCCGCGCGTTCGGCGGGCCCCCGCCCCCCGCCAGGGAAACCCCCTGGCGGAGGGCGAGGTGACGGTTCCGGTCTTCGCCTCCTACCGCTGGCCCTCGTGGCTGGCCCCTGTGGACGCCGGCTGGAAGCGCAGCGGCGCCGTGGCCTCCTCCCATGATTCCGTTCGGAGCGAATAGAATGCTGGTCGGCCTCTAACCCTCACGATGTTTTTGGCCCCGGCCGGGCTTACCCGGAGCTCGGCCGGGGTCGTGTTTTCTACGATCCTTCCGGGGTAGCGACGAATTCGGCGGTCGGGAGACCGTCGGTCCCCGGCCCCGTTTTTCGAGCGAAAGAGAAAGATACTGCCTCGGGGCTGGCGCGGCTGGGTTCGATCCGATGGCGGACAAGTGCGGCAAATGCGGGGGGGAGCTCGAGACCGGGTTCATCGCGACCTCGAACGGTTCGGGCCTGTTCTGGTCCCACGCGTCCACGTCGACGCGCCTGCGGCCTCACGACCTCGAGGTGGTCGTCCCGACCGGGTTTAGCGGGACGTTCTCGGCGAACCTCGGCGGCACCCGCTGCCGCTCCTGCGGCACCTTTGAACTTCGTGTGTCGAAGTAGGCCCACCGCTCGCTTCGAGCGGGCGAAGGACCCGCCGGGGGCTCGGAGGGCCCCACCGCAAGCCCGATAGCCTCAGGGTCCTCTCGTCGGACGATGGCCGTCCTCGTTCTCACCTGGGGAACGGAACCCTCCGCCTGGACCACATTCGTGGTCGTCGGGGCGGTGGTAGCCGCCCTGGGAGGGTTGCTCCTCCTCCTCGCCGCCGAGTACAGCGCCTCCGGGTCCGCCCATGGGTTCGCCCTGATCCTCGGGTTCGCGCTTCTTGCGGCCGGGGCGGCGACTGTCCTCGGAGGCGTGGGCCTTCGACTCTGGGGCCGCGAGCGCCCCGAAGAGCCCCCCGTCCCCTAGTCCGCGCCGCCGACGCTCATCTTTTCCACCACGAAGGTCGGGCACGACAGGTGGGCGGTCAGCTCGGGGGTTTTGCCCAGGGCCACGACGGAGTTGAGCAGGGATCGTTCCCCCAGACCCCCGACCACGACGCCCCCGACCGTTCCCCCGCGGAGCGGCTCGGCGAGCTGGCCGTTGTGGATCCGGTACCCAATGCGAATTTCCCCTCCGAACGCGGCGCTCAGGGGGTCCGGGAACGCGTACCCGAGCTGGTCCACCCAGATCCCTTCGCCGGCGATCTCGGCGAGCTCGGCATCGCGTCCGCCATCGCCGGTTCCGACGACGATCGTCGTCCCCACCGGGTGGGGCTGGGAGGAGAAGTGTTCCCATTCCGGGTAGGCGAGAGAATCCCGAAGCCCGCTGCCGGTGGAAGTCCGGCCAGTTGCGCTGGCGTGGAGCACGTCGTACAGCATGGCGCTCGCCTTCCCAGCCGCGATGAGCGTCCTCTTCGACTGCGCGTTCCCCTCGTCGTCGACGGCGGAGCTGCCGATCCCGAAGGGGAACAGACCGTCGTCCCAAACGGAGACGGCTGGGGCTCCCAGGAGGTCGCCCGCCTTCGCCCCGATCCCGCGGATCTCCGCGGTACCGGACAGCCGGAAGCTGAGGATCTCGGGGATGATGTCGGTCAGGACCCGGGGCGGAAGGACCACCGTCTGCTCGCCCGCGGTGGGTGGCTTGGCTCGGCGGACATCCGCGGCGCGTTGGCACCAGGTGTCGACGTCTTGCCGAAGGTGACTCGGGTCGAGCCGGACGCTCCGGCTCGTGACCCAGTATTCCCCGGGCGGTCGGCCCTCGGGCCCGCCGAACGCCTTCACGGCGATCTCCAGGTCGACCGTCGTACGAACCGACCGGTGCTCGAGACCGGAGGAATTGGCAAGGGTCGACTCGGCCAGGGTCAGGTGGACGGAGCCGAAGCTCGGGACGATACCGGGCCGGCCCTCGAACGAGGTGACCAGGGCGTGGACGTACGCCTCGAGCGACTCGAGCGGATTGGCCCACGCTTTTCGGTCGACCGTTTCGACGGCGACGCCCTTTGGGCTCTGGGACGGGAGTTCGACCTTCGAGGCCGGGAAGCGGGAATAGCGCGCGGTCGCCTCGGCGTCGTGAACGGCCGTGGCCAGCGATCCGCTGGAAATGTCGCTCGTGGCCGCGAATCCGACCCCGAGCTTCTGCTCGAACGGGCGGATGACCCGAAGGCCGACCCCTTCCAGGCGCAGCGGGCCCCGCAGCATCTCCCGTACGATTCCGTTGAGGTGGATCTCGTACCGCTCGATCTTCTCGCCGTAGACGTCCCAGGGGCCGGGGACCGGAAGCCGGCGGATCGCCTCGGCCGCCCGGTAGGCGGTGTCCGAGCCGAACGTGGGTTCGCTCATGCCGGCCCCACCACGGCTTCGGAGAGTAGGTACGACCCGCCGGTGCCCGCCGGGATGAGGTCGGTGTGGCCCTTCCCACAGTAGCCGGGTCCGATCGAGAAGACGTCCGCCTTCCCGACCCCCCGGATTCCCTTCAGGAAGTCGAGGACCTTGCCCGAGAGCGCCATCGAGGGACCCACCGGTCCGAGCTCGCCGTTCCGGATGAGTCGGGCTTTCTTGACCTTGATCTGCATTTGGCCGCCGAGCGGGTCCTCGATGCCGCTCGTGCAGTTCTGGAGGTAGATGCCGTTCTTCGCTTCCTCGAGGAGCTCCTCGAGCGACCAGTCCCCGGGCTCGACGAACGTGTTCGTCATGCGGACGAACGGTCGGCTGAGGAAGTCGGCGCGACGCGTGTTGCCCGTCGCCGAGCGGTGAAACACGGCGGCCGACTCCCGGTCGTGCAGGACCTCGACAAACTTGCCGTGGTCGACGAGTACTGTCCGCTGCGCCGGGTGCCCCTCGTCATCGAAGTAGATCGACCCCCACCCTCCGGGGTAGGACCCGTCGTCAACCAGCGTGAGGAACTCCGGGCCGACCATCTGGCCGAGGAGGGGTTTCAGGTACGAGCGGTCCCGGAGGAGCTGGTCCGCCTCGGTCCCGTGACCGAACGATTCGTGGGCGAAGGTGCCGGCGGTGCTCGGGTCCAAGAGAACGGTCATGGCGCCCGTGGGCGCGGAACCCGCCTTCAGGAGGGCTTTCGCCTCGTTCGCCGTTTCGAGGATTCGCTCTTCCGTGAGCTCGTCCAGAACCTCCCACCCGCCCATCGACCCGTAGCTCAGGTAGTCGTACTCGACCTTCCCGCTCTCCATGGCCACCGGGACGACGGTGCCGCGGGACCGGTCCACCTGCTGCCACCGTCGGGCGCCGGCGGTCGACAGAAACAGACGCTCCTCCACCGAGGAACCCATCGTGATGATCGCATTGTCGATCCCACCGGGGGAAAGCGCGAGCTTGTAGAGGGAACGGGCGATCGCGAGTCGCTCTTCGACCGCGACCGATTCGAGCGGTCGCTTGGAATGGGTCTGCTGCTCCGCATTCCCCGTCGCCGAAACTCCGGGCGGAGGGGTCCGGTTCGCGTCCGAGCCGAGTCGGTGGTGCAGTGCATCCGCACTGCCATTGAGCGTCGCTCCGTCGAGGCCGCTCGACGCCACCTCGACCCATTCGTCTCCGTCCCACGCCCGGAACACGGCGCCCTCCAGACGGGGTTCGACGTTGATCGAGGTCTGCGACTTGTCGATCCGGACGCTGTGCCCGACCATCCGCTGCGCCATGACCTCGGCGTAGGAGGTGTGGGGGGCGAGCCGGCGCAGCGCATGGGCCATCGAATCCTCGGCATCGCGGAGGGAGGTCATCGGGCCGGACGAGCCCGTCTCCCCCTATAACCCCAAGTCACGGCGGGTTCGGACGGCGGCGGCTCGGCCCCTCTCCGAGGAGAGACCGGCGGACCGCAACGGTCGGTCGCAGGGAGCGGAGCTCCAGGACCTCCGGCGCACGATCGGGACGAGCGACGCCCCGCCGGTTGAGCCAAACGGACCGAATTCCGAGGGCCCGGGCTCCGACAATGTCGGCCGGCCAATTGTCCCCGACCATGACCGCCTCTTCGGGACTCGCGGACACGCGGGCGAGGGCGGCACGAAAGATTTCGGGGTGGGGCTTCTCCGACCCGGTATCCTCCGAAGTGAGGAGGAAGTCCAGGTACCCCCCGATACCGATGGCCCGCACTTTTTCGCGCTGTTCGACCGTGTGATTGTTGCTGACCACTCCGACCGTCACGCGGCCGTGGAGGGCGCGGAGGAGCGCCGGCGCCCCCTCGACCGCCCGGCGGGACGACTGATAGGCCGTCCGATACCGGGCGGACAGTCGTGTGATCTCCCCCTCCGGCCGCTGCGATCCGGCCCATTCGAACAAGCGACGGAACCGCTCGACCCGGGCCTCGGCGTGGGTGGTTTGGCCTCGCAGGACCCTCGGATGGATTTCCTCGAGCAACCTCTCGTACTCGACGACGAACTCGGCGAGGGGTCGCGATCGGAGCTTGGGGTCGGACTTCCAGACCGCCGCCAGGCCCCGGCGGAGGGAGAACGAATGATCGAACAACGTGTCGTCCATGTCGAACAGGACGACGCGAGGTACGCGGGGAATTTCGGTTCGGCCCACGGGGAGGAGCGAGACCGAGCGGGCCAAGACAGTTCTGGACCCCGGAGCGGGGAGATCTCTCGACGCGGCCGCCAGAGAGCGAACGCGGATTCGGGGGGAAGGAGGAAACCGAGTCCGGGAATTTCTCGGTCGAACGGCCGGCCGCGACCCCACCGTGGGGCGGGAGTAGGGTTACCCGGGGCCCTTCGGGGCCGGCTTCGCCGGGCGGGCTTTCTGCGGGACGGTGGTCTTCCCGGGGACGACGCGGATGTTGACGTCCTCTCGGTATCGACGGACCTCGATGGTACTCCCTTGGGCGCGCATGGCTTTGAGGAACAGCGTCGGGTCGAGACCCGGACCGTCCCGCCAGTTGGACACGAACAGTGCCGAGCCCTGCTGGCAGGGGATCGCTTGGCCCCCCGTGACGAACCCTCGGAACTCTTCGTCGGAAAGCGGCACGAACGGAGTGGACAACATCTCCCGGCGTCGGGGATAGCTCGGCTTGATCTTCTTCAATTTCGGACTCCGGTGCGAATCTCGCCAGCCCCGTTTCCGGAATCGGCGACCCTCCGTACCTCGCGTAGTAGATGAGGGAGGCTACGAGGCGCGCGTCGCGTCCGTCCGTCGCCATCTCGGCGCGGGGAGCGCCCAGGGCCGTTCTCGCCCGGAAGGTCCGGCACGGGGGTGAACCCTCGAATCCCCCCGGGCGTACGCCTCGCGAGCGCCGAGCCGTTCCGGTCCGGGACGCCCCTACGGGTGGAGCGGCGGGGAATTGGCCGGTCGCTGCCCGACCGGGCTGTTGGCCGCCGCGCGCGCGGCGCGGGCCGACTGCGCGCTGCGGGCCGAATCCGCGTTGCGGGCCGCCTTGTCGCCGGGCTGTTCCGCACGGGTCTGTCCCCGGGTCAGGAGCCCGGCGTCCTGGAGTTCCTTCGTGATCTTTCGGACCGCGAGCTCCAAATCGGCGGGCCGTCGAGCGCCGGTGCAGACGAGCTTCCCGCTGCCGAACAGGAGGACGACGACGCGAGGGTCCTCAATCCGGCAAACGAGACCGGGGAACTGCTCGGGTTCGTACTCGACCCGGTCCAAACCCAGGGCCACGGCGATCGAGTTGAGGTTGATCTCGCTCTCGAGGTTCGCGGTCGCGACGATGTTCTGAACCTCGATCTTCGGGTGGGCGATGATCTTCTGGCCGCCCTTCCGGATCAGGCCGGAGACGGTGCGGATCGAGTCGTCGACCTGCTTCCAACTCTTGCCGCCGGTGCAGACGACCTTACCGGAGTGGAAGAGAAGGATGGCGGTCTTCGGCTCCTTCAGGCGGAAGATCAGACCGGGAAACTCCTCGGGCTCGTACTCCGCGCCGTCGAGCTCGAGGGCGATCGACGGAAGGTCCAGTTCGGTGCCCAACGAGGTGGACGCCACGACGTTCTCAATTCGAATTCGCGTCATGTTCGGCCCTTAAATAGTATTTATAGGGACATATAACGGGCGCGGTGCCCGCCCCCGGCTTCGGCCGAGCGAAGTTCGACGACCGCCAGTTCGGGATTCCCTACAACCGCGGGGGTCATGGCGGTCGGGGAAGCCCGGCCGGGGTTGTCAACCTTTGGTGGGCCGGTTTCGGCCCTCGGCAAGGCCCGAATCGGCCCATTCGATTCCGAGCGCGAAGGTGTCCCGGTTCGGTCGCGCGGATGAGAGTGGAGACGCGATTGGCAACGACTCCATATACCGGCCCCGTTGACCGGGGCTCGGGGACGCCGGGTGGTCCGCAAGAGCGTAGACTTCGGCATCACGGGGTTCGACCACGTCGACCTCCGGGTCAAGGACCGCGTCAAAGCCCGACGATTTTTCGTCGAGCAATTGGGCCTCGACGTTATCGGGGAAGGCCCCGACCACACGTTCCTTCTCTTCGGCGACCAAGTGCTCGGTCTCCGGGACGCCAAGAAGGGCGAACGCCCGAGCGGTGTCGACCACGTCGCCCTTCGCGTCGATTCCTGGCTCGGACTCCGCAGCCGGATCACCCGGGCGCGGATCGACGTGACGGCGGAGAAGGAGCGGGACAACTCCCGCTCCCTCTACCTGAAGGGCCCCGACGGCCTCCGGATCGAGCTCGTCTACCGGCCGGACCCCGACACCCACAAGTGCGCCAACCCGGCGCCGCCGGTCCTCGTCATCGAGGACGACGACTCAGGCTGAGCCCCGCTCCCGTCGCGCGGCCCTCGGGACCGCCCGAGCGAGCGCGGGGACCCGGGTGAGCCAGGCCGCATACTTCGGCTCCTCGCCGCGGACGATCCGGTAGAAGACGTCCATGATGTCGCGGGTGACCGGGCCGGGCCGGCCGTTGCCGACGGCGTAGTGCGAGACCTCCCGGACGGGGGCGATCTCGGCGTACGTGCCGGAGAAGAACACCTCGTCCGCGGTCAGGAGTTCGTTGACCCCGACCAGCTTTTCGACGACCGGGTAGCCGAGGTCCTTCGCGATCTGGACGACCGACATCCGGGTGATGCCGAGGAGGATGTCCGACTCGAGACCCGGGGTGTAGACCGTGCCGTTCCGGACGAGGAAGATGTTCTCCCCCGTCCCCTCCGCCACGTAGCCGTTCGCGTCGAGGAGGATCGCCTCGTCGTACCCGTCGTCCGAAGCGTCGACACCGGCGAGGTAGCTGTTGAGATAGTTCCCATCCGCCTTCGCGAACGACGGGATCGCGTCGGACCGAGGCTTCCGGTACGGCGAGATCTTGGCCCGGACGCCCGTCTCCGACGACTCGCCGAGGTACTTCTTCGCCGGAATCACGCCAATGGCGAGCGAAACCTTCCCCGCCCGGTTCTTGACCCCGAGCGCCGGCTCGCCGCGGTAGAGGATCGGCCGGATGTACGACGGAATGATCTCGTTCGCGGCCTGCGCCTCAAGGACCCCCTGGGCGATCTCCTCCGCCGAGTAGGGAACCGGCATCCGGTAGAGCCGGGCCGAGTCGATCAGCCGCTTGACGTGGTCGGACAGACGGAAGATCGCCGGGCCGTTTGCGGTGGCGTAGCCACGGATCCCCTCGAAGACACCGACCCCGTAGTGGAACGTATGGCTCAGGACGTGGATCTTGGCGTCGGCGAAGTCGACGAGGGCCCCGTCCATCCAGATCTTCTTGCCCTGCGTGGCCAACATCCGATGCCCTCTGCCGGCGCCGAAGCACCGACAGTTCACGACTAGGCGGCCGCGCCTATAATACCACCCAGAACCGAGCGATTGTCCAGAGTTTTTTTCACCGGAGCGACCTGTTCGGACGGCGAAAAACGGCCGGACCGGCTGTAGTCCGAAAACGGACAACCGACGATTATCCCCCCGAACCAGGTCGGGCGGCTCCGAGGACGGTCAAATGACCAAGCCTAGAAACCGGACCGCTGGAGTCGCCCTCGCGAGCGTGGTTGCCACGTTCGCGCTCGCGCTGCTCTTGGCGGTCCCGAACGCCGGCGCCGGCCTAGTGACGAACTCGCCCGCCCTGACGCCCCAACCGGCGCCGCGGCACCAGCTCAACGCCTCCGAGCAGATGCCCGCGTTCCTGAACGGGTCGATCGTGAACACGATCTACCTGAACGGGAACTTCGTTGGCACGGTCAACGCGAGCAATTCGACCTTCGGGATGGAACCGATGGTCGGGCAGCCCGCGATCGGCGTTACGCCGAACGTCTACCCGACCGCGAGAGCGAACATCCCCGACTTCACGGTCCTGGTGCCGTGGTGGGGCCCCGCCGCGACGCCGTACGCCCCCGCGTACAACCCGGGTGCCTATGGGATCCGCGAGATGTGCGCCCCCGCGACCGTGGCCGTCTGCTGGGACCACCCGGCAACCATCCAGGTCCCCGGCCTCGGCACCGTCCCATTGCCCGGCCACGACCACTTGATCGGAACGGCCGCCGGCCACAAGGACACCTGGTGGAACCTCAAGGTCGTCCTCGTGTTGAACAAGACCTACTGGCCGAGCCTGACCGGGCTCGCCCACGCCAACGCAATCACCTCGATCGCCGCGTTGGGCGCCGCCCAGACC
>JAKIVT010000052.1 GCA_022750415.1 Thermoplasmata archaeon
GGCCTCGCGACCGAGCCTTTCATCCGCCGGCACGAGCTGCGGAAGGTCGAGGGACCATGACGGTCGATTTTGCGTTTGGAAAGGCGCCCGCGTACCGCGTCGCGACACTGCCCCCGAAGGGCGGGTGGAGCGAGAACGTGTGCCGCCCCGAGTTTGCGCGACTGGTGGCGTGGGCCAAGAAGAATCACGTTCGGACGGGAAAGTGGATCTTCTGCAGTACGGCCAACGACGGGTTCCGGGCGTGCCTCGAGATTCGGGGCAGCGCGAAGTCCGAAGGGTCGATTCGAATTCGAACGCTCCCGGCCACCGCCGTCGCCCGCGTCCGGTTCGACCCGGACGTCGTCTCGCCGAGGGTGGTGTACCACGGGCTGAACGACTGGCTCCGCTGGCGCAAGAAAGACAAGGAAGTCCGCGTCGTCCGTTCGAGCCGTGAGATCTACGACGGGGACCCGTGGGCCGACAAGAAGGCGTGGCGGAACACGACCGTTGAGTACCTCGTTTCGCGATAGGGCCGCGTTCGCTTGCCCCGTGAGATCGCAGCCGTCCCGGACCCGGTGACCGCGGTCACGCGGCTGCCCCGCGAGAGCTGGGCCGTCCACGATTGGAATCCGACCCACCGGCTCGGCGCCCCGCGTCGAGGGCCCTTGGTCTCCCCTCGACTCCTCGACGTGGGAGACTGGCTCCCCGACGGCGCCGTTTCGCTCCCCGCGCCGGACTCGCCGGCCGAGCACCTCGAGCGGCTCCGCCTCCTCCAGGCGACCTTGGTCTCCGATGGGTGGACGGTCGAACCGGGCGGAGCGGACGCGGGGACGCCGGGACTCGTTGCCGAACGGGACCTCCGAATGGACCTCACGGCGCTTCGGCGGCTCCGCCTGATCCAGGTCGGGCTTGCCGTCGAGTTCGCGTCGGCCATCGCCCTTGGATTCCTCTGGCCGATGCTCGGCCACCCCGGGTGGCAAGGCGAGGCCATCATCGCTCTCGCGGCCATCGGGGCCTTCGGAATCGTCGGATGGCTGGCCCGCGTCGACTTCGTCTCCCTCGTTCTGGTCGTCACCCCCGCCGAGCCGGACCGGCTCCCAGCCGGCGGAGCAAGCGCCGGTCGAGCGACGGGGAGGACCACACTCGTGGGAGCGGCCCGAGTCCTGTCCCGGAACTGGGAGGTCTTGGGGGACCGGGGCGGCCGCAAACTCGTGGACGCGAGGCGCACGCCGGCCTCCGACGCGGAGACGTCAGTGGCCTGCAAGCGGCTGGGCTAGCGCAGCGGGGAGCGCCTGCACCGGGGCCTGAACTGTTCGAGTCGGGGGGTATCGACTTCGGAACGCTAGAGCTCGTCGAGCCGAAGGGTCGCGTCCCGGCGCGCGAGAAGGTCCCCCGCGGGCGGGGACCGGTCGGAATTGCGCTCGCGCACGAGCCGGACGATGGTGTCGTCCGGGGACTCCCCCGGCTTCGCCACCTGGTCGAGCCACTCCACCGTGATCTGGGAGAGATGGGCCGGCTTCACGGATTCCCAATGGCGCTGGCGGGATTTGAAGCCGGTCGAGGACGCCGGTTCTGCGCCGGAGTGCCGCCCTTAACCGCTGAAACGGCCGAGGACCGTCAGCCGGAGCCGTACGCGTAGCTGTAGCTGGGGCTGACGACCCGTCCCCCGTCGACGATCAGGTAATCCCGTTCGATCGGCGTCCCCGCGAGGAACCGCTGCACGCAGTCCTGCACCCCCTCGGCGATCCGCTTCTGCGCCTCCAGCGTCGTTCCGGAAAGGTGCGGGGTCATCGCATGGTTCGGCATCGTCCGCCACGGGTGGTCGGCCGCGGCGGGTTGGGGGTACCAGACGTCGCCGGCGTACCCGGCGAGGTGCCCGCTCTTGAGAGCGTCCACGAGCGCCATGGTGTCGACGATCCGGCCCCGGGCCGTGTTCACGAGATACGACCCTCGTTTCATCCGGGCGAGCCGGGCCCGGTCGAACAGGCGGTCGGTTCCGGGCGTGAGGGGGGCGTGGATGCTGATGACATCGCTCGATTCGGTGAGGGCGTCCAGGGAGAGGTACCGCGCTCCCAGCACCTGTTCCTCGGCGGTCGTGAGACGCCGGTTGTCGTAGTAGTGGACCTGGACGTCGAACGGTTTGAGGCGCGCAGCGAACCGCTGGCCGATCCGGCCCATCCCGACGATTCCGACCGTCTTGTCCTCGAGGTCGTGCGAACGGGCGGCGAGCGTGGCGATGTCCCAGCCACCGGCGACGACCTGCTGATACGAAGGAATGAAGTTGCGCACGAGGGCGAGCACCTGCATCACGGCGTGCTCGGCCACGCTGACGACGTTGCTCCCGGTGATCTCGGCGACGGTGATCTTTCGCGCGGCCGCCGCCGCCAGGTCGAAATGGTCCGAACCCACGCCGGCGGTGAGCAACAGCTTCAACTTCGGTGACTGCGCGATCCGCTCCTTCGTGATGTAGGCGGGCCAAAACGGAGTGGCCACCATCACGTCAGCGTCGACGAGCTCCCGGTCGAGGGCAGCCCCCGTGTCGGACATCGAGACAAGGGTGTGCCCCGTCGATTCGAGCATAGGGCGAAGGCCGAGCGCGTGCTCCGTGCAGTTCCAGAGTTCTGGCGTCGTCTTCGCCGCTTCGCCGCCCGGGTAGAGTACGGTTACGACCTTCATCGGCGCCTCAGTCCCCCGAGCCGTGCCGGCTCAAAAGGACGGAGCCACGTCGCATGAGGCTCGAGCCCGAGCCCGCGCCGGTTACGGTTCGACCGGTCGGCAGATCGACTCGAGCTCCCGCAGGGCGTTTTCGACCTTCCGGGCGGTCGCCAGGAGGTCCTGGACGGCCCTCCGGCCGTCGTCGAACCGGGGCGGGTCCGAGAACCACGCGTCCCGGAATAGGGCAAGGTCGAGATCCAATTGGGCGACGTTCTGCTGGAATTGGGCGGTGGCCGCCCGAATCCGATGGTCCTTGGGGAAGAGCCGGGCGAGCTCGCGCTCCGGGTCGAGGGCGAGGAGACCGGAACTCGGCGGCATCGACGTCCGACCCTCGGTGCCCCTCAAGAAACCTACGTTGGACCTGAACGATGGCTCAACCGCGAAGGAAGTTCGGGGCCCAGCGCTGGTACTGCCCCCGGTCGGCCTTACCTCGATGGCCATGCCCCTGCGCTCGGGCAATCGGCCCACTCGTCCCGGACCCGCGGTGAGCCCGTCTCAGGGGACTCGGGAACCCTTCGGCCGCTCGAAGCGGTAGGCGCGCGCCAAGTTCTCGCCGTAGAACGCGGAGAACTTCCACGCACGGAACGACTGCGGCATGGGTTCCCGACGCAGCTCCGCCAACGACCGACCGGCCCGGCGGGCGGCGCCGGCACGACGGTCGAGGTGGTGGAGGTACGCTTCGATGTGACGAATCTCGCGGTCCGAACCAACGGGGCCATGGCCGGGCACGGCGACTTCGACCCCGAGGGCACGGATCCTTCGGAGGATCTGCGCCCACCTCCATGGGACTCCGTCCCCGGCGGAGGGATGCAACCCGACCGACAGCAGGTCCCCGAGAAAGGCGACCCGCCCCTCCGGGAGATAGGCGAAGACGTCGCTCGGGGAGTGACCGCCGCCGAAGGTCAGGATTCGCAACTCCCGCTGGGTTCCATGGATTCGCAGCTCCGTCTCGAACGTGAGCGATGGGGGAACCGGGGAGAACGGGAGCGGCACGGCGAGCGTTCCCTCGAACCAGCCTCGGTAGAGTGCCCGTTCGTTCGCCGGCACGTCGGTCGAGGGAGAGTCGAGGTCGCGCAGCGCGGCCCCCATGGTCTTCCGGTCGTCCGCCCACTGCTGGGGGCCGAGAGTCGCGATCAGGTCCCGGGTTTTCTCGGTCGAGACGACCAAGGCCGGTAGCAGGCTCGCGTTTCCACGGATGTGGTCCCCATGCCAGTGGCTGTTGACGACGAGGTCCGCGCCCCGGCCCGTTCGCCGTCTCGCCTCTCTCGCGAGGTGGGACCCCGCCATCGGCGTCAGCATCGAGTCGAAGACGACCGTGAGCCCCCCGAGGTCGATGATGCCCGCGTTGCAGAGCGAGTACCCGCCGTCCTCGGCAATCGCGGCCCAGGCGCCTCGCGCGATCCAAGACGTTCGAAAGTGCGGCCGACGAGCTCGCAATCGCGCCACAGCACGCGAAGGTCGGATGCGATAATTAGGCCAACCCACGGGTCGACGTGGCCCTCGGCGCCCGCGGCGCGGCTACGGGACACCCACGACGTTCGCGGATCGCCCGAGGGCGATTCCGCCTCGGTCGGCCTACGCCTTCCGCGCCTTCAGTCCGTCTTCGATCAGAATCAGGGCTTGGGTCGACAAGGAGCGGCGGTCTCGAGCGGCCACCGCGCGGAGTCGGCGCAGGACCGCGGGGGGAGCATACACGGCGAGCGGTACTCGGCGGGATTCGCGGGGTTTCCGGGGTCGTGGCATCTGCTCTCTTCTCCTATGGAACGAACCGAGGACGCGGGCCGCTATGGGCGTAGCTTCGGCTCGTCGAGGTTGCGCTCCGGCCGTTATAAACTTGGCGAGCTTTTGCCCGTCCGTTCGAAGGTGTGCGTCCCGTCAGGGGGAGGGGGGCACCCCCTCGACGCGCTCGACCTCGGAGCTCCGACGAATCGCCGAGAGTTCGCAGTCGGAACGAGCCGGATCCCCCGATTGTCGCGAGTGGGCTTGCGGCTCGCGGGCACCCGCTCGACGTCGGTTCCGGGCCGGAGGAGGGGTATCGATCCTCTCGCGGCTCGCCGCGGCCGACGGGAACCGCTGGCCGCCCCCCCTCGCGCGGATTTTGGGATTGGAACGAGACCGAGCTGGAGTCCAGGTCAATCCCGGGGATCGTCGTTCCATCCCACCGGTCCCCCGCCGAGCTCCCGTTGGCCGGGCGGCTTCGACGTGCTCGCCGAGGAAAGCCCGACGATCGGAGGTCGGCCGAGCAGCCCCAGGAATCGGTTGGCCGACTCCGGGGCGTACCCCTCGAAATGATTGTTGAAGAAGACCAGAGCGTCGTGGATCTCGTCGAGCCGCTCCCGGACCGCATTCGCCCACCGTCGGGCGGTCTCCGAGCGATCGACCCGGGTCTCCCCGAGCTCCGACTCGGAGATTGTCGTATGGTCCCCGATGAACCGGAGGTAGATCCGGTCGGTCGTCCGCACCGGCGGGACGTCGAGAAAAGTGAGGGCCGACCAGGCGAGGGCGACCCCCCGATTTCCGAGCAGGGCATAGAGCTCCTCCGCCCTCGCCCCCTCGAACCATCCCCGGTCCCGCAGTTCGACCGCTAGCGGAACCTTGGAACCGAGGCGGTCCACGAGTCGGGTGAGCTGCTCGATGGCGCCCCCCGCTCCCGATTTGGGCGGTCGGAACGACGGCGGAAACTGCGCCACGACGCCGGAGAGCTTGGGTCCGAGCTCGGCGGCGGCTCCGAGGAATGACTCGACTTTCGCCTCGTCGAGCGGGTGGTCCCGCTCCAGGAGTTCCCGGGGAAGCTTCAGCGCGAACCGGAACGATTCCGGGGTCCGACGGGCCCAACCGCGGACCATGGAACGTGCGGGGATGGCGTAGAAGGTTGCGTCGACCTCGACGGTGTCGAAAAACTTCGCGTAGTAGGCGAGCCGCTCGACCGGGGGGAGTCCCAGTGGATACAACCGTCCGTTCCAGGCCTCACTCGTCCACGACGAGCATCCGACCCGGATTTCCCCGGACATTGGGTGGACCGTTCCTGAGGAGTCCCGGTGGGGGAGGTCGGTCTACCCCGGAGCGTCGTCGGGCTCGCTGGATTCCGGGAACGCCCTCCGACCCGCGCGACGGCCGGCCAGCGCCCCCGCAATCGCCCCGACGGCGGCGGCGGCGGCCGCGGCTCCGTAGCCCCCCAAGGCGCCCAGTCGGAACCCCGAGGAGGTCGTACTCGTCCCGGACGACGTGGCGGTGAAGGTGATGTTCTCGACCGTTGGCGTCCCGGTGACGGAGACCGTCCCTGAGGTCGGCGACGCCGCGAACCCAGCGACGGCCGGTATCCGGAACGCGACCGTCCCGTTCGTGGATAGGAAGGTGATCGTCCCGAACGTGGAGTTGACGGTCGTGGTGTTGAGCTCGACGGACCAATTGGTCCCCGAGGGAAGACCGACCTCCTCGAACTGGACTGGATAGGTGCTCGGAAGACGCACGAACACGACCGCTTGGGCCAGGAACGTGTCGGTCACGGTGAGGTTGCCGGAGGTGGTCTGGGCGGCGTAGCCCGCAACCGCTCCAATCTGGTACGGGACGGTTCCGACCGGGGCGACGAGGAGCATCCAAGACGAAGTGGACACGGTCGTCTTGCCCCCGAGGGTGACCGACCAGGTCCGTCCGGCCGGAAGTCCTTGCTCGGTGAAGTTGACGGGGTACTCCCCCAGGCCGGGAAGCGAGACGATCGAGATCGAGGCGTTGTACTGGCCCGCGACGAACACCTGACCCGATCGGCCATTGTCGACCACCGCCCCGGGGTACCAGGCTACGGTGAGGTTCGTCACTTCCAGTCCCGTCTGGAGGTTGACGGCCCCAACCGTGTCCTGGAAGGCGTTGGCCACGTACAGGACCCCGTTCTGGGAGTCGTAGTCGAGCCCGTCCGTGCCGTTCCCGACGCGGATCGTTTGGGAGACCGTGTTCGACGCCGGATTGATGACGGTGAGATTGTGATTCGTGCCGAAATTGAGATCGATGAACCCCGCGACTACGACTTGGTCGGTCGCCGGGATGTACAGGATGTCGTCACCGAAGTACGTGAGATTGATCGTCGCGACGATGAGCTTGGACAAGGGGTTGAGAACGGTCACGTTGTTCGAGGCGCCGATGTAGAGGTCCCCATTCGTAGGGTCGAACGCGATCCCCTCGAGGTACCCCTGGTTACCGACGGTCAACGTTCCGACGACCGAGTTCGTCAGCCCGGTGATCTCGGTGATGGTGTACATCGAAGTCGCCACCGACGGGGCGGCGTTCTCGACGTAGAGGTAGTTGTAGTTCGGGGCGAACGCGATCCCGATGGGTTCGTTTCCGACGGCGACGGTCACGACTCGGAGATTGGTCGAGCCGTTGACAATCGTGACCGAGTTGGAGTAGAAGTTGGCGACGTAGAAACAGTAGTTCACCGAATCCCAGGTCACGGCAACGGGGAAGCTCCCGACATGGATCGCGGCGACCCGCTGTTCGGTCGTTGCATTCAGCAGCCAGAGCTCGTTCTGGTCGGAGATGGCGACCGCCAGTTCGTTCGACAACGGGTCAAACGCCATGGCGGCCGGCGCAAGGCCGAACAGGACCGACCCGTCGGGGACCTGGGTCGCGGCGCTCACGAGCGTCATGTTGTCCGAGTCCGTCTCTGTCACCAGCACGTGGTTGCTGGTGGGGTCGTAGAACATCCCGTTCGGGGCGTTGCCGACCGGAATGGTGTCGATGACGAACTGCCCGTGGGAGTTGACTACGTCGACGGTGTTCGTCGAGGAGTTGTCGACGTAGACATAGCCGTCCGATGGATCGGCGGCCAGCGCCTGGGGGGCGGCGCCGAGCGGAACCGACCCGACGACGAGATTGGTGACGACGTCGACGATGGCCAATTTGTTCGCGGCGAAATCGGCGACATACAGGTCGGAGGTTCCCGCCAACAGCAGGAGGGCGTGGGGGTTCGCACCGACGCTAATCGTACCCTGCCACGACTCATTCGTCGTGTTGATGAGCGTCAGATTGCCGAGCGTGACGTTGTTCGCCACGTAGAGCGTGTGATTCGACGCATCCAGAGCGAGGGCCCGGGGATAGAGTCCGGCGGGGATGCTCCCGACCAAGGAGTAGTTCGTGGGGCTGATCGCCAGGACCGTGTCGTTTGAAGCGACGGCGACGTAAATGAGATCGTTTTGCGGGTCGAAGAGAAACGCCGACGCGATTCCGGGAAATCCCGTGGAACCGAGAACCTTGCCGGTGCTCGCGTTGGCAAACGTCACGAAGCCTGTCGGGCCGCTGTTCCCGAACGGGCGGGTGAGGACGAGCAATTGGTCCTGGGCCGGGTTGATCGCGAGGGCGGCCGGGAGCCCCGGGGTGGGAAACGTGCCGAGGAAGGTGTCGTTGATCGCGTTCAGAATGGTGACCTCCTCGGCATAGGCGTTGGCCACGAACACGCGCTCGGTGGCCGCATCCACGACGACCGCGTCGGGTCCCGCACCATTTCCGGGGAGCTGAACGTTGCCCCGGAGGAGCGATCCATTGCGAAGGTCGAGCGTCTCGGAGACGCTCCCCGCCTGGAAGGCCGCGCCGGGTCTCGCCAGGTTTGCCACCGGGGAATTCTCTCCCGATGGTCGAGGGGCGCCGCGCATCGAGTGCCCCCATTCTGAAACCGGCGGGACGATGTCGACCGAGCGAGAAGAGGCGAGGTGTGTCGCGGCGGGTCCGCCCCGTGCGCCGAGTGCGGCGCCCGCAGGGAGGGCCATCAAGGCCGCAAGGAGGACGGCCGCGATCGTGAGGCGAGCCCCCGCGCTGAGCATCCTCAAGGGCCCTCGTTTGGCTCGACCCGGGCCGCTCCTTTAAGAATATCGCCGAGGGACCCGGGTGGATTCCGAGGAGAAAATCGGAGGTCGTTTCGGCGGAGGATGACGCCGCCGTGCGATCGCCTCTACCGCACCCTCCAGACCCCAGGGCGCGCGAAGCCGCCAGGGAGGATTGAACTCCCGACCTGCTGATTACAAATCAGCCGCTCTTCCGACTGAGCTATGGCGGCAGCCGTGACGGAAAACGGCGGGCGGGGGATAAGTAAGGTACCCCATCGGGGCAGTCCCGAAGAATTCGGACTTGAATTCCGCACGGGCACTATTCGATCCGCGTTCGCGTCCTCGTCTCCCAAGGGAGAAATTGGGGCACGATCGTCGGCCCTGGGACGGCCCCGGTAACCTTCACCCTCCTTTCGGGAACTGCGCCTCCCCTTCGGATCCGGGGGCGACCCGGGAAGTTACTCGGCGGATGCAGCCCGGCAACTAGTGTGCCGGAGGGCGACGTTGCCGCAGAGCGAGCACAGAGCCGAGGGCGAGCGCCCCGATCGCCACGCTAACGACTGCGATCTCGATGGCGACCGTGGGAAACGTCCCGTGCGGCGGGGTGGAATGGATCGGTGGCACCGTCACCCCCGTCAGTCCCGGGGTCGAAGCCGAGAGGGATCCGCTCGTCACGGTCGGGTAGCCCGGGTAGATGGCGGAAACGGCGAAGCAGTAGCTCGTGGACGGGATGAGACCGTTCACGGTTGCGGGGCTCTTCGTCGCGAGGTTGGAGTGCTCCGGACTCGCACAACTCGTGCCGACGAGGACGATGAAATACTCCACGTTCGACGTCGCCGATGCCCCCAGCCCGCCGTGGTAGGTCCACGAAACCGTGACGGAGGTCGCGGCGATGTCCGTGAGGGTCAGATAGGAGAACGCCGGCGTGGGTGGGGGAACCACCAAGGGCGCGAGGGTCGTCGTGTTCGCGCACGTAGAGAGGACACTCTCGCCGGCCGAGTTCCACA
>JAKIVT010000053.1 GCA_022750415.1 Thermoplasmata archaeon
AGGACATAGTAGGTGGAGACGTGGCGAGCCAGGAAGAGGAAGAGGACCGCGACGAGGAACTCGGGCACGATCGGGTTCGAGGAGAACGACGCGCGCGACGTGGCGTAGACGACGATTACGACGAGGAGTCCGTACAGGAAGACCACGCCGGCCGAAACCGGGGCACCGGCCCGGAACCGTCCCGTGGTGTCGCTCATTCCGACGACGAACGAGGGTCGCTTCCCTTAAGGGTTCCACGCGGCGCCAGCGGCGGCCTCGGGGCGTTTCGGGGAGGTCACTTGGGGGGCTTGGGCTTTTTTGCCGGCAGCTCCCCAGCGTACCGCAACGAGCGGTCGACCCACTCCATGGCCTTCTTCCGGTCCTTCCAAACGGCCGCGGGCAGGACCATGTACTCGCGCATGGGCCGTCCCGGCATGGGCTCGAACGTCGTGGCGCCCACGGTTTTCTCGGCGAGAGCCCGGTCCGCCTCGGAGAGCCGCACGAACACCCGGTCGCCGAACACACCGAGGAACATGTTCCCGCCGACGAACGCCGCCGGCTGACCGAACACCGGGCGCCGTCGGACATCCGGTCGCACGGGGAGGAACGCCTCGAACGTGGCGATGGCGGTCGCGCCCGCCTTAGGCATCGGCATTCCGGGCACGGCCGTAAGCAGGCCCACCGGCTTCATGAATTCTCCCGACGCCGGCCGGCTCCGGGCGGCGAAACCGGGGTGGGCGTGCGCGGTGGGGGGGGGGGACGGCCGGCCTAGGCGGCCGCTTCGTAGTAGTACTCGCCCCGTTCGCGCTGCTCCCGGTCGAGGACCGATCCTTCCCGGTTGATCCGCGGACGGAGCGTCTCCGCGTCCCGTCGGAACGTGACCTGGACTTCCTTCAGGAGGAGATTCATGCCGGCGCGCATGGCAAACGGGCCGGCGCCGACTCCGCCGGACCTCCCCTCCTTCCGGAACGCCATCAAGGCGTCGCACGCCAGGTCGAGGAAGTACACGTCGTGGTCGACGATGAGGGCGCTCACGGCCTGCCGCTCGACCTGGCGCCGGATCAACTTCGCCATGGCGATCCGCTCGTCGGCGTCAAGGTACGCCGAGGGCTCATCGAGCAGGTAGAGCATCGCCGGCCGGGCGAGCGCCAGGGCGACCGCCGCCCGTTGCAGTTCCCCGCCCGAAAGGTCCGGCAGCGCCACGTCGAGGAGCGTATCCAGGTGGAGGCCGGGAACGAGTTCTCGCTCGAAGACGCCGGCATCGAACGTCGGGTCGCCTCGCAAGAGCTCGAGCCGCTCGCGGAGGCTCGCCGTGTTGGTGGCCTTCAGGTACTGCGGCTTGTAGCTCACGGTCACCCCTTTGGGGGGAGTACCGACCGTCGGGGCCTCCACACCGGCGAGCATCCGAACGAACGTCGTCTTTCCCGTTGCATTCGGGCCCACAATCCCGACGGTCTCGCCCTTCGCGAGCTCGCCCGCGCCCACCGAAAGGTGGAACCGGTCGAACCGCTTTTCCAGCGCATCGAACGCGACGAGCACGTTCGTTCGGGTCGGAAGCTTCGGCGGATGGGCGACGAACCGTACCGGCTCGGTCCGGAACCGGACGTTCTCGTCCTTCAGGTAGCCGTTCAGGTAGGTGTTGATCGCGCTCCGCATCGCGATCGGGTGCGAGATCACCCCGAACGCGGCCTCCTCACCGTAGACGAGGTGGGCCTGGTCGGCGAGGTAGTCGAGCAGGGCGAGGTCGTGCTCGACGACGACCACGCTCTTCCGCTCCCCGAGGGTCCGCAGGAGCCGCGCCACCTGCAACCGGTGGATGATGTCGAGGTAGCTCGATGGCTCGTCAACGAGGTAGAGGTCGGCGTCGGTTCCGATCGTGCGGGCCACGGCCAGGAGTTGCAGTTCCCCGCCCGATAGCTCGGTGAGCGGGCGGTCCGCCTTCGGTTCGAGGTCCACCGACCGAAGGGCCGTCTTCGGCTCGACCCCGGTGCGGGTGAGGAACTCCTCGACCGTTCCGCCCTCGTCGACGAGCTTGTCGACGTACTGGGGCTTGAACGCGGTCCGGAGCTCGCCCCGTGCGATCTTCTCGAAGTGGGCGTGCAGGGAGGTCCCGCGGTACCGCTCGAGGACCTCGTCCCACCCCGGGGGATGGTCGTACTTCCCGAGGTTCGGCCGCTCCACCCCCGCCAGAACCCGTAGTGCGGTCGACTTGCCGGTCCCGTTGGGTCCGAGGATCCCCGTGATTCCCTTGGGGGGAGGTAGGGGGAGCCGGTAGAGCCGAAACCCGTTGTAGCCGTACCGATGGACGATCTCCCGCTCGTCGGCCTCGGGCGTGTTGAGGATCTTGATCGCATCGAACGGACACTTGTGGACGCAAATGCCGCAGCCGATGCAAAGCGTCTCGGAGATCACCGGGCGGCCGTCGGTCCCCTCGACGATGCACTCCTGACCCATCCGGACGGGGGGGCAGTAGGCCTGGCACTCCCACTGGCACTCCTTCGGGTGGCATCGGTCGCGGAGCAGGATGGCGATGCGGGCCATCTTAGGGCTCCCGGACGTCGGATACGATGCGGCCGTCCGCCATCGTGAGATGGCGGTTCGCCCGTCGGGCCACCGCCGGATTGTGCGTCACGAGCACGAGGGTCGAGCCCGTCGAATGCTGGGCCTCCACGAGAAGGTCGAGGACCGACTCGGTGTTCGCCCGGTCGAGTTCGCCCGTCGGCTCGTCGGCGAGGAGGAGCCCGGGTTCGTTGGCGAGGGCCCGAGCGATTGCGACACGCTGTTCCTCCCCGCCGGAGAGCTGATGGGGACGGGAGGCGCGACGTCCGCTCAGACCGACCGAATCGAGGAGAGCCCGGGCCCTCGTGGTCCGGTCGGCGGCCTTCCGGTCCGCGCCGCGCATCGGGAGGGCCACGTTCTCTTCGGCGGTCAACGTCGGAAGGAGGTAGAATCGTTGAAAGATGAAGCCAACCCCGGTCAGTCTCCGACGGGCCCGCTCGCGCTCTGGAAGACTCCCCACCGGAGCGCCATCCCACGCGACGGTCCCTTCGCTCGGGACGTCCAGGAGCCCGAGCAGGTTGAGGAGCGTCGTCTTGCCGCAGCCCGATGGGCCTTCGACGCTCACGAAACTCCCGGGCGGAAGGTCGAGGTCGACCCCGTCGAGGGCCCGCACCTCCCCGGCGCCACTGCCGTACGTCTTGCGGATCCCTCGGAGCGAGAGGGCGGGAGCCCGGGTGCGGTTCATCGCAGCGCCTCCGCGAGCGGCAGCCGGAGCGCCGCCCGGGCGGCGGCCGCGCTGGCGAGGAGACACAACCCCACCGTCCCCGCGCCGAGCTCGGCGAGCGTCCGGGGGTCGAAAACCGCCAGGGCGGCGATCGTCGGAACGTCCCCCGAGCCGAACATGCGCAGGAAGACGATGGCGAGGTACCCTCCCCCGACTCCGAGGACGACGCTGGCCGAGGAGATGGCCCCCGCGCGTCCGACGAGCCCCACGACGATCGACCAGCGGGGGAGTCCGATGGCCCGTCGGATGCCGATCGACCGGCGTTCCGCCTCCACCCTCCGGAGGAGCACCAGAGTGAGAAAGAGAAGTCCGATGACGATCGCCGTCGCGGACAGAGCCAGGTAGAATCCCGTGAGGACCGAGTCGGCCTGGTCCAGCTCCACCACCTGGTCGGAGAGAGTCGTCACCCCGTAGTACGGGACGAGCGATTGGATGGCCGATGCGGCCCGGTCGACCGCGGACGGGTCGGTCGACGCCGCTCCGACGAGGGAGACCTCGATCGTGTCCGCCGCGTCGAGGAGCGGGCCGCTCGTACCGTTGGCGCGACCGACACCGGTGAGCACTTGGAGGTCGGACAGCGGGACGATGACGGCGAAACCTGCGATTGGGCCGAGGACGCCGGACGGGGTGCCAAACTCCCCGGTCACGGTGTACGGCGTCGATCCCGAGGCGTTCGACTCGTCGCCGACGCCGACGGTCCCACCGACCGAAACTCCCAATGCCGCCGCCGTCGGCTCCGCGAGCAGGATTTCGTTCGTCGCCGGTCCGGTGTAGGTGCCGTTCGCGAAATGGGCCGTGTCATCCGGGTCACCGAGGGGGAGCGGGGAGGGGAACGCGCTCCGTTCGGTCGGACTCAGGGTCGCCAAGAACGGTCCTGGGAGGACCCCTTCGGCGAGGGCGGGTTCCCGAACTCCCGTCGGTCCGAAGAGGTCGACGGCCACGCTCAGCGCCGGCGAGGCCGCCGCGACGCTCGGTACGCCGTCGATCTGCCGCGTCAAGGAGTGGGCATCGCCGACGCCGTGGGTTCCAGGGGCGGAGACGGTGATCACGAATCCGGAACTCTCGAGCGCCGCCCGCTCGTGGCTGGAGACGCCCCCGCCGACGGATAGGAGGACGACCGGCAGCGCCACGGCCGTCGCGATCGCCGCGACGGCGAGGAGGTCTTGCAGCGCCGTGTGCGACAACCGCGGGCGCCGACTCACGGGGCTCTCAGCTCCTCGGCGATCGGAAGCCGAACCGCCCGCACGGCCGGAAGGATAGCCGCGAGCAAGCCGATCACCGTCACCTCCAAGATGGCGCTGCCGACGACCGTGCCGTCGTACGAGACGAACGAAAAGCCGCTCGGCAGGCCGGGTAGGAGATTGACCAGGAACCGGTTGAGGAGGAACGCTCCCGCGAACCCACCCGCGAGACCCACCGCCAGTCCAAGGGCCGCGAGGATGAGCGCCTCCTCGACGACGTACCGGCCGATGGTCGACCGGGCGAATCCGATGGCGCGCAACGTGGCGATCTCCTGGCTCCGGTCATCCACCGACATCGTGAGGACCGTCGTGGCGAACAGCGCCGCGACGAGTAGGGCAACGAGCCCGATGAGGGTCCCGAAGGTCCGGTAGAGGTCGACGACCGACTGCACCGCGCCGAGGATGTTCGCGAGCGTGAACACCGTGAGGCCCGGGAACGCGTGCTGGAGAGCACTCTGGTCCGCCGCCGGATGCGTGGGGTCCGTCAGATGGACGAGGACGACCGACGCTTCGTCGCGACCCACCTGGGTGGCACCGGCGAGCGTCTGGGCTTCGGAGAGGTAGAAGAACCCGAGGAGCGCGGACGGGATGAGAAAGAACGGGCCGGAGATTCCGACGACCCGGAACGGCGTCGCGTTGTGGTACCAGCCGAGCGCATCCGCCGGAGACGCGAGGGACTGAACGCTCACGTACACGACGCTGCCGACGGTCGCCTTCAAGACCCCCGCCATTCCGTCGTCGAGCACGACCTCGTGGGTGTACGGCCCTCCGTACGTCCCGTTGCCATAGTGGGGGTCGCCAGCACTAGAGAATCCCGGGCCTTTCGCGACCGCCGGAGTCTCGAGCCCCGTGTTCGCGCCCGGGATCCAACCGACCCCTTCTCCGCTCGCGGGGCCCCACCCACCCGGAATCCCAGCTCCCGAGGGAGAGGCATTCGCGGCAGCGTAGAGCGAGCTGTTCGCGAACACGAACGATGTGACCAGCCACGGGCTCGCTGAGGCGACGTTCGGGTCGGCATGCGTGAACCCGGAGGGGATCGCGTGAGCGTCGGTGACCGGGGGAAAGCTCGTGCTCGTCAGGGAGGTGTTGGCGCTCGTTGCGATCAGGTCGACGCCGCTCGCGGTCGCCAGCCGGGAGGCGCTATCTTGCACTCCGGCGGAGAGCGCCAGCAGGACCGTCACGAGCCCCGTGGCGAGACCAATCCCCAAGGCCGTCAGGGCCGAGCGGCCGGGCCTTCGACGGACTCCGTCGAGGGCGTAGCGCACGGGACGGACCTTCCCGCCCCGCTACGTCGCGTGGGCGCGCAGTTCCCCGAGAGTGGTCCGGTGCGAGGAGGTGACGTCGTACTTGTGGATCGACTCTTCACTGACCGTCACGACGCGCACCCCGGTCGCATCGGGCATGGTCGGGAATTGGGCCGGGAGCGAGGCGAGCAGGTCGCGCATCACGTCCTCGACGAACTTCGGGTGGCGGTGGGCCCTCAGGACGACGTCGGCTTCGTCTCCGCGCTTCAAGATCGCGTACGTGGGAGAGGACTGGGCCCCCTCGACGGCCTCGAGCATCCGGTCGACTTCGACTTCCGTTCCTTCCGGCAGGTCGAACGTCAGCCGAGTCCGGTTGCGTTGGTTGTGCGTGACGATCGGAAGGGTAGCGAGCGACGGGTCGGCGAGCAGCGGGAACTCGCGGGTCAATTTCTCCCGCGCCGTGACCATCGCGCACGGACAGGCCGTCATCCCCACCGCTTCCGCGGCGATTGCGCGCTCGAGGACGACCGTCCCGTCGGCCCCCCGTCGAGCCGTGGCCTCGGCGAACAGATGGAAATCCTCCAAGCTCTGCTTCGCGACCGTGATCCCGCGGAGGGCGAAGTAGAGCGCCTCCGCGCGGACCTCCGCGTCGCGGGCATACGGATGGCGGGCGAGCAGCTCCTTTGCGATCGTCGAGCACGCCGATTCCAGGCTCTCGACCGGTTTCTGGGCGGTCCAGTCGACCACTTCGGCCAGGAGTTCGGCGTTCCGCGACAGGTCCGACCCCTTCCGAGTCGAGGGGAGGTCCACGGCGACTGAGAAGGAGACCGTCAGGGTCAGGGCCCGGTCCGGCCGCTGCACGACGAGCGGCTTTTGGACCCCGGTCACGCCGACCCGGTGGAGTTCGAGCCGGCCGTGGTCCGGCGCCATCGCGTGAACGTCCTTCATCGGGCGGCCCACCCGGGCCGACCTTAAACGGCTTGTCCGTCGAAGTGGCGACGACGCCATCGACCCCTGCGACGTTATACCCCGTCCGAGGCTCGGTCGGTCGATGGGAGACGCCGAGGCAACCGCGGGACCCACGCCCACGCCCACCCCCTCTGGGCCAACGGCCGCTCCGCCCGCCGACGGCGCGCCGACCCCCGCCGCCGGTGCCGCTCCCGGCCCTCACGCCGACGTCGAGGCCGCGATCACGAAGGAGCTGAAGAAGATCTACGACCCCGAGATCCCGATGAACATCGTGGACCTTGGGCTCATCTACGGATTCGCCTGGACCGGCGACGAGGTCACGCTCCACATGACCCTCACCGCTCCCGGCTGCCCGGTGGCCGGCGTCCTCGCCGACGAGATCAAGCTCGCGATGGAGAAGGTCCCCACCGTCGCGAAGGCGACCGTCGAGTTCGTCTGGGAGCCTCCCTGGACCCCCGAGAAGATGAGCGAGTTCGCGCGCCGGCAGTTCGGCTACTTGTAACGCCGCTTGGCCCAGACGGCGGCCAGGGCCACCGCGAGAATCACGACGACCAGGATGACCACCAACGGCAGGAACGAGTCGCTGGCCGCCGAGGTCGTCGGCGGAACGCTCGTCGTGTTCCCGGCCACGGTGAAGCTCGCCGACGCCCGGACGCTCACGTTGGCGACGTCGGTCGCGACAACGACGACGGAGTAATTTCCCGTCAGCGTCGGCGTGCAGGTGACCTCGGCGGCGCCCGGCCCGCCACACCCGTCCGGAAGGCCGCTCCACCGGAACTTGAACGGCGCCGAGCCTCCCGACGCGGTGGCCGTGAACGTCACGGTCCCGTTGGGGGCCAACGTTCTCGCCGAGGAGGCCACCGATACCGTAGCCGGCGAGTGTCCGAGGACCACGGCGGTCGTCGCGGAGACCACCGCGTGCGTGGAATCGGTCACCTGGAGACCCACGATGTAGTTTGCCGCGTCCGGGAGGGAGCAGTTCGCCACCGGTCCGGTCGGCGCGCAGCCGAGCGGCAGCCCGTACCATCCATACTGGAGCGGGTAGGCGCCGCCGGTCACCGCCGCCCGGATGCTGAAGTTCCCGCCTTGGTCGGCGAGGATCTGGCCCGGCCGGAGGGCGACGGCGAGGGCCCCGTACACTTGCAAGTTGAGTCCGGGGCTGAGTTGGATCGCGCCCACCGTGTCGTTCACGGTCACGAACACGTACTCGGGGCCGAGGGTGGTGGGAGTACAGCTGATCTGAATTCCGAATCCGGTGCAACCCGCGAACGACGACCAGACGTACGTGTCGCCGCCCGACCCACCGGAGACATTGGCCGTGAAGTAGACGGTCTGACCGACATCGAGCGCCGTTTCCGAGGAAATGATCCCCACGGCGAGCGTGGGGAAGACCTCGAACAGGTGCGGTCCCGCGTGGACCTGGCTCCCGTTCGCGTCCTTCACGGTGACCGAGATGTTCGAGGCACCGGGAGCGCTCGGGAAGCATGCGATGGCGCTCAGGTTGGCGGGCGCGCAGCCCGCCGGGAGCCCCGTCCAGTTGAACACCCAGTATCCGTACCCGCCCGAGATCTCTGCGGTGATCGTCACGGCGAGCCCCGCGTCCGTGCCGGCGACCGGCGTTGTAGTAATCCCCGAGATGGCGAGGGGTCCTGGGACCGTGATGTTCACCACGTTCGAGGGTCCGATGACATCGCCGTTGGCGTCCACGCCGAACGCGTCCACGTGGTACACCCCGGCAAGCCCGGCTCGCCAGCTCCACGTGAGATTCGCCGAGCCGGTGATCACCCCGTTGATTCGCCAGAGGGTGTGGAACGGCGAGACCCCGCCGCTGAGGGTCTCGGTGAAGTTGACGAGGGCGCCCGCCATCGGCATCGTCGGACTCCCGGCGAGCGAGATCGTCTTGAGACGGGTCGGGTCGGTCTCGAACCGGAAGCCGTACTTCGAGCTCTGGATCGAGTAGTTCTCCCCGTCCTCCCACCGCGGACCGTAGGACGTGCCGCTCGCGGTGTCGACGTACTGGCTCGCGGGGTCGCCCGGCGAGATCGTCGCCGTGCCCGAGTTGGAAACGTAGCAGAGCGTCCGAGACCCATCGCTCAGGAGGTCGAACTCGTCGGACCACGGGATGTACTGCGTGACGAAGGTTCCGTTCGCGAAAACGAACTTCACGTCCGGCATGTACAGGTAGTCGGGACAGGAGCTGGCGGAGGCGTTCACGACCTCGGTCATCGTCCCCGTGTAGTACCCGTTCCCGTCGGCCGCGGTGTTGAGGAACGACCAGGTCGTCGCCCCCGAGTCGGGCTGCGCGCTGCACAGATTGTGGGTGACCGCCGTCGTGATGTCCTTCAGGCCAAGGCAGCCGTTCCCGCCGCTCGAAAAGTAGATCGACAACTCGACTAGGTCGCCGGTCGAGAGACTCACGGTGGAATCGCACGAGATCGGGCCCGAATTCTGCAGGTTGTCCCAGATCTCCGTGGCCTCCTCATACCCGGAGTTGCACCCGGGCCAGTTGTAGGCGATGACGATCTGCCACCAGTCGCCGGTGCTGCTCAGTCCGTTGAGCTCGTACGCGGTCGAGTACGGGCTCGGAACGAGCGGGATGAATTCGGAGAGCCGAGCGACCCCGCTCGCGGAGCTCGCGTTGAGCTGGGAGATCGTCGACCCGGCCTGGAGGTAGTAGAGGTCGGACTGGGCCGGCCGCGGGAGTGCCCGCGCCGAGCTCGACCCGAGATGGAGCCCCGGTGGAAGGTGGAGCTTCGAGGGGGCGGCGTGGGAGGAGCGGACAGCTGCGACGTGG
>JAKIVT010000054.1 GCA_022750415.1 Thermoplasmata archaeon
AGCGCCGCGGCCCGGAAGGAAGGGGCGATGAAGTCGGCGGTGGCCTTCCGCTCCCGGAGTTCTGCGACCGCTTCGGTCTCGTGACCCGGCTGCGGGACGAGGGCCGTCTGGAGCCCGAGCCGTTCGCCCGCCTCCATGTCGAGGCTGCGGTCCCCGACGATGGCGGACCCACCGAACTCGATGCCGAGCTCTCGGGACGCCCGCTCAAACAACTCCGTCCCGGGTTTCCGGCACCGGCAGTGGGTCTCGGGGGCGTGGGGGCAGTAGTAGAACCGGTCGACCGACGCCCCGTGAGGGACGAGCAGGGTGCCAATCCGGTCGTGGATCGCCCGGACGTCGGCGTCGGTGTAGAAACCGCGCTCGATCCCCGATTGATTCGTCACACAGACCACGAGGTACCCGTGCGATTGCAGGAGTCGGATTCCTTCGCCGACCCCTCGGAACACCTCGACCCGGGCCGGGTCGGAGAGATAGTGGAGGTCGGGGTTCAGCGTCCCATCCCGGTCGACGAACACGGCCCGACGGCCGCGCGGGGCGGAGGGTCCAGGATCGTCCACGGCGTCGACTGGACCCTCCGGCGAGATAAACGTGGAACGGTGCCGGGGGGCGGGGGGCGTTCTTCGGTGTCCTCGACGACGTATCCGCGGCTCGATGAGCGATTCGAGCGGGCGGTCCGGTTCGCCCTCCTCCCGCCGGCCCCGACGACCCTTCTCTACAGCGGTGGCGTCGACTCCTCGCTCGTCGCGCACGCCGCCCGGTCGGTCGCGGCCATCAGCCTCCTCACGGTCGGCGTCGAGGGGTCGACCGAGGTGCGCGACGCGGAATCCGGCGCGGCGTGGCTCGGACTCCCTTGGCGATCGGTCCAGGTCGGGCCTTCCGACGTGCGCGAGGTCCTGGGGACCCACGACCTCGCCCAGCAGGCCGAGCCCGCCCGGTCGGTTCTCGTGTCCCTCGCCGTCGCCATTCGGGCCTCGGACTCCGAGCGAATCCTGGTCGGCCAGGGCGCCGACGAGCTGTTCGGCGGCTACGCCCACTTTCGGGAGCTCGACGATCTCCAGCGGGAGCATCGACGCCAATCGGACTGGGCCCGGCTCCTCGACGTCGATTGGCCGGCCACCCTCAGGATTGCCGAGTCGCTCGGCCGGGACGTTCGCGCTCCGTTCCTGGACCGAGAGTTCGCGGCCGAGGCGCTCGCCCTTCCCGTCCCGTCGGCGGCCGGCGCCGCATTGACCAAGTTGACGCTGCGGAAATGGGCGAGGGAACGGGGACTCCCGCCCTGGTTGGCGGACCGCCCGAAGCGCGCGATGCAGTATGGGAGCGGGATCGCTCGGCTCGTGCGGCGGGAGACTTCCGGCTAGCGCGAGGCTCGCGTGACCCGGGTCCCGGCCTCTCCCCGGAGCGCCCGTCGAAGGGACGGGATGTCGGTCACGACCCCTCGACGCCCTCCGTGATCGAGGAATCGGAGGATCGATTCCACTTTCGGACCCATCGACCCCGCGGCGAACTCTCCCTTGGCGGCGTGCCCGGCAAGCTCCGCCGCGCTGACCTCCCCGAGCCATCGCTCCCAGGACTTCCCAAACCCGACGGCGACACCGGGGACATCGGTCACGATCGCCAGCGTTTCCGCCCCGAGGGCTTCGGCCACCACCGCCGCGCTTCGGTCCTTGTCGACCACGGCCTCGACGCCCTCCCAGCCACCGCCGCGATGGCGCACGACGGGAATCCCGCCCCCGCCCGCGATCACCGGGACGATCCGTTCTCCCCAGGAACTCCCGAGGAGTTGGCGGACGGCCTCGGACTCGACCCAGCGGACCGGAACGGGCGAGGGAACGACGCGGCGCCAACCGCCCCTAGCACTGTCGTAGCTGAGCGTCCACCCTGTCCGCTTGCGGAGCAGACGGGCTTCGACGTCCGTGTAGAATCGACCGACCGGTTTCGTGGGGTTCCGGAACGCGGAATCCCGGGCCGAGACCTCCATCCGGGAGATCAGGACCACGACCGACCGAGGGAGCCGCGCATGGTGGAGGGCCGCCTCCAGCTCCTGCGCGATCAGGTACCCGATCTGCCCCTCGCTTTCCGCGCCGAGCACGTCGAGCGGCCGGGGCGGGACCTCCCGCTCGGCAATCTCGTTCTGACGCAGGAGTTGGCCGACCTGGGGTCCGTTGCCATGGGTGAGCGCGAGCGGCTTTCCGTCCCGGACGACCTCGACGAGGGCGGAGACGGTGGAGCGCATGTGACGGCGAGCCTCCGCCCAGTCCCCCGGACCGCCGGGCCGCTGCAGGGCGTTCCCGCCGAGGGCGACGACGACTCCCCCCATCGAGGGCCCGGTGAGCCCGGCCCCTACATGGTCTCTTTGCGGTCCGCTCCGTCGTCTCCGGAACCGTTCACTCCCGACGACCCGAGCCGCGCGGACGAACGCATTATTACGGATGGCCCGCTCGCGCCGACGTGAGCGATTCGGGCAGCTCGGCGATCTGCCCCATCGACTTCCGGTACGGCCGACCCGAGGTCCGGGCGTTGTTCTCCCGGGAGGCGCGTCTCGACCGGTGCCTCCGCGTCGAGGCGGCCCTCGCGAAGGCCCAGGCCAAGGTCGGCGTGGTCCCACCGGAAGCGGCCGCGGTCATTGACGAGACGGCCCGGTCCGGCGCGGTGACGTTGGAGCGGGTCGATGCGCTCGAGAAGGAGCTCAAGCACGACATCATGGCGGTCGCCCGGTCCCTCGCCGAAGCCTCCGGACCTTCCGGTCGGTGGGTCCACTACGGCGCAACGTCGGGGGACATCACCGACACGGCGCTCGGCCTCGAACTGAAGGAGTCGGCCCACGTCCTTCGCCACGGACTGACCCATCTTGCCGAGGCGCTCCTCGACCTGGCCGAACGGCACGCGGCGACCCCCGAGCTCGGGCGGACGCACGGCCAGCATGCCGTCCCGATGAGCTTCGGTTACAAGGCGGCCGTCGGGGCCGCCGAGGTGATGCGCCACCGCCGCCGACTTGACGAGCTCACCCCCCGGATCGCCGTCGGGAAAATGGCCGGGGCGGTCGGCACGGGCGCCGGGTTCGGCGAACATGCCGAGGCGATCGAACACGAGGTGATGTTCGAGCTCGAGCTGACGGCCGACGAAGCGCCCACCCAGATCGTGGGCCGCGACCGGCTGGCCGAGTTCACCTGCCTGATGGCGCTCATCGCCGGCACCGCCGAGCGACTCGCCACGGAGGTTCGAAACCTCCAGCGGACCGAGATCGGCGAGGTTCAGGAGGCGTTCGACGAGGCGAAGCAGGTCGGGAGCTCGACGATGGCCCAGAAGCGGAACCCGATGCTCTCGGAGAACGTGACCAGCCTCGCCCGGCTCGTCCGGGCGTTCTCCCTTCCGCCGCTGGAGAACATGGTCCTGTGGCACGAGCGCGACCTCGCCAACTCGGCGAACGAGCGGTTCGTCGTCCCGCACTCGGTCGTGCTCACCGACGACATCTTGGCGAAGCTGACCGACGTCTTCACCCACCTGAAGGTCGACGCCGACCGGATGCGCGAGCACCTCGACGAATCGGCCGGAATGCCGATGACCGAGAGCGTGATGCTCGCCCTCACCGCGAAGGGACTCCCCCGCGCCGAGGCGCACGAGATGATGCGCCGGCTCACGCGGGACGTGCCGGCCGAGGGGTTCGCCGCGCGGGCCAAGGCCGACCCGACCATCGCGCGCCATTTCAGCCCGGCCGAGATCGACGAACTCCTCGACCCCGCCTCGTACGTCCGGGCCGCCGCCCGGAAGACCGAACGGCTCGTCCGCAACCTTCGGGCCGAGGCCGAGCGGTGAACCCACCCCGGTGGTCCGCGACCTTCACCGTCCGCCTCGACTCACCGGAAGCGGCGGAGCGGCTCCTCCGGGCGCTCGCGCCGGAGTCGGCCCGCGAGGTCCCAAAGACGAGCGCGACCCTGGCGCATCCTTCCCCGTCGACGGTGACGATCGAGGTTCGGGCTTCGGAATCGGGCGCGATGCGGGCCGCGGCCAACACCTACCTCGGCTGGGTGGACCTCGCGGGCGCTTCGGAAGCCGTCGCCCGGGCCGCCGAGCCGCTGGTTCCGACGGCCCGCCCGAAGCCGTTATCTCCGTAACCCGTCGTCCGACGCTCGTGGCCCTACCGGCGAAGCTTCAGAACGACCTGAAGCAGTTCCAACGCATCCAGCAAGAGCTCTCGAACGTCGCGCAGCAGCGCCTGCAATTCGACATGAAGTTGCGGGAGGTCGTGCACACGATCGACGAGCTGAAGACCCTCGGGGAGGACACCGCCATCTACCGGCCGATCGGGGGGCTTCTCGTCAAAGCGAAAGGGAAACCCGAGGTCGAGGGAATCCTCTCCGAGGAGAAGGAGACGCTCGAGGTCCGACTGAAGTCGCTCGAGCGCCAGGAAGGGCATCTGAAGGAGAAGTACACCCAGATGCAGAAGGAACTGACCGAGGCGCTCGACAAGGCGGGCGTCGTCGCCGCGGCCGAAGGCAGCGCCTAGCGCCCGACGTCGAACGCGCCCTCAGGCGCTGCGCCGGACCAATCGCTCGGCGACCTCGCCGAGCAGCGCCTTTCCGGCCGGGTCGAGGGACCGGCTCCGTCGGACCCGCCGCATCGCGATTGCCCGGAGGGCGGTGATCTGCTTCTCCGAATGGGCGAGACTCCCGGAAGTTCGGATCGCCTCGCGCGCCCGGTCGAGGTCGGCGACCGTCGCATCGGAGCGTCCCAGCACCGCCCGGATCGCTTCGCGGTCCGCGTCCGTCCCGTGGTGCCAAGCGTAGACGACGAGGAGCGTCCGCTTCCCCTCTTGCAGGTCGTTGGCGCTCTTGCCGGAGGCATCGGACTCGAACCCCGTCCCGAGCACATCGTCCCGGAGTTGGAAGGCGACGCCGGCCGCCATTCCAAAGGCGTCGAGGTCGTCGAGAAGTGCGGCACGGCCCCCTCCGAGGATCGCCCCGATCCGGAGCGGCGCGCTGACGGTGTAGACGGCCGATTTCAACTTGTGGACCAGTAGGACGTCCTGCTCCCGGACCCCGGCGACGTCGATCGCCCCGTTTCGGACGTCGAGGAGCTGCCCGTAGGCGGTCCAACGGGTCATCCGCGCGTACTCCGCCATCGCGGCGAGCCGGCGTAGCGCCGGCGAACGAACGGCCAGGAGGGACTCGACGGTGAACGGCTCTTCGAGGTCCCCGAGCGTGATCCCGATCCCGAGACCGTAGTCGTCCGGTTGACCGAGACCTCCCATCGCCCGATGGTCCTCGGCGAGGAGGCGGTGCAGGGTGGGGCCCCCCCGGCGGGTCTCGGAATGGTCGATGATGTCGTCGTGAATGAGCATCCAGCTCTGGAAGTGCTCGAGGGCCGCCGCGGCGGGCACGGCGGCGAGCGGCTCGCGCCGCGTGGCGAGATGATACCCGGCGAGGACCAGGAGCGCCCGGAACCGCTTGCCGCCCCGGAGCGTGAACTCCCGGGACCGCTCGAGATAGGGGCGGAACGCCGCTGGGCTCTGCCGACGGGCGGTCGCGTACGAATCGGCGATCGCCCGCTCGACTTTGGGCAAATATTCGGCGAGCCGGGCGAACTCCACGGCGGTTCGTCCCTTCGACGGTTGTACATATTTAACCTCGGACCTGTCACCCTCGACGATGGCGCACCCGGGGTTCCCGGAGTTCGTCGGCCGCCTCGTGGAAGCGATGGGCCAGAGCGTCGCCGCGGTTCGGACGCGGGACGAACTGCTCCTCCTGCAGACTCCGGACGGGTTCCTCTACGCCTTCGTGGACGACACGACCCTCCTCTCCCTCGAGCACGTCCGGAAGTTGTTCGCCGAAGTGCCCGAGACGCCGTCGAAGGTCGTGGTGTTGACGCCGGACCGGATCCCGCTCGCGTTGGGGGCCGAGATCCTCCGTGGGGGAGGCACCCTCGTCGAGGGGGCCCGGTTCACCGAGCTCGCGAAGGGGCTCGGGTTGGGCGAAGAGCTTGGCGAACCCCCTCGAGGGTCCGTCGAGCCGCGGCGGGCGAGACTCCTCCCCTCCGCCCGACAACTCGATGCGGTGATGAGCCGCGCGGAGACCTGGCAGAACTGGGGCGTCCCGGCGCTCGCGTTGCGGTTCTACCGGCAGGCCGCCGACCTGAAGCCGGAATTCACCCCCGCGAAGGTCGGGGTCGGTCAATCGCTGCTCGCCTTGGGACTCCCGATCGAGGCGGACCGGACCTATGACGAGATCCTTCGAATCTCCCCGGGCCACGTCGAGGCCCGGATCGGGAAGGCGGCGGTCCTGGGGGCCACGGGAAAGCCCGAGAAGGAGATCCAAGCGTTCCGGGCGCTCTTGGCCGAGGACTCGGGGCGGCCTGAAGTTCGAGCGCACCTGCTCGCCGCGCTCCTCGATGCGCGGGCGTGGACCGAGGCCCGGTCGGAGGTCGAGAAGATGCTCCAAGGGATGCCGGACGACCCGCGGCTCCGCTTCCTGCACGCGGTCACCCTCGAGCGGACCGCCACCGCCGCCGAGGCGAATCGGGAGCGGGACCGGGCGCGCGCGCTCGGCCTCTCGTACGAATCCGAGCGGGCCCTCTGCGAGCATCTGGGACTCCCCGTCCCCGCCCCTCGCGTGGCGGGGGCCGGGCCCGCCGAACTCCCGGACGTTCGTCGGCCGGCCGCCAAGGTGAAGCGCGCGGCGAGGCGCCCATCTCCGACTTCGCCTCGGCGTGGCGCGACCCGCGCTCGCGCCGGCAAATCCCGTCGGTCCCGCTAGGCCGTTCGCCGGGGAGCGGAGCGAGTTCCCGTGCGCATCGTCTCGCTCCTGCCGAGCGCCACCGAAATGGTGGTCGCGCTCGGTCGCGGCAGGGATCTCGTCGGACGAAGTTCCGAATGCGATTTCCCCGGGAGCGTCCGGAAGCTCCCTGCGGTCATGCGCGCCCGGGCGTGGGACGGGGACCGACCCTCGGCGGAGATTGACGACCGGGTTCGGTCCACCCGCTCGGCCGGCGAGAGTCTCTACATCCTCGACGTCCCCCTCCTCGCTCGCCTCCGTCCGGACGTGATTCTGACCCAGGACCTGTGCGGAGTCTGCTCCGTCGCGGACGCCGAAGTGGCCGCCGCCTGCCGCCTCGCCGGTGTCGACCCACAGATCGTGAGCCTAACCCCGCGAACCCTGGCGGAGGTCGCCGATACGATCGAGGCCGTCGGGAGGGCCATCGGCGCGCCCATCGCCGGTCGGAGGTTGGGAGCGACGCTCCGTTCCCGGCCCGCGCCTCCGTCCCCCTCCAAGCGCCCTCTCGTCGCCGTCGTCGAGTGGCTCGACCCCCCAATCCTGGCGGGGCTCTGGACGCCGGAAATCATCGAGCGGGCCGGCGGGTCGGCGCTCGGCCCCCGGCCGGGTGCGGTCGGGCACCGGACCACATGGGCCGCCATCCACCGGTCGCACCCCTCCCTGGTCGTCGTCGCCCCGTGCAGCTTCTCGGTCGCTCGAACCGCACGAGAGCTGTCGGACTCCCCTTGGGGAAATCGCCTCGTGGGGCGGGGGGCCGAACGGGGGGTCTGGCTCGCGGATGAAGCGTACTTCAGCCGACCCGGCCCCCGGCTCGCCCATGGCATTTCTCTGGTCCGCTCGCTCCTGAAGGGTGGGGTCGCGAGTCCACCGATGCCAATACAACGGTGGGACCCTCCCCCACCGACCGAGGAGGCGGAACGGTGAGCGGCTGGACGGGGGTTCCGAGCAACAATTACTGGGTCGGAGCCCAGCCGGTTCCCTCCAAGAAGTTGACCACGTCCCCGACCGAGATCGGGCACATCCTCATCGCGTTCGTCGTCCTGACGGTCGACATCGCCATCGTCGAGACGGGGCTGATCGGCTCGGTCCAGTTCGGCGGGTTCGACCCCGGAGCCGTCGCGGCGGGACTCGCTTTCGGGGCGGCCGCGGCCCTGACCGGGTTCCTGGCGCACGAGCTCGCCCACAAGGTCGCCGCCCAGCGGTTGGGATTCTGGGCCGAGTTCCGGATGTCTCCCGTCGGCCTTCTCTTCTCCGTCGTGACGGCCATCTTCGGCTTTCTGTTCGCCGCTCCCGGTGCCACCGTCGTCGGCGGGATGGGGGGCGTGCGGGACTGGGGAAGGACGAGCCTGGCCGGCCCGGCATTGAACCTCGTGGAGGGGTCGGTGTTCGCCGGAGCGGGACTCGCCCTCCGCACCCAGCCGGGGTTCTCGGCGGCGGTGATGTTCCTCGTGCTGTTGGCCTTCATCAACGGCTGGTTCGCGACCTTCAACATGGTCCCGTTCGGTCCGCTCGACGGTCGCAAGGTGCTCCGGTGGGACACCCGGATCTGGGGCGGCGTGTTCGCGGTGGCAGCCGCGTTCACCATCGTCATGTTCCTGATCGTCTCGAACGGCTGGCCGGTCGCCCTGGGAGGGACGTGAAAGCTCCGGCGGTCCACGAGCTCGGTCAGGGCCGGCTCCTCATCGACATCGGCTTCCGCGACAACGAGGGGCTCATCGCCTGCTTCCTCCTCCCGGGCCCGGACGGCTGGACCCTCATCGAGACGGGGCCGACGAGTTGCCTCGAACGTCTCGTCGCGGGCGTGCTCCGGGCAGGGGTGGACCCTCGGGAGATCGCGCGAATCTTCGTAACCCACATCCACCTTGACCACGCCGGCGCTCTCGGCGCCGCGGCGGACCGGTTCCCCGAGGCCGAGCTCTTCGCCCACCGGGCGGGGGTCGGCCATCTGGTCGACCCGACGAAGCTCGTCGAGAGCGCGCGGCGCGCGTGGGGACCCGCGTCCGACGACCTGTGGGGCCCCATCGTCCCGACCCCCGCGCTCCGGCTCGGCCCGCTCGATGGGGGGGAATCGTTTCCGCTGACGGACGGCGACCTCGTGGTGATCGCCACGCCCGGGCACGCGAAGCACCACCTCGCCTTCCTCGACACCGGGCTGTCCGCGGTGTTTACCGGAGACGCGGCGGGGGTCCTCCTCTCCGACGGATGGCGGGCGCGGCCGGCCGTGCCGCCCCCGGACCTCGACCTCGACCTCCTGTTCGAGAGCTTGGACAAGATGGCCGCCGCCGAGGCGAAGACCCTGCTCCGGACCCATTTCGGCGGTTCCGAGGACCCGAAGGCCGACTTGGTCTCGTACCGACGGGCGGTCGAGGAGTGGCGCGATGTGGCGATCGGGGCCGCCCGGGTCAATCCCGAGGTCGCCTACGTCGCGCAGGCCCTGCGGGACCACGAGGAAGCGGTCGCCCGCGCCGCGGGCCACGCGGCGACGAGCGACGACCGGGGCGCCCTCGTCTCCGGGTACGACATGGCGGCGATGGGACTCCTGCGGTACTTCCGGTCCCACGGTCTGCTTCCGGAGTGAGCCGTCGTGACCGAGCTCCCGCCCGGCCGACGGGCCGTTCCCTCGGGCGCTCTGTTCGTCGTCCGGATCGTCTACGCGTTCAACTGGTACAACATCGGGGCGGTCCTCCCGCTCATCGCGACCTCCCTTTCCGCGTCCCCCACCCAA
>JAKIVT010000055.1 GCA_022750415.1 Thermoplasmata archaeon
CACGACGGCACGAAGGCGAAGGGAGGCCGGCGCGGCCGGCGGGTGTAACGTGGACGTTGCTCTCGTCGAGTTGAAGCCCCGCGAGCTCCGCCTCGAGTTCTCGAGCGCGAGCGCGGCCAAGGTCAACGCGATCCGCCGTACGCTCCTCTCCGACGTGCCGAAGCTCGCCATCGAGGACATCGAGTTCCACCTCGGTCCCATCCGGGACGAGGCGACCGGGAAGGACTACGACTCCTCCACCAGCATGTTCGACGAGGGCGTGGCCCTCCGGCTCGGCCTCCTGCCCATCCCGACGGACCTGGGCCAGTTCCGTCGAAAGGCCGACTGCACCTGTGGCGGGCAAGGGTGCCCCCACTGTCAGATGATGTATTCCATCGACAAGAAGGGCCCGTGCACCGTCTACGCCCGGGACATCACGCCGCTCGGCGACGCGACGATGGCGATCCTCGAGCCCGAAGTTCCGATCGTCCGGCTGGGCGCGCGGCAGGCCCTCCTCGCCTACGCGACGGCCGTTGTGGGCACCGCCCGCGAGCACGCGAAGTGGCAGGTCGCGCACGCCGTCGGCATTTCGCCCCGACCGCACATCAAGATCGCGAAGCGCTCCGGCTGCACCGACGCGTGCCTGAAGCGCGCGGCGGGGTCGTGCCCGGTCAACATCCTCGAGTACGACGCGGGGAAAATCACGGTCACGGACGAGTCGAAGTGCATCCTCTGCTGGGCGTGCGAGAAGAGCTGCGAGCACGGCAGCGTGAAGGTCGAGCCGGACACCGAGCGGTTCTTCCTCAACTTCCAGACCGATGGCAGCCTGAGCGCGCGCGAGGCGCTCCGGTACGCGATGAAGGACCTGAAGCGCCGCTTCGAGGACCTGCGCGAAGCCGTCCAGGCGATCCCGTAGACTCGGTCAGCGGCCGTCGGGCCGTCGGCGACCCCCGCTCGGCAACCAATCGTACCGCAGCAGGGCTCCGATCCCGCCGAGCCCATGGAGACGCTTCCCTGCGTCCCCGTCGTCCCGGACCACGAACACCCGGGCCCTCGCCCCCTTCGACGCTTCGAGCGTCGACTGGGTGGCGGGCTCGGAGAGGCGCGTTTCGGAGACGAGCACGGTCTCGGCGGCGCCCGCGTTCACGGCCTCTTCGACCTCCGCCGGTCCGACCGCCGCCCGCACCCCGCCGAGCGCGGTGACCAGCTTCTCCACGAGGTCCGCCTCCTCGGCGGCGGCCGAGCCTCGAAGCGCCTCGGCGGCCCGACCGGACCGGAGCAACTCGTCGAGCCCGACGCGGCCGGTCTCCGCCGTGGCGAAGATCCGGATCTTGCCGCGATGGGCCGGCACCGCCTCCGCCAGCGCCGCGGAGAGCTGCTCTTTCAGGAATCCGGGCCCGGCGACCACGACCGTCGACGCGTCCGCGAGCTCGGGGGCGATGATCCCGACGAGCTCCTCCAGGTACGTCCGGCGGTCCTTCTCCGCCTGCCCGCTTCCCTCGCGCTTGCCGGCGAGGGTCCGGCGAACGTCGGCGACCGTCTCCACCGACCTCCCGCGCAATCGGACGATCGTGGCCTCACCCCAGTCGACCGTGGCGACCACGAGCTTCGGCTCGCCCGCACCCGCGACCCCCTCGTCCAAGAGCGCGAAGTCCCCGGCGGCCCAGGATTCCTTCTGCACCGAGATGGTCTCTCCGACGTCGACGTCGAGCGTGTGATGACGGCCGATATCGAACGGCCCCTCGACGATCGGGCCGGTCACCCGGACGTGCTTCGAGAACCCGTGAAACTCCACCTGTTCGGCGAGGACCACGAGGAACACCCGGCGCCGCTCGCGTTGCGCGGCCGGGGCGTCCTCGGGCGCCTCCGGGTCGCGCCGGGTCGTGGAGGCGCCGACCCGGTCCCCCGGACGGACGAGGCGAGCCGTTCGCCAAAGGTCGCTCGGGGTCTGGAGGAGGAGCTTGCGGACGCCGGTCTTGGGGTCGACGTGGACAATCCGCATCGGGCGATTCCCCCACGAAAGCGACGGTCAAAGCGTGCGCCCTCACCGAACCCGACAGACCCCCCGGGTGCACCGGTTGGGAGTTCGGGCCCACGGCGACATCGGTCGACGGAGGGGCCCTCGTCGGAACCATTATGGCTCCCGCGTCGAGTCGGCGCCGCGGTACAACGTTGGCGAGCTCCTACCGAAGCCTTCTGGCCCGGCCGGAGATTCGAAGCTTCGGGGTCGCGGGCTCCTTCTCCTACGGTGCCCCGGCCGCGGTGGTTTTGGTTCTCGTTTGGTCGATCGCCACCGCCCCCGAGTACGCGGGGCACCTCGGCTACGCGGCCCTGACCCTCGCCCTCGTCGGCCTCGCCGCCGCGCTCCCGACGTTGGCGGCGGCCCTCGTCTCCGGGACCCTCGCGGACCGGACCGAACGACGCCACCTCATGCGGGTCACGAACGCGCTCACGCTCCTCGGGGCCTTCGGGCTCTTCGTCGACCTCTACGCCCGACCCGACGCCGCCATCGCTCTCCCCGGGCCGCCGGGATACTTCGTCCCGGCCTGGGCCTTGCTCCTTCTCCCCTGCTGGGCGGCGATCAGCGCGGCGACGACCCTCTTCCGACCCGCGTACAACGCCTCCCTCCCCAAGATCCTCCCCTCGTCGGAGCTGGCGTCGGCGAACGGGCTCATCTTCGCGCTCTCGATCCTCGTGAGCATCGCGGGTTCGCTCGGCGCGACCGGGATCCTCGCCCTCGGTCGACCGGTCGCCGGGTTGGCGATGCTGCTCCCCTTGACGTTCCTCGGCGTGGCGCAGGTCGCCCTCCTGAGCGTCCACGAGGACCGTCCGGCGCCCCGGTCCGGACCGCCCGCCTCGTTCGTCCACGACGCCCGCGAGGGCTATGCCTACCTCTGGAAGCGGAAGGAACTGCTCGAGATTACGGTCACCGCGCTCGTGATCAACTTCCTGTCGACGGTGGCGTTCGTCGAGCTCGGGCTCTACGCCGCGGACACCCTCGGGATCTCGAACGCCATCCTCTACGGGGCGATGGTCACGGGTTCGAGTCTCGGAGTCGCTCTCGGGAGCTTGCTGATGGGGCGGTTCCCCTTCGAGCGGAACGCCGGCAAAGTGCTCGCCCTGGTCACCGCTGGGGAGGGGGTGAGCGTCCTGATCCTGGGGCTCAGCCACACGATCTGGCTCAGCCTTCCGGATATGGTCCTGTTCGGCATCTTCCCAGGGATGTACATGACCGTCTTCCTCGCGACCTTGCAGGCCACGGTCCCGAACGAGCTCCTCGGCCGGGTCCTCGCTGCCGACGAGGTGGGCAGCTACGCCATGGTCCCGTTCGGTCAGTACTTCGGCGGCCTGCTCACGCTGACCCTCGGCTCCGCCCAGACCCCGTTCCTCATCGCCGGCATCGGCACGCTCGTGGTCGGATTACTGATGTTCACGCTCCGGAAGCTCCGGGCGCTCGGATTCGAGCCGCACGGCCACCGGACCACGGGGACTTCCGCGCCTCCCGTGGCGACCGCGGGCGTCCCGGGCGAGATCGTCCCCTAGCCCCGCCGTTCGGCGGCGTTATCCATTCCCGAGCTTCCTCGAGACCCGGAGGCCCACCCGACGGATGCGGTCGAACTCGCTCGCCAAGTCCCTGGGGTTCCTCGGGGGGATCCTGATCCTCCTGGGGTCGGTGGTCACGTTCTTTTCCGGCGTGATCTTCGCTGCCATCGACCGATCCTTGCGGGAAGGGCTCGGTCAGACCGGTCTCGCGTTCGAGCAGCTGGTCGTCGGCCTCCTGATCTTGGTGTTCGTCGCGCTCTCCGGCGGCCGCCCCCGCGAGTATGCGACCGCGGGCGGCGTGATCCTCGTCGTGGTCAGCATCGTCGTCCTGATCTTCCTCACGGGAGGCGTTCTGGTCCTCCTCGGCGCCATCCTGGCGCTGATCGCCGGGATCCTCTTCCTGCTCCCCCGCCCGTAGGGCGGAGGGGCCGACGCCCCGCCTAGGTCGGAGTGGCCAGCCGGTCGGAGTAGCTCTTCCGGAACTTCTTCATCTTCGGCGAGATGACCATCTGGCAGTACCCGCGGTCCGGATTCTTTCGGAAATAGTTCCAGTGGTACTCCTCGGCGGGGTAGAACTTCTCCAGCGGAACGACCTGGGTCACGACCCGCCGACCGAGCTTCTCCTCAGCGTTTCGTTCTCGGACCGCCGCCTCGGCATCGGCCCGCTGGGCGGGAGAGTTGTAGAGGACGATCGACCGGTACTGGGTCCCGGTGTCGCCGCCCTGTCGGTTCATCGTCGTGGGGTCGTGCGTTGCGAAGAAGATCTCGAGGACGTCCCGGTATGGGAGGACCGTCGGGTCGAACGTCATCTGGACGACCTCGGCATGGCCCGTTCCCCCTCCACAGACATCCTCGTACGTCGGGTCGGCGACGGTTCCCCCGGCGTACCCGGGGATGACCTTGACGACCCCCCGCACCTCACTGAAAACGGCCTCAGTGCACCAGAAGCACCCTCCTCCGACGGTCGCCTCTTCGGTCTTTTTCGCGACGAGTGTGGGGTCGGCCATGGTGGATTCCGAGCCCCTGAGCCGCCGGCGGCTTATCGCGCCGCGCTATCCCCGGCCCCACCGGACCTCCCCGGGGCCTAGGGGGTCCGACGCTCGGTCCGGCTCGACTCCGCTCCCGTCTCCGAAACCGAGCAGGGCGGAGGGTCTGGAGGGCTCACTTACAAATACGACAGAGCGCATATGTCAAATGTCAGACAAAGAACGGGAGCTTGTCTGACACACATGGTCGACACGTCGGAGAGGGTCACGGTCCGGATCCCGCAGGACCTCCTCGAGAAGCTGAAGACGATTCAGCAGGCGAAGGGGACCCCGACGATCTCCGACACGATCCGGGAAGGGCTCGAGCGGTTCATCGAGGTGAACCTTCCCCCGCCGAACATCCGCAAGGTTGTCGTCGACCTCTCGCGGCAAGACAATCTCCAGCTCGAGGAGTTCGTCCGGGAAGGAAACTCCGTCTCCGTCGACGACGCGGTCCGCTCGGCGGTCCGCGAGTACATTCGATCCCGGCTGTCGGAGGTTCCCTCCACCTCGGGTCGGCACCGCCGCGACGGCGAGCCGGTGGCCGCCGACGGCTCCTCGCCGCCCTGAACGACCGGTTGCTCGCAGGAGGTTCGCCACGACGACGATGCCGCCGGAGTGGGGCCCTACGGTCGGGTCCCGGGACTCCTTCGCAGTCGTGGGTCTCGGTGGCGCCGGAAGTGAGGCCGTCCATGACCTGGTCCGCCTCGGGATGCCGGGCGTACACGCCTTTGCCGTCAACACCGACCGCCGGCACCTCGCCAACATCCAGGTCGACCAACGGATCCTCCTCGGCGAGCGCCAGCTCCGGGGCCGGGGCAGTGCCGGGGACCGCCCCGCGGTCCTCGCCGCGGCCGAGGACGCGAAGGAAGAGCTGGTCCGACGACTCTCCAGATTCGAGATCGTCTTTCTCTTGGCCGGGCTCGGCGGCGGGACCGGGAGCGCCCTGCTACCGTACATCGCGCGGGAGCTCCGCCGGACCGACGCCCTGCCCGTCCCCGTGGCCTTCCTGCCGTTCCAGGTCGAGCTCGACACGAACTCCAACCGGCGGGAGAACACGACCGACGCAATCGAGGAGCTCGAGGGAATGGGGGGCCTGCTTCTCGCCCTATCCAACGAGAAGCTGCGCCGGTTCGAGTCGCTCCCGCTCCACCACGTCTTCCAGCTCCGGAACACCTACGTCCACAACCTCGTGACGAGCCTCGTCGACATGGTCGAGGCCCCGAGCCAGCTGAACGTCGACCTGGCCAGCCTGAAATCGCACCTCGACGACGCGGGGATCTCCACGCTCCTCCAGGCCGAGTATCACATTTCGGAGCCCGAACGGCTCGTCCAGCAAGCGCTCAGCGAGTCGCTCCTCGACTTCCGACTGACCGGCGCCCCCTCCGCCCTCGTCCACCTCGACGGGGGCTCGAACTTCACCCTCCGGACCCTTGACCGGATCGTTCGTACGGTCCGGTTTCACCTCGGGGAGCCTCGGAGACTGCTCCTGGGTACTCGGATGCACCCGGAGGCCCGGGAGGTCGTTCGACTCACCGCGGTCGTCGGCGGCCTTCGGCCGACGGCGATCCACGACGCGGTGGCCCCCAACGGGTCCAAGCCCTCCAACCCACTCGCCCCCTCGGCGAGGATGCCGCGTTTGGAGTCCCGGCCCTAGACCGGGCCCTGGTCAGCGACCCGCCCGGCCTCGGTCGCGGGTGAGCCCTCCGCCGCGTCGGCGATGTGATGGAGCGCGGTCACGCACTGCGAAGAGCGGAGCGAGCGGCGGCCGAGCGACCGTGGGCGAGCCCCCGCGGTTCGAATCGCCTCCACCTCCCCGACGGTCGGGTCGGTCGGATCACTGAGGATGGCCCGAAACGACCCCCCGAGGGTGTCGTCCCCGTCAATCGGAGCTCCGCCTTCGGTGAGCCACATCGTTCCCGGAGTCCCGGCAAAGGCCCGTAGCTCGTCGATGGGGCTCGCGGGTCCGACCACCAGCCCGGGGGAGGCTTCGACGTCCCGGTCGACCCCGGCGGAGCGCACGAGGGCGTTCTTCAGCAGGGCGGCGGTCGAACGTTCGTCGGGATTCAGGAACTTCAGGCGCCGGCCGTCGAGCCGCATCCGCCGGGCCCTCGGCGGCGGCTCCGCCTCGAACAAGATCGTGACCTCCACGTCCCGACGGAGGTCGTTGGAGAGCGTGAAGGCGGTCGACACGACACGGGCGACCTCGTCCATCCGCCCCCCGCCTCCGGCGAGGTCGTTCAACGTGAACGCCCCCCCGACGGGGACCCGATGGGCGAGCAGGAGGATCTGGCGCACCGAGGTCGGAACGATGCTCGTCCGATAGGGTTGGCGGGCGCCCGAGGCGCTCGGCCTATTCGACGACCGGCCGGCGGGAGCGGGGGCCGGGCGGCGGCGGGGGCCGGACCCCACTCGCGGGGGCGCGGCGCTCCAGCCAGACCTCGTCGCCGAGCTCGTGGTAGACCGCGTGGGCGGGGAGTCCCGTCCCCGTCTCGCCGTGGGGAAGTCGGAAGGCGCCCGAACGGGCCGACCCGGCGGAGTAGACGACATCGGCCTCGCCGGCCTCGGCCATCGCCTGGGTCTCCTCGCGGGCGAGGTCAAAGATCCGGTCCTTGCGGAACATCCAGTAGTGGATCCGCCACTCCCGGCCGTCGTAGAGCGTGGTCTCGTCCCGCTCGGTCTCGAGGATGCCGGTGTCCTCCAGCATGTAGAACGTATCGCGGTCGTCCGGCTCGAGGACGTTGTCGATGATCCGCTGGTTGAAGCCGAAGAAATTCAGCACGTGAGCGGCGATCGCCCGGGCGTCGTCCGGGCGCATCCCGTCGTGGCCGACGGAGCGCCGGATCGCCTTCGCGAGGGAGTCATGGTCGACCGGACCGCTCGAGGCGATGGCAAGAACCGTGTCGGCGGGGATTCCGATGCGGGTCCGGGAGATGTCCTCCTCCGACCGGATCGGGACCGGATTGCGGAGCGTGTACTTCGGCGCCTCGGCGCCGCTAGCGGCTCCGCTCTTCTTCTGCATCTTCCTAGTGTTAGAATTCTTGGATTATGTATAAAAACATTGGGGCATTTTCTCGGTCCGGTCCGGCCGGGTAAGACCCCCGGTGCCGGTCGACGGCGGAGCGGACTCACCGGCGACGGCTCCGACCCCCCCTCACCAGGGCCTCGGCGCGCGGACGCCATTCCTCCCCCTCGATGAGCGCCTCGGACCGGGCCAATTCGGCCAGATCCCCCGGCATCGGGAGGACCGCCCGGGCGAGGTAGAGGTGGGCGAGACCCCCCGTCGTGGGCCCGGACCAGGCCCTCCCCGCCCACTCCTGGGCCCGGAACTCGTAGTATTCGGGCGCCGGGAGGAACCAGAGCAGCGTGTCGTCGGTGGACCGGGCGTTTCGGGGAGGGCGGGAATGGGTCTGGAGACCCAGATACTGGATCACGGGCAGAGGGAGGTTGAACACCCCTTTCTCCGTCGCCAGGGCCGGGGCGAGATACCGCCCCCGGACGATCTCGATGGGGAGGACAGCGGCGGCCGGGACCCCGCTGACGACCCGGACCACCCCCGGCCCCCGTCCCAGGAACGCAACGGTCCGGTGGGTCGGGCCGCGCGCGAGGTCCGGGTTGTGGGTGAGGAGGGTCGACACCTCCGTGGGGAGCTGGAGGTTGAGCCAGGTCGGTCGAACAGTGGCGAGGACGACGTACTCCACGCCCACCCTCGATGGAACTACGGCGGGTCGGGTTATAAGAAATCTGAGGGGAGCATCCCACCGTTCACCGACGGGCGGGAGGGGTCGTCTCGAGGACCCGCACGACCTCGAGGAAGTCGGGGACGTCCACGGACACGTCGGCCGCGGCCCGGACATCGGGAAGCTGAGTCCCGAAGGCGATCCCGAGCCCGACGAGGGGGAATACCTGAGCGTCGGCGCGGCCGTCGCCGACGTGGACGGCCTCGTGTCGGGTCACGTCGAACCGCGCACAGAGCCGGTCGAGGCCCCCGACCTTGTCCGACCGTGGTCGGGCCGCTCGCCCGATGACACCGTTCACGACGGTAGGGGACCCGGCGACCCCGTCGGCGGCGTCCATCCCAAACCGGCGGGCATACCAGTCGGTGACGTAGCTCGGGTTGTGGCTCAGGAGGGCAACATGGGCTCCCAGTGAGTGCAGGCGCCGAACCCCCTCTCCGATGCCGCTCACCTTGGGGGTCGCTTCGAGAATCGTTTCGACCTCCGTGAGCTGGGACCCCTCCGCGAGCGCCATGAGATTGTAGAGGTGCGTGTCCTCGTCGATTGCGCCGGAACGGTACCCCACCTGGGTCCGGGCGTACGCCTCGCTCCTCCCGAATCGTTCGGCCAAGGTCACCCAGCCGTGACCCCGGGTCAGGGTGCCGTCGATATCGACACAGACGAGTCGGTACGGGAACGCGGGCATGGGCTAGGTTCGCGCCCGCCGCTCGCCAAACCCCACGCCGAGGAGTATGCCGCCGACGTAGAGGCTTCCGAGGGAGACGACGAAGTACGGGAGGTCCTTGACCAACGGCCCGGTGAGGTCCGGCGCGAGGAGAAAGACCGCAATCCCCACGAGCGTCACCCCGAGGCCGCCGACGACCTTCCGTTGGCGCGAGATGCGGCGAGCCTCGCGGTCGGCCTCCGGACCCGCGGGATTCGAGGTCATCGCCCCGGGGACGGACCCTCCGTCATAACCTGAACTCATCGGGCGGGACGTCCCCTGATCTGAGTCCCCCGCCCTCTCTCGGTTCGGGCCGAACGATGCATCGTCCTCCGTATTCGATCCGCCCGGCTCTCGACGCCGATTTGGAGTTCCGGGCGCGGCTGGCCCGGAAAATCGACCCGAAGCA
>JAKIVT010000056.1 GCA_022750415.1 Thermoplasmata archaeon
CAATTTCTCTCGGGGCTCTTGCACGCCCTCCCGGGAAAGTCAGGACCAACCGAACTCAGCTGAAAGGCGCGGATGGTATCCGAACCGTATGTCGACTCCACCCTGCGGGTGCTCAAGCTCCACGGCATCGAGGTGCAACGCTCCGGTCGTCGGTTCCTGGTACCCGCCCCGCAAGCGTACCGGGGCGACCGGATCCGGGTCCCGGGCGACGCCTCCTCGGCGGCGTACCTCTGGGCGGCCGCGGCGATCACGGGCGGGACGGTGGACGTGGAGGGACTGGACGAGGACTGGCCCCAGGCCGACCTGGCGATCCTTCCCTGGCTCGAGTCGATGGGAGCCATCGTCGCGAGGGGACCGGACTCGGTGCGCGTCTCCGGGCGAACCACCCTCCCCCTTCGAGCGAACGTCGACGACGCGCCCGACCTGCTCCCCCTCCTCGGCGTCCTCGCGGCCTCGACCCCCGGACGGTCGATTCTCTCCGGTGGAATCCACGCCCGTCGGAAGGAGTCGGACCGGCGGGCGGAGACCGTCCGCCTCGTTCGCGCGATGGGAGCCCGCATCACGGTGACCCCGCAAGCGATGCGGATCGAGGGTCGATTGCACCCTCGAGGTTTTGCCTACGGGGGAGCGGCCGACCACCGGATGGTGATGAGCGCGGCCGTCGGGGCCCTGGCGGCGACCGGCCCGAGTCAGATCGGTTCCGCCGACGCCGTGACGAAGTCGTTTCCCGGATTCTGGGACGCCATGGCCCGGCTCGGGGTCGCCCTGGAGAAACGTCGATGATGCGCTTCGGGACCCGATTCCGCGTGACGTTGTTCGGGACGAGCCATGGTCCCGAGGTCGGGGCGGTGGTGGAGGGGGTGCCAAAGGACCGGCCCGTCGACGTGGCCGCCATTCAGTTGGCCCTCGACCGAAGGCGCCCGGTGGGCCGCCCGCTGGCGAGCCGCCGCCGGGAAGACGACCAACTGGTCGTGGATCAGGGAATCCGACGCGGTCTCGCCACCGGGGGTCCGATCCGTCTCCACGTCGCGAACAACGACGTCCGACGCTCCGACTACGACCGGCTTCGCACGACCCCGCGTCCGGGGCACGCGGACTACCCCGCGCGCATCCGATACGGGGAGGATGCGGACCTCTCCGGTGGCGGGATCTTCTCGGGGCGAATGACGGTGGGCCTAGTCGCCGCGGGGGCGATCGCCTCCGCGTGGCTTCACGAGCTCGGCGTGGAGCTCGCGGGATACGTCGTGTCCATTGGCGATGCCTCGGCGTTCCCCGAGCCGACGACCTCGCTCGGAGACCTGAGGCGGGTGCGCGACAGGAACGAGGTCGGCTGCCCCGACCCGGACGTCGCCGCCCGGATGGCCACCGACATCGCCGCCGCCCGTCGGGCGGGCGACAGCCTCGGCGGACTCGTCGAGGTGCGGGCCACGGGCCTCCCCGTCGGCATTGGGGAGCCGTTCTTCGATTCCGTCGAGAGCACGATCGCCCACATCGCGTTCGCCGTACCCGCCGTCAAGGGGGTCGAGTTCGGCGCGGGCTTTGGAGTCGCCCGGCTGCGCGGAAGCGAGAACAACGACCCGTATTTCTACGACGGCGGAACGGTGCGGACCCGTACCAACCACGCGGGGGGGATCTTGGGAGGGCTCTCGACCGGGATGGACCTCGTCGCCCGGTTTGCGGTCAAGCCGACCGCCTCCATCGCCCGGGAACAAGAGACGGTCGACCTGGCGAGCAAAACCCCGGCGCGAATCGTCGTTACCGGCCGGCACGACCCGTGCATCGTCCCGAGGGCGGCCCCGGTGCTCGAAGCGGTCGTGGCCATCGCCCTCGTCGACCTCGCCCTGCGCGCCGGGGTCCTCCAGTGAACGAGGTCCGGCGGCGCACCGCGATCCTCGGCGCGCCGGGGTACATCGGACAACATTTCGCTCGCCTCCTCCACGACCACCCGGCGTTCGAGGACCCGATCCTCGTCGGCAGCCACCGAATGGTCGGGCGGCGGCTCGAGGACGTCTGGGCACTCGAGGAGGCTCCGCCGGCGCCGTTGGCCCGAACCCAGTTCCAGTCCCTGACGCCCCGCGCCATCGCGGCGCTGGGGGTCTCCGTCGCCTTCTCCGCGCTTCCCTCGGGACTCGCGGGGACCTACGAGTCGTCCCTCGCTCAACGCGGGGTCGCCGTCTTCACGAACGCCGCCGACCACCGGCCGGACCCGGGCGTGCCCCTCCTCCTGCCGGAAGTCAACCCGGGGGAGCTGGCGCGATTGCGCCGCCGACCCCGCGGGACGGCCCCGATCGTCGCCAACCCGAACTGCACGGCGACGGGGTTGGCCCTCGCCCTCGCCCCGGTCTGGGGTCTCCTCCGACCGCGCGAAGTGCACGTCAGCACCTACCAGGCCCTGTCCGGTGCGGGGCTCCCGGCACTGGTCGACAAGAGCACCGGGAACACCGTCGTACCCTTCATTCCCGGGGAGGAGGAGAAGGTGGACCGGGAGACGGCGCGGCTGCTGGGGTCGGTCGGTACGCCCCGGACCACCGCCCGGTTCTTGGTGCACGCTGCACGGGTTCCGGTCCGGGACGGTCACCTCGAAGCCGTGACGGTCGTTGCCCGGCATCGGCCCACGGAGCGTCAACTGCGGGCCGCCTGGCGCTCGTTCGACCCGCTCTCGGGAGACGGACTTCGCACCGCACCCCATCCGCCGGTGGTACTCGCTGACGGACCGGATCGACCGCAGCCGGTCCGAGACCTCTGGGCGGGCGCGCCGGCCCCGGCCCGAGGGATGGCCGCGGTCGTGGGCCGGATTCGTTGGGAGCCCCCGTTCCTCCGCCTGTTCGTCCTGAGCCACAACGCCGTCCGGGGCGGCGCCGGAGGGTCCGTTCTGAACGCCGAGCTGGCGCTGAAGAAAGGGTTCGTGACCCCCTGACGCGGCGAAGTCCTCCACCGCCGGTGGTGGTGAAGTTCGGTGGGGCGGCGCTCGCGGACCCCCATGCCGTGGTCGCGCGCGTGCGCGACCTTCGGGCCCGTCACGGATCCCTCGTCGTGGTCGTCTCCGCGCGCGAAGGTGTGACGAACCGACTGTTGACCGGACTCTCGGCCGTCCGCGACGAGCGGGCCGTGGAACGGACCATTACGTGGATTCGCCGCCAGCACCCCGGCATCGGAGGGATGGGCGAACGGCAGGCGGCGGAACTCGGCCGAGCGCTGCGAGGGAGGGAGCGACCCAGCGCCGAGCGAACCGACCGGCTCCTGGCGATGGGAGAGCGGTGGGCCGCCGAATGGTTGGTGCAGACTCTCCAGCGAGGCGGGGTCGCATCGACCGCCATCGATGCGGCCGAGTTGGGACTGTGGACCGACGGCCGGTACGGCGCCGCGACGATCGACCTTCTCCGCTCGCGGACCCGAGTCCGCCGAGAGCTGCGTCGGCGTCTGGCCCGAGGGACCGTCCCCGTCGTCACGGGGTTCTTCGGCCGCGGGCGACGCGGAGAACCGGTGACCCTCGGCCGCGGGGGATCGGACTACTCGGCGAGCGCGGTGGCGGCTCTGCTGGAGGCCCCGTTCGTGGAGCTCGTGAAGCGAGACGCGTCCATCCTCTCGGCCGACCCGACGATCGTAGGGGCGGCCCGGCCGGTCCCCCGGCTGACCTACGCCGAGGCCGAAGAACTGGCCGAGTTCGGGGCGCGTGTGCTCCATCCGATGACGGTCGAGCCGGCCCGTCAAGCGAAGGTCGAAATCCGGGTGCGCTCCCTGCGCCGTCCGCGCGAGCTCACGGTCATCGGCGGGGTCGGCACCCGTGCATCGGGGGTACGGGCGCTCACCGCCTCCCCCGTGGTGCGCCTGGTTCGACTCCGGTTTCCCGGTGGGCGTCGCCAGCCCGGGATCCTCGCAGAACTGTGCGGGAGGCTCGCCGACGTCGGAGTCCCCGTACTGCAGGCCTTCACCTCGGCGGCCGTGATTTCGCTGGTCGTCGGATCCGACCGGGTCGGCACCGCCCTGGCCGTTCTCGAACCAACGGTCGCGGGTCGTGGAGGCCGGCTCGAGGCACCGGTTCCCGTCGTTCTGATCGCAGCGGTCGGCGCCGGGTCGATCCGCCAGATCGGCCGATTTCCTCCGTCAATCCTCGCCTCCGCCCGCGGCGTGAGCGCCACCCGGGTCAGCGTGACCCTCGCGGTTCCCGCGGCGGGTTGGCGCTCGTCGCTTCGGGCCCTCCATCGCGCCCTCCTCGAACCGCCGAGTCGCCTTCGGAGGGGCCCTCGCGGCGGTCGACGTCCTTTTGGCCCCGAGTCGGGTCGGTCCCCACGCCCGCCACGGACCGGAGGACATCGGTCGGGCGGCCGGATCCAGTCGTGAAGACGTTCGTGAAATTCTCCGGGCTCATCGACTCCGCCTCGGTCCGCCTCGTTCCGGACGGAGGCGCCGCCGGTTTCCTCGTCGGCGTGGCCGGATCGCCCCGCAACCTCGAGCCGGCCCGCGCGGCCGAACTCGTGGCCGAGGTTCCGGCAGGGGCGGAGGTCTGGGCGGTCGCCCGGTCGCCGAGCGCCGAACTCGTCCACCAACTGTTCGATGAGGTGGGCGTCGACCGTGTTCAGGTGTTCGGAGTCGTTCCGGAGGGCCTCGAGTTCCTCGAGATGCACCACCTCGTACCGTCCTTGGCCGTACCGCTTTCGGGAACCGAAGGGCCGGAGCCCAAGGTGCCCCCTGCCGAGGACTTCTCCCGACTCCACTTGGATGCGGCCGGCGACCCAGCGGTCGACGGAAGCGCCCACCGTCCGGACTGGGAGATGTGCGCCCGGATCGTGGACGCGCAGCCGGGCCGGAAATTGACATTGGCGGGAGGCCTCACGAGCGAAAACGTGGCCGAGGCAATCGCCGCCGTGCGGCCGTGGGGCGTGGATGTCACGCTCGGGGTCGAAGGTTCGCCGGGTCGTTCCGACCCCGCGAAAGTCGCGGCGTTCCTGGCCGCGCTCCAGCGCGTCGAGACCGGCGGCGCCTAGGTCCGAGTGCGCGGAGCCGTCCGAGGGTCCTCGAGGCGGGCGGGGAGCAAGGCGGCCGCCGTTCCGCCCGCCGGAACCCCGGCGGAGGAGGCCCAGGGTCCGAACCCCCCGCCGCTGGTGCTCAGGAGCCCGAAAGCGCGGACATGTCCGTTCGCGCAGCCCTCGACCACGACGCCATGCCCGACGGAGGGGGCCGAGAGGAACCAGTTCGAGCACGGGAACGTCGTCAAGACCGCCCCGTTGGCGGCGTTGATCACACTGAGCACCTTGCCCGCCCCGACGAACAGGAGTCCGTTCGCCGCCGTCGGGGCGGCGAAGTCTGGGCCGGTGAGCGGGTCCTGCCAGACGATGGTGCCGTTCCCCGGCGTCACCGCTTCAATGCTCCCGTTCGCGACCACACCCCCGACCTTCGTCTGCTTCGTTCCGATGAACAAAAGTCCCCCGGCGAACGCCGCGGGGGCGATCGAGCTCGGGTGAGAGACCCGGCGCTCCCAGACCGGCCCGGCCGAGAGATTCTGCCGGTCCAGGGCGTAGAACCATCCGTTCTTGTTGACGGCGCCCACGAGCGGTCGTCCGGTCGAGTCGGTGAACAAGGTTGGCGTGGCGCCGAAATCGCCGTCGAAGATCGACTGGGCCGCCGGTACGTGCCAGTACGAGGTCACCGCGAGCGTGGTGGCGTTGAGGGCGATCACCGCCTGCGTGTAGTTGGTACCGTCGTTGTTGTTGGGCGGGTTTCCGGTCGTGACGTAGATGGTGTTGGTCGCGGCGTCGAGTGCGGGAGAGCTCCAGATGCTCCCGCCCAGGTGCGCCCCCACAGTCGTGCGGAACCGGTGCTCGACCGACCCGTTCGATGCGTACAGCTCGTCCAACCCTCCCGGAACGAGCGGCTGGTCGCACAGGCTCGCGACGCCCACGTACACGTTCCCCTTCCAGACGAGCGGGCTCGACCAGGAGTAGTAGCCCTTGGTGGAAAGTCCCTCTTGGAAAACCCACGCGACTTTCCCGGTCGAGGCGTTCATGGCCCAATACGTGCCGTTGCCGCCGCCGACGTACACGGTGTTGTTGTACACGGTCGCGCTCGACGAGACCCCGATCGACACCTGCGAGGGACAGTAGACGCTCGTCCCAAGGAACTGCTGCCAATACACGGCGCCGGTGAGAAGGTCGTAGGCGGTGAAGTTCCCGTCCCACGAGCCGACGAACGCCTTGTGGCTCACGATGGCGGCCGAGGCCGCGATGGTCCCGTGGGTGGTCGCGCCCCAGAGATTGACGATCAGGTGGGCGTTGGAGACGTTCAGCACGTTGTCGCCGGCATTGTCCGAGCCCCGGCCGTTGTCGGCGAGGAACGTCGGCCAGTCGTGTCCGGGGAGCGCCGGCATTCCCGCAGCTGTCGCGCGGAGGAGTCCCGAACTTTCCGTCGCCGGGCCAACGACGGGCCACGGGCCGAACCCACCACCGGTGGCCATCAGCCCCGCGAGAACGATCGTTCCGAGAAGGAGGACCGACCGCGTTCGGCGACCGGCTCCCACGACGGGGGCGAACCGCTCCGGCGGTTCAAACCCTCGGCTTGTCCGTCCCGAGCGGAGGCCGGTGCGACTTCGGTTACGGTCGGATCCGCTCGAGGCCCAGGAACCGGACCGTACCTTCGGGGGTCACCCCGGCGACCAGCAGGTCCTTCCGGACTCCTTGCGCGACCCGGACCGCTCCGGCGATCTCGGGCCACGGGGCCCGGTACGTAGAGGGGACCGCTCGCACGAGGTACCGGGCGTGGACGGTCTCCGGATTCCGCGGGTACGCTCGCAAATGGGCACCATACTTGAACCCGGTCTTGACGACGAGCTGGCGGGACCGGAGAACCCGGTAGGCGGCGAGACGCTCGGCGAATCCGTGCTCGAGCCGCTCGGCGCGGAGCCGAAGTCGGGCGAGCGGGACGTCGCGTCCACTCCGCGCATCCCGGAGGGTGAGCTGCCCGGCGTCGAGGAGGTGGGCCGCTTCGAGGAGGGACAGTTCGAGCCGCTCGCCGATCCGGCTTCCGTGGGCCAGACCCTTCCCCAGCACGGCCACTGCCGCGGGGTCGAACACGATCACCCGGTCTTCGGCGAGCCAGCCGGTCGCGGGGACGCCCATCGTCTGCGCCGGGTGGGACCCAACGGGGGTCGATCGCCGGAGACGGTAGAACGTGAGGTCCGATTCCTCATCGACGACCGCCACGAGCAGGGACTTCTTCGCGCCGTGGGCCCGGTCGGCGAGCCCTTCGAGCTCCGCGAGGTCGAACGGTTGCCGTTCGGAGTACGCGGCCACCCAGAACTTCGCGGGGCTCTTGTTGAGGATCCCGCCGCGGGGGAGGACCGCGAACGCCGTCGGAGGGGGCGACCGTCGGACGACGTACCCCCGCTGCCGAAGGTCCCGATAGACGATGTACCGGACCCCGAACCCCCGCTCCGAGCGGGCGGCGCGCCGGAACAGGTCCGGCCAGGGAACGGCCCGCCCGCGGCCGTCGGCGAGCGCGAGCCGGGCCATCTCGGCCAGGTAGACCGTCTCGTACCGGTCGAGAGCGAGGCCGTCCTTGTCCGGGGTCCCGAAGAATCCGCGACCGTAGACGGTTCCGGCTTCCGCCGGGTCGGAAACCCGGGAGGTCGCGTCCCGCCCCAGGAGGGCGGTCACCGGGGGAGTCCTCGCAACTCGGAGAGGGTCACGAGCGGTTCGAGCGCGACCCCGAGGGCCGCCAGACGCTCGGAGGCGCCCTGCTCGCGGTCGACGACGCAGACCACCCGCTCGACAACGCCGCCCGCCTCGCGCAGCAGGGCGACCGTCTCGGCGACCGAGCCGCCGGTGGTGGTCACATCCTCGACGACCAGCACGGGGCAGCCCGGTCGGATCTCTCCTTCGACCCGCTGGCCGGTGCCGTGGGCGCGGGCCGCCTTCCGAACGATGGCGTACGGCCGCCCGGACTCGAGCGCCAATGCGACCAGGATCGGTACGGCGCCGAGCTCCATGCCGGCGAGGCACTCGGCGTTCCCGAGATGTCCGAGGAGCATTCGGGCGATCCTCCTCAGCCTTGCGGGGTCGGTCGTGGCCCGCTTCACGTCCACGTAGACGTCGGAGTGCTGGCCGCTCGTGAGCGTGAACGAACCGAACCGGACCGCGCCGGAGTCGAGCAGGTCGGCCGAGAGGGTCGGGTCCGTCAACTGCGGAGTCTCCTCTCGACGCTCACCAAGGGACCTTCTTGAGGCCGGCCCAGTACCCGACGTAGTTGAATGCTGCGTGGAGGCCGAGGGTGTAGATGAGGACCCACGCGAGCGCTTCCAGCGAGAAGAAGGTCGCCACGAAGACGGACGGATAGACGAGGAGCCCGATGGCAATCGGGAGCAGCACGAACGGGAGCTGATCCAGGAGGAGCGTCCTTGCCCCGCTCTCCCGGCCGAGTCGCCGCTTGACGAACGAGCCCAGCGCATCGCCGGTCATCGCGCCGGCCGAGAGCAACACGACCAGGGGGACCGCCGCGAGCACCGTCGGCCCGTAACTCGGAACGATCGCGAGGTTCGGCGGGGCGATGAGGATCAGGTACGCTTCCAGGAGTCCGAACGGGACCGCGAAGAGGGTGCCGAACCAGAATCCCGACCACGTCTTCGAGGTGCCGAGGACCCGACGGCCATCGCGCTTCCACACCCGGCCGAAGTCCATCGGCGGCCCGCGCCCCTTTGGGAGGGTCGCAGTCGCGTTCGCGATCATCGCCGGAAGGAGGACCCAGAGGACGTCGATGGCGACCTTGAGGTGCGGGTCGACCACGAGCGAGAGGCCCCGTTACGGTTCGCGGACGAACCGCTCGATGAGGACGGCGACGGCGGCCAACGTCCGCGGGTCGACGCTCTCCTCGGCCTCGTGGATGTGGGCCTCCCGGTCCATGCTCCCGAAGACGAGGGCGGGGAGCGGTTCCCCGGCCGGCGTCCGGACCCCGACGAGCGAGCTCGCGTCCGTGCCGCCGTACTCCCCGAAGACGCCGGGTTCGTGGAACAGCTCGGCGCAGAGCCGCTCCAGCCGGAGGGCGAACGGGTGGTCGGGGGCGAGGGCGTAGCCTCCCCGGGCCCGGGCGAGCGGAGCGTCGAATCGGGCGTGCGGGAGCACGTTCTCCACTTCCTCCCGGAGCCTCGTCAGGACCTCGTCTCGACCCGCCGCGAGCCCCATTTCGGGGAGCAGGCGGAGGTCGACCGAGAAGGTCGACGTGCCGTGGGAGTCGAAACGGAGCGTTCCCCGCGCCAGCGCGTCCGACAATATGTCGAGCGTTTCCGGCACCGGGTTCGCCCCGCGGTGGGGGTACCCGCCATGGGCGCTCTGGCCG
>JAKIVT010000057.1 GCA_022750415.1 Thermoplasmata archaeon
TCCCGGTACGGAGGATGCGGCGACGGGCCCGAGGGGATTCGAACCCCTGATCTTGCGGTTAAGAGCCGCCTGCTCTACCGGGCTGAGCTACGGGCCCACCGACGAGGGCGGCGGACTCGCGGTCGCCCTATAAACGTCTCCCTCAGCGGGACCGAAGTCGTTCGCGGGCGGCGCCGACCATTAGCGGAAACAGGACGGTGACGTCCCCCTCCACCGTCGTGTGCTCCGCCTTGGGTTTCAGCTTGCCCCAGGAGATCGCTTCGCGGGTTCGCGCTCCCGACAGGCTTCCGTCCCACTCGACGGCGGTCGTGATGTACAGGGCCGCGTCGAGCCCGTCCCGGAACTGGTTCCACCAGATCGTGTGGTGCTTCGAGATCCCGCCGCCGAGCATCACGGCCCCCGAGCGCTTCGCGCCGTACACAAGGTCGGAGAGGGCCTGCTCATCGCCCATCAGGTCGACGGAGAGCCCCTTGTGGTCTTGCCAGAACAGCCAGAGTTGCGAGCCGACGGCGCCATCGGTGATCCCCGGCACGAACACCGGAACCTTCCGCTCGAACGCGGCGCGCGCAATGCTACCGGCGCCCCGCTTCGGACCGAGCTGTTCCCCGATGGCCCAGACCAGGTCCCGGGTCGAGAGGGCCCGGGTGCCACGGGCCCAGAGGCGGCGGAGGAGCGGTTGCAGGAATCGCTCCACCACCGGGCCGTAGTTCGATTCGGGGATCACGAGGTTCCCCAGCCGGTAGAGGCCCTGGGAGTGGAGCGTCGCGTCGTCGAGGTTCCAGGCGCCGTGGTAGTACGGCCGGAACGCCCGCGCGATGTCGTGGTCGAGGGTCCCGCAGGTCGTGATCACCGCGTCGACATACCCGTCGTGAATCAAGTCCGCGAGAACGCCGCGGGTCCCCGTGGCGACGATGTCGGCGGGGAACGACAGGAACCGGGTCATCCCCTTGTCCCCGAGGATCCGGGCGAGGATCCCGACCCCTTCGCCCACGCCCTTCGCCGTGAAGCCCCCGCCCGCTTCGAGGCGGCGGACGAACGTGTCGAGGGTCGGGCTGTCGCCGACCCGAACGTCCTCGACTATTCTTCGCGCCATCGACCCCCCCTAGAACGCGAGGCTGATCCCGAGGGACGGATTGTGGAACACCGCCAGGTACGCGATCGCGTAGCCGGCGATCGCCCCGCCGTTGAGGAACGGCAACCCGGCCTGGGCGTTCCCCCGGTTCACGAGCCGGATGAGGAACAGGTAGCCGATGAGGGAGCCGAGGAGCGCGCCCATCGCGGCGATGAAGTTCCCGCCGATACCGAAGGCGACCATGCGCGCGGGGAGGGAGATGAAGGCCGAGACCACGAGCGTGCCCGGGATCACCACGTCGCCGAGCCCCATGAACATCGCTTCCCGCTCCTCCCGCGGCTTCGCCTGCTGGGCCTTGAGCCCCCCGGAAGTCGTGTAATCGAAGTCCGCCGAGCCCGGCATGACCATCAGGATCGGGACCTTCATCTCGGTCACGACGTCGGCCAGCGTCAGCATGTGCTTCGTGCCGTAGACGGCGATCGCGTCGTAGACCAGGAGCGCGATGAGCAGGATGAACGTCGGCAGGATCCCGAAGGAGATCCCGAGAAGCGCGATCAGCGAGCCGGCGGCCACGAACCCCGCGAGGTCGACGATGTACCATTGGGGCTCGATCGTCAGGGCCAGGAGGAGGGAGACCGCGATCACTCCCGCGAGGGGCACCGACCAGTAGCCGAGATTTCCGGCGGCCGGGTTGCCGAGGTAGAACGGCGGGGGTGTGACGAGCGCGAGCGCCGCCTGGAGGGTGACGAACAGCGACGCGGAGATCCCGAGGAGGATGAGGGCCCGTAGGGCGGCGGGACCCCCGCGCTTCGCCGCGAGCCAGATGATCGCGATCGGGACGAGGACGATCAGGACGATGATGTAGATCGGGGCGGTCGGGCTGTTGGGGTTCGACGTCGAGGCGAGCCCCGCCATCTTGAATGGGACGGCGAGGACCAGCGCAACCAGCTGGGCGCCGACGTAGAGCCCGAGCAGTCCGAGGCTCCGGATCCCTCGCATCCGGGCCTTACGGCTGCACGACCGCGTACGCGTTGTTGCCGAGCACCTTGGTGATCTTCGCGTTGATCGTGGAGCCCCGCTGGGTCGCGCCGGTGACGAAGATGACGAACCCTTCCTTCTTCGCCACGCCGTCGCCCCGCTTCCCGACGTCCTCGATCGTGAGCCGGTACACTTCGCCGACGACGACGGGGGTCTTCGGTCGCTCGGGTTCGACGACCCGGCGGACGGTGACCGGGCGCTGGGCGCCGCAGGCCTCGCAGATCAGGAGCGTCAGTCGGCCGTCCCGCTTGAGGTGGGTATCGGGTCGCTTGCACTCCGAGCAGATCACGTATTTCTCGGTGTACTCCCCGATCCGCTTCTGGAGCGTCTCCTTCGGGATTCGGCTCTTGAGGACGCCCCGGGGGAGGTCGAGGACGCCCGGGCAGCCGAGCTCCCGGGCGAGGTAGCCGATGAGGTGCGCGGGCTCGCGCCGGAGGACCTCGGCGATCGGTTGGAAGTTCCGGATGACGGTGTTCTTCCCGTCGGTCATCACGTCCGGTTCGGGGACGTTGAACCGCTCCGTCCCGAGTTGGACGGTAGGAAGGCGTGTCCGTGCCCGCTCGAGCATGGCATCGTAACTGTCGGACATGGTCGTTGAAGTCGGGGTGCGTTCAAAAGTCTTGGGGGCCCGGTGGGAGCTCCGCCACGTCGCCCGCGAGCAGAAACGGCAGGACCCGAGCGAGGTCCTTCTCTTCGACGATGTTCGTGGCGCCCTTCCGGACGACGTCGTCCTCCGGGAGGAACGCGACCCCCACCGAGCTGCGGCGGAACATCCCTACGTCGATCTCGGAGTTCCCGACCGACCCCGTCTCCCGGGGGGAGATTCCCAGGTCGGCCTGCAATTTCGCGAGGACCCGCTCCTTCTCCCGGATCGGGACCCGGATGATCCCCTCGCCCGTCAATCGGCCGTTCCGGTCCATGCGGAAGCCGTTCGCCAGCACGATGTCGATGCCGAGCTCCCGGCCGACCCGTTTCGCTAGCACGTCGATCCCCCCGCTCACGATCGCCGTCCGGATGTGGGCCTTGTGAAGACCCGCGAGGAGCTCGACGGCGCCCGGCATCAACGGAACCGTGGCGAGGATCGCCTCCAGGTCGTCGATCGCGATGTCGGGAGCGTGCTTCCACCAGACCGCGATGTCCCGTTTCAGGAACTCCTCGTCCCCGATCTTCCCGGCGTTGAACAGCCGGACCCCCTCTTCGTTGTGGTCGCCGAAGTGGTCGTGGACGGCGGCCCAGGAGCTCTTCACATCGACGAGCGTCCCGTCCATGTCGAAGGCGACGAGCTTACGCACGCGGGGTCCCCCGAGCGATCTCGTCCGCCCGGTCGAGGACGGCGTCCGACGGCCGATGCGCCCAGGCGTCGAGAATCTCGTCGACCTGCTCGGGGCGGCTCGCGCCGAAGAGGACCGCCGCGCCCCGGCGGCGGAGCCAGTGGAGGGCAATCGATGCCATCGGGATCCCCTCGCCCTTCGCCAGCTCGCGAATCGAGCGGGCCTGGGCGACGAGGGTGTCGTACCGGTCGCGGTCGAGAAGGTGGTGGGCGAAGCGGCGGACCTCCGGGCTCGGTGTCTCGCCGTCGAGGTAGCGACCGGCGAGGATGCCACGGAGAAGGGGCGTGTACGCTTCGACCACGATGCCGTTCTGGCGGCAGTAATCGACGACCCCGTCGCCGTCCTCACGGTCGAACAGGTTGTAGACGACCTGGTTGACGACCACGTCGGTCTCCTGGAGGGCGGCCCGGGCCGCGGCGAGTTCCTCGAGGGAGAAGTTCGACACCCCGATGGCGCCGACCTTCCCCTCCTTCCAGAGGGTCTCGAGCGCGCCCATCGTCTCGGCGATCGGCACGTGGGCGTCGGGGGCGTGGACGAGGACCAGGTCGACCGTCCGGCGGCCCAGCTTCTGCAGGCTCCCGACGACCGCGGCGCGGACCTGCGCCGCCCGGAGGTGTTCCCACGAGACCTTCGTCGTGAGGAAGAGCTGGGAGCCGTCGTTTTGGGAGCGGGAGAGGACGTCGCCGAGAAGCCGCTCGGATCGGCCCGTGCCGTACACCTCGGCGGTGTCGAACCAGCTGACCCCGGCGTGGATCGCGTGCTCGACCGTGGTCCGGGTCTTGACTTCGTCTTCGCGGGTCCACCGACCGAGGCTCCAGAGGCCGAGGCCGAGCGCCGGATGGGCCTTCGTGCCGACCTTGAGAGGGTACGAATCGATCCCCTTCGACGTTGGTTCGGCGGACGGAGCAACGCGCTTCTTCGCCGGGGCGGCCGGTTGTTTCTTCGTCATCCGTGGACCTCGGTGGGGGCGGCCTTTGGCGCCCGCGCCAACTGCTCCGCGATCTTGCCGAGCCGCTCGCCGAGCTCCCGGGCCTTCGCCTCGGTCTCGGCGACGACCTCCGGCGGGGCCCGGGCGCGGAACCCGTCGTCGGCCAGCCGGTCCCGGGTCTTCTGCAGGACGGCCTCGAGTCGCCCCTGCTCCCGTAGAAGGGTGTCCGAGGCCGGCGACGCTTCGGGTACCTCGAGAAAGAACTCCCCGGTGGGCCGAACGGTCCCGCGGCTGCCGGCCGGTGCCTCGGCCCCGGACTCCAGGAAGGTGAGACCCGAGACTTTCGCGAGCCGGCCGATGACGGGTCGTTGGCTCGCGAGGAGTTCCGCCGTCGCGGCTCCGACGGGCCGGACGAACGCGGCCGGTCGGTGCTCGAGCGGGACCTGGTGCTCGGAGCGGAGGTGACGGAGGGTCCGGACCGCCTCGAGGACGGTGGCCACGGCGACCTCGGCCTCGGGGTCCGACGGGGCTTCCTCCGGCTTCGGCCACGGAGCGAGGGCGAGGAGCTCCCCGGTGTGCGGGATCGAGTGCCAAAGTTCCTCCGTCACGTGGGGAATGAACGGGTGGAGTCCCCGGAGCGTGCGCTCCACGACGAAGGTGAGCACGTGGCGGGCGTCGCGGGCGGCCGCCTCACCCTGCGCGCCCGAGAGGGCATCGCGGGACCACTCCAAGTACACGTCGGCCAGGTCGTGCCAGAGGAATTGGTACAGGGTGGACGCGCCGGCGGTGAAGTCGAATCCCGCCAGGGCCGCGTCGAGGGACGACTGCGTGGCGTGCCACCGGCTGAGGATCCATCGGTGCTCGAGCGGCGCATCGGCCGCGACCTTCGGGGCGAACTCCGGCGGTTCGGCCCCCGCGGCGAGATGACCGTGGACGAACCGCACGACGTTCCAGAGCTTCGTCACGAAGTTCCGACCTCCGTCGAGGGTGGCCGGGGTGAACGGGCCGTCCTGGTCCACCGGATTCGGGTGCACGAGGGCGAACCGGAGGGCGTCGGCCCCCCGTTCTCGGATCACGTCGAGGGGGTCGGGGGAGTTCCCAAACTGTTTCGAGAGCTTCCGTCCGAGCTCGTCGCGCAACAGCCCGGTGAAGTACACGTCGGAGAAGGGGGATTTCCCGGTGAACCGGGAGCCGGCCATCATCATCCGGGCGACCCAGAAGAACATGATGTCCCGGCCGGTGACGAGCACGCTGGTCGGGTAGTACCCCGCGTACTCGCGGGTCGGGTCCGGCCAGCCGAGCGCGGCGAACGGCCAGAGCCAGCTCGTGAACCACGTGTCGAGGACGTCGGGGTCCGGTCGGAGTGGGGCGTGGCCGCACCGCTCGCACTTCGGCGGGGGCTCGACCGCCGCGGTCACGGCGGAGCACGCGTCGCAGTAGTAGACGGGGATCGGGTGTCCCCACACCACCTGCCGGGAGATGCACCAGTCCTGGAGCGACTCCATCCACCGGAAAAACGTCCGCTCCCACCGCTCGGGGTGGATCCGGACCGAGCCGTCCCGGACGGCCTCGACAGCCGGGGGCGCGAGCGCGTCGATCCGCACGAACCACTGCATCGAGAGCAGCGGCTCGATGACCGCGTCGGACCGCTCGGAGTGGCCTACCGAATGGAGGTACGATTCGCGCCGGACCACGGACCCGGCCGCGACGAGGGCCTCGGTGACCGAACCGCGGGCCTTCTCCCGGTCGACCCCCCGGAACGACGCGGGGACGAGGTCGCTCGTCAGCTTGCCGTCGAGGTCGAGGATGGAGGGAAGGAGGGTTAGCTCGGCCTCATGGGCCCGGTAGATCGAGTGGTCGAGGAGGTCGTGCCGGGGCGTGACCTTCACGGCCCCCGTGCCGAACGTCGGGTCCACCTGCGGGTCGGCGATCACCGGCACGGTCCGGTCGGTGAGCGGCACCCGGACCTGCCGCCCGACCGCGTCCCGGTGCCGGGCATCGTCGGGATGGACCGCGACGGCCACGTCGCCGAAGATCGTCTCCGGCCGGACGGTCGCGAGTTCGATCCCTCCCGGTTGGCCGTCGGCCCAAGGGTACCGGATCGTCAGGAGCTCGCCGGTCTCCTCGCGGTGGAGGACCTCCAGGTCGGACAGGGCGGTGCGGAGCTTCGGGTCCCAGTTGACGATCCGCTCGCCCCGGTAGATCAGCCCGTCCCGGAAGAGACGGACGAACACTTCCCGGGTCGCCCGGACCGCGGCCGGGTCCATCGTGTACCGATACCGGGTGAAATCGATCGAGAATCCGCCCGCCACGAGCTGCCGCCGGATGTGCGTCTCCCGTTCCGCCTTCCACGCCTCGACGTGCCGGAGCACCTCCTCCCGGGGGAGGTTTTCGAGGCGGACCCCCTCCTTGGAGAGCGAGCGTCGGACCGCGGTCTGCGTCGAGAGCCCGGCATGGTCGACCCCGGGCACCCACAGGACCGCCTCGCCCCGCATCCGATGGACCCGCGCGAGCGCATCCATGACGGTGTCGCCGAGCATGTGGCCCATGTGGAGGACCCCGGTCACGTTCGGCGGCGGGAGGATGAGGCTGAATCGGCGACCCTTCGGTTCGTCGAGGGCGCGGAACGCCTGCTGGCGCGCCCATTCGGCCTGCCACTTCGCCTCGATCGCCCCCGCATCGAACCGGGAGGGAAGCTCGACGCGACTCACGGGGCGGCGCCTCCGAACTCGGGAGCGTTCGAGGAGGGGACGCCGGAGGAAAGCCACCGGCTCCCCGTCGCGTCGCCGATGCGGAGGGACCGGGCCCCCGATCGCACCGACCGGGAGTACGAGGAGCGCATGACGTCGCGGCCCAAAATCGCCGCGCCAAAGAAGGTTGCGCGACCCGGGAGGTGAGCGGCGGTCGGCTCGGCGAGGCCCGGCCGGGAGGGCGCGACGGGGAGATTGAGAACGCCCGGAGCGGCCGCGCCCCGGGCCGGTGCGACGAATCTTTCTACGGGCGCGAGAGGTTCCCGACTCACCCACCGACGGGAGGACCCCTCGGACGGGGGTCCGAGGAGTCCCGGCCCGTCGGTGGAAACGGGCCGTTACGGGGTCCCGTGGGTTGTTCCCCCGAGAGTTTCCACCTCCCGACGCACCATCTCCACGCCGTGGTCCATGAGTTCCTTGGCCCGGGGGGCGGAGCGGGCCTCCGCGTAGACCCGGCAGATCGGCTCGGTGCCGGAGGGGCGGACGAGGAGCCACCCGTCCGGGAAATACGCCTTCTGTCCATCGAGCGTGACGATCCGGTCGGCCTCGCGCTCGAGCTCGGCGTGGACCTTCGCGAGGAGCCGCGTCTTCAGCGCGTCGGCCACCGGCACCTTCGTCTTCGACAGATGGTAGCGGGGCAGCTCGCCGACCAGTTCGGAGAGCGGGCGACCGAGCCGGACGAGGAGCTCGACCATCTTCGCCGAGCTCATCGGGCCGTCGCGGGCGACCTGGTGCTCCGGCCAGTAGTATCCCCCGTTCTCCTCCCCGGCGAAGATCGCATCGCAGTCCAAGACCCGCCTCGCGACGGGGAGCGAGCCCGACCGCGTGACCTGGAGTTCCCCGCCCCCGCTCCGGACGACGTCCTCGACGAGGGTGGAGGAGGTCACGCTCGTGACGACGACCCCGCCGTCCCGTTCGGTCAACCGGTGCTTCGCGAACAGCGCCATCGTCACGTCCCCGGGAAGGTAGGTGCCGTGTTCGTCGACGAACGACGCCCGGTCGGCGTCGCCATCGTGGGCGATGCCGACGACCGCCCCGAGCTCGACCACCGCCTTCCGGAGGGCCCACAGGTTCTCTTCGTTCGGTTCCGACGGCCGACCGGGGAAGTAGCCGTCCGGGTTCGCATTGAGCGTGAGGACCCGGCATCCGAGTTCGCGGAGCAGCACCGGGCTCGTGACCGCGCTCGTGCCGTTCCCGGGGTCGAGCACCACCAACGGGGCCGCGGCCCGGATCGCCTCGACGTCGGTGGTCCGGAGGATCGAGGAGGTGTACCGGTCGACGGCATCGGGGTCGACCCGGTACGTCCCGACGTGATCCCACGACGCGCGGACGAACTCGTGTCGGAAGATCGACCGCTCGAGGATCTCCTCGGAGTCCCGGGGAATCTCGGTCCCTTCCGGACCGGTGAACTTGATCCCGTTGAACTCGGTGGGATTGTGGGACGCGGTGACCGTGAGCCCCATCGCAGCGCCGAGCGCGCGGACGTTGAACTGCAGGCACGGCGTGGGCATGACGCCGAGTTCTCGAACGTTGATCCCGTCCATGAGGAGCGCCCCGCTCAGCAGCCGCGCCATCGCGTCGCTCGACGTCCGGAAGTCCCGGGCGATGAGGACGTCGCCGGAACCCTGGAGGTAGGTGGCGATCGCCGAGCCGACCTCGGCGACGAACACCGGAGTGATCTCCCGGCCGACCACCTTCCGGATCCCGTCGGTCCCGAAGAGGCGGGGCGCGTTCGGCGTCGGTCGCTCGGTCGTTTGGGGGAGCGCTGCGGCGGACATTTCACCTTCTCCTTGTGACCCCCGGGAGGATGGGGATCGACGGGAATGGGGAGTCGCCCGAGGGACGCTCGCCCGGGGGCGCCCTCGGGACCACCTCGGAGACCCTGAGCCGGGCCCGGGCGGAGTTCGAGGCGAGGAGAA
>JAKIVT010000058.1 GCA_022750415.1 Thermoplasmata archaeon
CCCCCCGTAACGCAAAGCGTTAATACAGGACGCAAGTCGCCGAGCCCTTGACGGCCGCGCTCTTGCCGGCGGCCCCGTCGGGTATCTACGTGACCGAGAGTGGCTCCGGACCGAGCCCGACGGACAACTACACCCGCTTTGAGCGGGCCCGCATCCTCGGCGCGCGCGCCCTGCAAGTCTCGCTCGGCGCACCCATCTTGACCGACGTCCCGGCCGACATGATCGACCCCGTCCAGATCGCGGAGACGGAGTTCGAGGCGAACGTCATTCCGATCACGGTCCGGCGCGGCCCCCGCTAACCGGCTTCTAAAGCCCGGCGCTCTCGAGCGCCGTTTCGCACTCGCACTTCTTCGGGCCGGGCAGTCGCGGAAGCAGTCCCCGCAATACCGTCTGCATTCGCTCCACATTCTTCCCCATCGTCTCGACGATGTCCTTCGCTTCCACCGGGCGGTCGGCCCACACGTCGAAGTCGGTCACCATCGCGAGGCAGACGTAGCACATCCCCCGCTCGCGGGCCAGCGTCACTTCCGGAACGAGGGTCATCCCGATGACGTCGGCAAACCCTCGCAGGAAGTTCGATTCGGCCCGGGTCGAGAACCTCGGACCTTCGACGCAGACGTACGTCTTCCGCGAGGCGAACGACTGACCGGCCGCCGCGCCGGCGGCCAGCGCACGCTCGGTGAGTTCCGGGCAGAACGGGTCGGCGAGCGATACGTGGTAGACCCGGCCTCCGTCGAAGAACGTCGTCGGGCGGCTCTTGGTGAAGTCCACGAACTGATCCGGGACGACGAACGTGCCGGGCGGGAGGTCCGCCTTCAGGGAGCCGACCGAACTGACGGTGACGATGCTGTCCGCGCCGAGCGATTTCAGGGCGTCGATGTTCGCGCGGTAGTTGACCCGGTGGGGCGGGATCGTGTGGCCGACCCCGTGGCGCGGGAGGAACAGGACCGTGAGGTCGCCCACGTGTCCTTCTTCCACCGGGGCGGAGGGCGCCCCCCACGGCGTGGCGACCCGGTGGCTGGTACGCCGCCCTTCGTCGAACACCCGGTCGACGCCGGAGCCCCCGATGACTCCGACGATCCGACGCGTTCCCGTCATCCGTCGCTCCCCGCTTGCGCCGGACCGACGCCGGCGCGGTGCAGCAGGCGGGCCATCGTGACTTCGCCCCGCGTCCGCTCGAGCAAGGCCCGCGCGGTGTCCTGTTTGGGCTTGAGCGAAACGATCGCCCGAGCGGTTTCGAATCCGAGCAGGGTATGGTACACCGACTCCATCAACTCAAGGCGGCGAGAGGCCCCGTTGACGTCGCCGCGCGTGAGGTCGGCCAGCGTGAGCCTTCGGATCTCGCCGACGACGTCCCCGAGACCGAGGAGGTACGGTTCGGGAGCGACGCCCAGCTCCTCGTGCGTTGGGAACGGCTTTCCGTCGGTCGCCGCGGCGAGGAGCATCGCCTCCACGCCTTCCTGGAGCGCATCCTCGGCAATCCCCTCATCGCCGGGGTACTCCGTGGGGAGGGCGGCCGACAGTCGGGCGAGCTCGCGGCGCACCCGGTCGAGCTCGCTCGGCTTCGCGGAACCGGCGTGGATCCGCGTCATGGTGTGCTGGGCCAGGCGCCGGAGGGCGCGGGCCCGTTCGTAGAGCCGTCGGCGGCGGGTCTCCCGGGCCGCCAAGTGACGTTCGATCGCGCGGACGGCATGCCGCGAGACGGGGGGTACGTCAGCGGAAGGGTGTGAACCGGACGTCATCGTCCCCTCCGTCGAGCAGGCCGAGGCGGACGCCGGCGTCGAGCCAGCCGTGGGCGTAGCTCGCCGCGGCGAGAGCGCGGTCGGAATCCCCCGTGTCCCGGAAATGTCGGGCGTCGGAGAGGTAGGCGCGGGCCATCGCGAGGAAATCCTCGGAGGCGCCGATGAGGAACGACCGGAGGGGCGGGGCCGGACGGACCCGCTCGAGCGCCTCGGCCGTGAGGGTCAGGTACTTCTCGACGAGGGCGGGGTCCGCCAAGCGATCGCTCCGACTCAGGACTTGGGGACCTTTTCCCAGTCCTTCAGGAAGCGGGCGAGGCCGAGGTCGGTGAGCGGGTGCTGGACGAGCTTCTCCATGACCGCGTACGGCATCGTCGCGATGTCCGCGCCGATCTTCGCCGCCTCGAGCACGTGGATCGGGTGACGGACCGAGGCGACGAGGACCTCGGTCGCGTAGTCGTAGTTCTCGTAGATCGTGACGATGTCGTCGATCAGTTCCATCCCGTCTTGCCCCTGGTCGTCGAGGCGGCCGATGAACGGGCTCACGTACGCCGCTCCGACCTTCGCCGCCAGCAGCGCCTGGTTCGCCGAGAAGACGAGGGTCATGTTGACCCGGGTCCCTTCGGACGCCAGGATCTTCGTCGCCTTCAGACCCGCCGCGGTCATGGGGACCTTGACGTAGATCGACGGGTGGATCTCGCGGAGGTGCCGACCTTCCGTGAGCATCGAATCGGTGGTCGTCCCGACGACCTCGGCCGACACCGAAGGTACCCCGAGGGCGCAGACCTCCCGGAGGACATCCTCGAACTTTCGGCCCTCTTTCGCAACGAGCGTCGGATTCGTGGTCACCCCGTCGAGGATGCCGGTCTCCCACATCGTTCGGATCTCGGTCACGCTCGCCGTGTCCAGGAATAGCTTCACGATCGTCCTCCTCCGTCGGTTCAACGGTCCCGAGCAACCGGGGCTACTGAACCTTGCCCCTCGCCCGGAGCAGCGTCCACGCCTCTTCGAGGCAATGTTCGTTCGACATTCCGTACCGGTCCCGCCCGGCCTGGGCCGCGCCCGGCTCGAGGACCAGGTCCGGTACCCCGATCCGTCGCACCGGGACCGGGTACTCCTCGGCGGTCGCGCTCGCGACGAGCGCGCCCACCCCGGTCAGCACCGAGTGCTCCTCCATGGTCAGGATCGCTCCCGTCTCCCGGGCGGCCCGGAGCAGCGCCTTCTCATCGAACGGCTTGACCGAGGCGAAGTCGAGAACCCGGACGGAGACCCCCACGCGGCTCAGCTCTTCGGCCACGTCGAGGGCCCGTGCCACGAACGCGCCGACGGCGACGATCGTCAGGTCGGTCCCCGAATGCACCACCGCCGCCCGACCGATTTGGAAGGATTCGTGGCCGATGTTCGGGAGCGGCTCACCCGTCAACCGGAGGTACGCCGGCCCCGAGGCGCCCGCCAGGACACGGACGGCGCTCTGGGTCGTCCGCGCATCCGCGGGAACGACCACCGCCATCCCAGGCAAGTCGCGCATGAGGCCGATGTCCTCCATCATGGGGCGGGTCGTCGGGGTACCTTCGGCGGGAAACCCGCCGTCGGTCGCCACGACCTTGACGTTCGCCCCGGCGGCGGAGACCGTGCGGACCGCACTGTAGGACCGCCCGGCGACCAGCGCCGAGGGGCCGCTGGCGAACACCGTGCGCCCGTCGGCGGCGGTCGTCGCCGCCATGCCGATCATTTTGGGCTCGTGCCCGTCGACCCGGAAGAACCGGTCCGGAAACCGAGCGAGGAATTCTCCGAGCGGGTCCGCCTCCGGTGCGGCCGCCGAATACACCGTCAGTCTCGGATGGGTGGCCCCCAACTCCGTGAGCGCGAGCCCGTAGGCATCCACCAGGCTTTCGAGCGGTTTCCGGTCGCTCACGCCGGGCGTCCCGGGGGGGTGTCGCCCCGTCGACCGCGGGGCTTCGCATCGAGGGATGCGGCCGCCGCCGAGGGCCCGGTCGGCCCGCCGGCCGGTGCAAGAAGGCCGCGCAGGGCGGCGAGGTCGGCCACATACGCCGAGTACCCGTCGTCGGAGAGGGGAGTTTCGAGATAGCCGGGGGTGTTGGCCCAACGGGCGTCGTTGATCAAGAACCGGAACCCGTCGAGCCCGAGTTTCCCCTTCCCGATGTTCTCGTGGCGGTCGAGGTGGGAACCGAGGTCGGCCTTCGCATCGTTGAGATGGAACGCCCGGACCTCTCCGATGCCGAGCTCGGAACCGAGCCGGTCGACGAACGCCTCGTACGACTCGCGGGTCCGGAATTCGTTCCCCGCGGCGAAGAGGTGGCAGGTGTCGAGGGCCACGCCAACCCGCGACCGGTCCGAGACCCCGTCGAGGACGGTCCGGAGCTCCGGGAATGTGGAGCAGAGCGCCGTCCCTTGCCCGGCGGCGTTCTCCAGCAGCAACCGGACGGGGGACTTCGGTTCCTTCTCGAGGACCCAATTCAGGCTCTCGATGATGCGCCGGAGACCGGCTTCGGGCCCTTCCCCCATGTGGGCGCCGGGATGGAGGATCAATCCGTCCACCCCAATCTTGGTCGCCCGCTGGATCTCGTCGACGAGCGCCTTCCGGGACCGGGCGAGCCCCACTTTCTTCGGGCTCGCGAGATTGACCAAGTACCCGTGGTGGACCGCGGTCGCCTTGAGCCCCACTTCGCGGACCGTCGCGCGGAACGCATCGGCCGCCTCATCGGCGATGGGCGGGCCCGCCCACATCTTCGGGCTCTTCGAGAAGATCTGGATCGCGTCGCAGCCAATCGTCCGCCCGAGGCGCGGCGTCTCGCCAAGCCCGTCCGACGTGCCGATGTGCGCCCCGAGCCACATTCGGCGCGCCGAGCGGGGGTTCGGATTTAACGGCTCACGGCTCGGCGCGTCCGCTCGGGAGGAGAAGGAGGCTGACAGCTTTCCGCGGTTCCCGTAGGCTCGCGCACTTCAGTACCGCGCGGAACGCCAGTGGGCTTAACTGCCGGGTTCGGAATGAGACCGGGTGTTTCCCCACCGCTTTGGCCGTCAGCCGAGCGAACGACCGGGCCGGAGTATTTAACGACTTTCCGGGAGCGTCGTTTCGGCCCGGCAAAGGGTATCCCTACGACGCCCGTGGGCCGCCCCGCCGTCCGGACGAGTTCGTCCTCCGGAGGGTTGGGTAGCCCTTGAGCAACGAACCGTTCCCGCGCGTCCGCGAGTACGCGGTCGACTTTCATCTCGAGTTTGGGACCGGCCGTTTCCAGGGGACCGTCCGGGTCGAACTGGAGGAACCGGTCCGGCAGTGCCGGCTGAACTCCCTCGGCCTCGAGATCCATCCGGTGGACCCGGCGGTCGAACTCGAACTCCGACCTGCCGAGGAGGAACTCCTCGTGAAGCTCCCGAAGGAGTCCGCCTCGTTCTCCCTCGAGTTCTCCGGGTCAGTGGCGGAGAAGGGGCTGCTCGGTCTCTACTGGTCCCGCTACGGAGAGGAACGGATCGTCGCCTGCCAGGCGGCCGCCACGTGCTGCCGCCGATTCTTCCCGTGCATTGACCGCCCGGACCGGCGGGCCGTCGTCCGGTTCACCCTCACGGTGGCGGAGGGGCTGGAACCGATCTTCAACACTCCCGTGGTCGCGGAGCGGTCCGACAACGGCCGGCGGACGTTCGAGTTCGCTCCCACCCCGTCGATGGCCACCTACCTCGTGTTCTTGGCGGTCGGCCGCTTCGACTGGCTCCCGCTCGACGGCCGCCGCAATCGGGTCCGCGTCGCGGCCCCTCCGGGTCGGGGGGCGGCCGGCGAGTTCGCTCTCCGCCATGGCGCGGAAATCCTTCCCGCCCTCGAGTCGTACTACGGGATCCCGTACCCGCTTCCCAAACTCGACCTGGTGGCCATCCCGGAATTCGCCTTCGGGGCGATGGAGAACTGGGGGGCGATCAGCTTCCGGGACATGCGGCTGCTCGTCGACGGGGAGACGAGCGCGCGCCAGAAGCGCGAGACCCTCACGACGATCGCCCACGAGATCGCCCACCAGTGGTTCGGCAACCTCGTCACGATGGAATGGTGGACCGACATCTGGCTCAACGAAAGCTTCGCGACGTTCATGGAGGAGAAGATCGTCGAGCGTCTCTACCCCTCGCTCGGGATTTTCGACGACTTTCTCCTCGACTGGGGGTCGTACGCCCGGCTCGGCGATTCGCTCGAGACGACCCACCCCATCCACGTACCGGTCCACCACCCCGACGAGATCAGCGAGATCTTCGACGAGATCTCGTACGGAAAGGGGGCGAGCGTGCTCCGGATGGTGGAAGCACTCCTCGGCGAGGAGCCGTTCCGTCAGGGGGTCACGGCCTACCTCACCAAGTACGCGTACGGGAACGCGACCAGTCAGGACCTCTGGAACGCGCTCGAGACGTCGTCCGGCATTCCGGTCACCGGGCTCCTTTCCGAATGGGTCCGACGGCCGGGCCTACCGGTGCTCGACGTTCGAAGCGAGGCCGACGGACTGCACGTCCGACAACGGAAGTTCCGGCTCGATGGTCGTCATACCGACGAGACCTGGCCGGTGCCGCTTGGGATCTACCGCGATGGGGCCGTCGAACGCCGCGTGTTCTCCTCGCCGGATACCGTCGTTCCCCGGAACGGAGCGAAGCAGATCCACCTGAATCCGGGAGGCCTCGGGTTCTACCGGGTCCGGTACGACGGTCCCCTCCTCGACGAGCTGTTGGACGGATTCCCCACGCTCCCCCCGATGGACCGGTGGGCGATCCTCACGGACCTGTACGGGTTCGTCTGGTCCGGCGAGGTCGCGCTGGCCCACTACCTCCAGTTCGTGACCTCCTGCCGCGAATCGACCGACTACCTCATCGTCCACGAGATCGCCAACCAGCTCGCTTCGATCCGCCAGACCCGGATTGCCCCGCTGGGGGCGTTGGTGGCGGACACCGAAGTGTTCCGGCGCGATGGCCTCGGTTTCTTCCGCGCCCAGCTCGACCGACTCGGACTCGCTCCGGTCGACGGGGAGCCGGAGACCGACGGGGTCCTCCGCGAGCGAACCGCCCTCGGCCTGCTCGCCTACGATGACGCGCTCGCGACCCGCCTTGCCGGTCACTTCTCCGACTACGACCGGCTCGACCCGAACCTCCGGGAGCCGGTCGCCCTCGCCTACGCGCGGATGGGGGGCGCGAAGGCGCAAGCGGCCCTCTTCGAGCGAGTCGGCACGGCCCGGAACGAGGGCGACCAGATGAAGCTCGAGCGGGCGCTCGCCGGCGCCTCGGACCCCGCGCTCCTTCGAGAGGTTTTGGCGGCCATCGAGACCCCGCGCCTCAACCGCGCGCACGTCTCGGTCGTGACCTACCAGGTCGCCCTCAACCCGAAGGGCCGGGATCCGGTCTGGGAGTGGATGACGACCCGACTCCCCGAGGTCTCCACCTCGTACCGGGGCACCGGGCTCATCAGCGACATCATGGAGCACACGTTCCCATTCGCCGCGCTCGGCCGCGGCGAGGAGGCCGCTCGCCGGCCCTTCGTCGAGCGCCCCGTACCGGAGGGCGAGCGCGGGCTCCGGAAGGGACTGGAGTGGCTCCGCGTCTTCGAGTCCGTTCGGAGCCGAGTGGCCCCCGGTCGCTAGTGCCACGTCCCCCGGAAGAGCACGAGGTCCTTGCTTCCCCCGGCGACACCGGCTGTTAAGAGCCGGGAGACCATCCAGCCCTGATTGGGTGGTCTACGTGGTGTCCATCCCGGGCTCGGTTGTCGCCCGTCGGCGGGTGAGGCCCCCCTTCGCCCGCCAACGCGCCTTGGGAGGACTCCCCACTCTCCTCGCGGTCCTCGGTGCGGCTTGGATGGTCTCCGGGGGGCTGGCCAACGGGGCGCTCGCCGCCCCGGTTCTTCACTGGAAGGCGCCGTACACCGGGACCGTCGTCAACACCAAGAAGCACAGCGCGTTGGGGTGCGGCATGGTCACCATCGGGGGCGATTCGTTCGACCGTACGACGGGGCGGGTGAGCGGAGGGGGTAGCGTCAAGGCGCAAAGTTGCTCCTCGACCACGTCGCTCGGGAGCAGCGGCTACGAAAAGCTGCGAACCGGCATCCTGCTGCAAGGGTTTACCGGTCAGAACGGAGCGTTTACGGTTCGCGTCAAGTGGGCGATGACCATGGACGTCGACGTGAGCCTGAGCGGTTCGACCTGCTCGGAGCCCAACCAATTCGGGGAAATGAACTTTGAATTTGCCGCCGGGGTCCTGAACGAGACGAGCAACACACCGCTCGGCTCGGCCGTTCGGATCAATCACACTCAGGTGACCTCCCCGGGGAGCACCACCCTCAACCTGGCCACCAATGTCACGTTGACGATGGCCGTGCAGCTCAGCACGTCGGACTCGTATGCCATCTCGACCGGATTCTCCTTCTGGATGACGGCCCAGGTCGACAACCCCACGACGGGGGACGCGGACTCGTGCACCGCCGACGCGAGGCTGTCGCCTTCGTCGGGAGTGAATCTCACTAGCTTGGACTACGTCCAGCTCCTCTGAGACGCGGCGTCTCTCTCTCGGAATCCTGACCGACGGAGCATGGCGCGGCGACGACCAGCGGAGTTCGGGGCGTAAGATCGTCCCGCCGGGAATTCGGTAGCGCCGTCGGATTGCCAGGGGCAGGGCCCCTCTCGCCGCGTCCAGATCAGTGCAGTTCGCCCCGGTGAACGCCCACCGACGGATTGTCCGGCGTGGGTCGGGCCACTCAGCGCGGGCGAGCCTTCGCCGGCCGATTCGGCCGGCGGTTCATCCACGTCCCGTCGCCGGCCGACCAGATGTACCAGGTGCCGTGCG
>JAKIVT010000059.1 GCA_022750415.1 Thermoplasmata archaeon
GGATTCACGAAGTAGAGCTGGTCGGCGCCGAAGTTGCGCGCGACCCGCGCGACGGCCCCGACGTTCCCGTCCTCTTTCGGCCGGACGAGCACGACGGAGAGTCGCGGACTCACGCGGCGCTCCCCTCGGCGAACAACCGCCGGACCATCCAGTCCGGGTCGAACGGCGCGAGGTCCTGGTACCCCTGACCCAGACCGACGTAGAGGATCGGTCGACCGGTCACGAACGTCGCCGAAAGGGCGGCGCCCCCCTTCGCATCGGCGTCGAGCTTCGTGAGGATGAGGCCGTCGACGCCCAAAGAACTCTGGAAGAGTTTCGCCTGCTCGACGACGTCGTTCCCCGAGAGGGCGTCGCCGACGAAGAGCGTCAGGGTCGGCTTCACGACCCGCCGGATCTTCTTCGCCTCCTCAATGAGGTTCTCGTTGGTGTGCTGACGGCCGGCGGTATCGATCAGGACGACGTCGACCTTCTTCGCCTTCGCATGCTCGACGGCGTCGAACGCGACGGCGGCCGGGTCGCTCCCTTCCTGCTGGCGGATCACGCGGATCCCCAGCCGCTCGCCGTGCACGAGCAGTTGCTCGATGGCGCCGGCACGGAACGTGTCGCCGGCGGCGATGACGACGCTGAGCCCGGAGTCCCGGAGTCGGCCCGCCAGTTTCGCCACGGTCGTCGTTTTGCCGGTCCCGTTCACTCCGACGAAGAGGACGATGTACGGCTTCGTCGTCGCGCTCCGCGCGGCTTGCACAAGGTCGATGGGCGGCTTCGCCAGGAGGGAGCGGACCGAGGCCTCGAGACTTTGCCGGATCGCGGCTTCGACGTCGGCCCCCCAGCGGAGCCGTTTCCCCTCGAGGCTTTTGCGGAGGTCCTTCTGGATCCGCTCCACGACGGGGAGCGCCACGTCGGACTGGAGCAGGACTATCTCGAGCTCATCGAGGACATCGTCGAGCTTCGCGTCGTCGATCCCCTTCGAGAGGAGCCCCTCGCCAAACGGAGAGTTGGGAGCATTCGTCGGGGCGGCCGTTCCGGGGGACGAGGCCGCCGTCGGAGCCGCGCTCCGTCCGGTCAGCCGCGCCTTAATCGCTGCCCACATCGTCGCCGACCGGCGCGCCGCTCGTCGCCCGGGCGAGCGCGTCGAGCCGACGGCTCAGGAGCTGGATCCGCTCTTCGAGCGTCGTCATCTGCCCCTCGAGCTCGCCCGTCGCCTGGTCGATCTTCGAGACGCGTTGGGCGAGGAGCTCGGAGACCTGGGGGCGCTCGAGCTCGACGACGAACCCGTCGCCGATCCCGATGAGGACCTTGCTGCTGGGAGAGGGAGTGCCGCGGAGATACGTCTCCCCGCCCACGGGGACGAGAATCTCGGCGGAGGAGGGGACCCCCTCGAGTCCTTCGAGAGTGGCGCGGGCCCGTTCGTGGTCGGTCCGAGAAGCGGAGAGGTACTGGTGCTGCTGGAGCATCGACTGGAGCTGGTTGCGGTACGCCTCGAGCCGCTGCAGGTCCTCCTGGACCTGGCGCTCCGTGACGGGAGCGCTGGGCGCGCTCACTTCGCGACCTCGGCGACCTTCGCAATTCGGATCCGCGTCCGAGGAACGTGATGGCACCCGCCGATCTCGCTCAGCGCCCACTCGCGGGCCTGCTCGGGCGAGTCGGCGTCGGTCGTCTTCGTAAACGACTGCCAATCGTCGCGTCGTGCTAGGAATGTACCGGTAACGGCAAAGTGGGCCACAGCCCCTCCGAGGTCGGCGTCGCACCGAGGCTCGTTACATAACCCTTCCGTGAGCTGCCCGCCCTCCGACGGGGAGATTAAGAGAGGGAGCGCCGTCGAGGATTCGGCGCCGGACACGCCGACGGCCGCTGCCCAGTGGTCCGGGGTGCCCCGCCGAGGCGACAGCGGACGAGCATGACGGATGGGAATTTGGAAGCCATCCGTCCCCGGTGGCGCCCGCCGCTCCCCCGACCGGTCGTGGCCGCCCTGTTGTTCGGGGCCCTCACCGTCTTTGGTTCGGTGGCCGCCGTGTCGTTCGGTACCCACACGACCTCCCTTGGGGCGTTCCACAGCGCCGGAACTCCGGCGACGTCCTCACCGCCAGCGATCGGCACCAGCCCCGGCTCGGGGAGCCTCAACCTCGGAATCTCGGTGACGCCCGGGATCATTTGCGTGACGAACAACATCGCGTGCCCAGGCGACCAGCGGACCGCCCGGGTCACGTTGTCCGTTGGAGCCCCCCAGTCGGTGACCATCTCTTACCCGGCCGTGCAGATCGTCTTCCTCGTCGAAACCACCCTGTACGATGGGACGTACGACGGCACGGGAGGCGTTCCCGGTCGGGAACAATGCGCGGACTCGGCGCTCCACCAGCCGTGCGAGGAGTCGAACGGCGTACCGTTCTTCGTCGCCCACGCCGGCCAGATCGCGTCGTCGATCGCGGCCGCGAATCCCCGCTCGCAGGTGACGTTCGGCCTGGTCGACTTCTTCTCGGCGGGAGACGCCTACGACAAGGCCGGCAATATCGGGCAGCAGGGACTCGAGTCGCAGGCGTACCACGTCGACATCGGGACCCCGGTGCCCGCCGTCGATTTCGAATCCGCGGTCACCGGCACGTTCCAGGCGGACGTCCTGAACGGGGGATGGATCTATCCCGGGCTCAACTTCGGCAACAACTTCCTCCACTCGGACAGCATCACCGCCCTCTACGGCGCCCTGATGGGGCAGGGGATCGACTGGCTCCCCGGCGCCCACCACGTCCTCGTCCTCATCGGTTCGACCGCACCCCGGGATCCGGCGTACGTCCAGAACTACTGCGTCAGTCCCTCGGCGGCGTGGCGGTACGCCTGCTACGGCGCCCAGGGACCGTTCAGCTCCGGCTGCGAGCCTTCCTACAACTTCGGAAGCATCGTGAGCCCCCAGTGCCTGGGTTGGCTCACGCCCCAGAACGGCGACCCGAACGGGTCGATCTCGGCGCTGACGCGGGCGGCGCCGGACTGCATGAACTCCCTGGGAGCCCGTTGCACGATCGACACGATCAGTCTCTGGACCACGCCGACCGACCCCTACTCGCCGGGGTGGCCGAGTGCGCCGGACGGCGGACCGGGGGGCTTGCTGGTCGTGCCGAACGTGGAGAAGGTCCTCTCGGCAGCCTGCGACCTCGCCGCCGCGACCGGCGGTTCGTGGGACGGCCCCTCGTTCTTCTCCTGTGCCGGCGGTGCGCAAGGCGACCTGCAATTCGTCCTCCACGGTCCCGACACCTCGCCAGACACCGAGAACCCGTCCCTCCTGGGCGCCTTCCACGGCGTAAGCTTCGGTCCCTTGCTGAGCGATGTCATCGCTCGGGGCGGGAACGTCTCCATGTTCCGGTTCGTCCCGTTCGCCAACGTCCGCATGGCGCCCGACCTGCAGCCGCAGACCACGTGCTTCACACCGACGGGCGCGCGGGGGGACTGTCCGGGGCCCACCTTCGGAAACGTCTCGGCGTTCCAGAGCCTCAACTGGAACTGGTCGGACACGCCGTCGGAGAATCTGTTGCTCGGCGGCGACACGTGGACCGCGTCGTTCGACGTCATTGCGGTCGGGCCGCCCTACCGGACGGTGCCGGTCGATGCCTGCACGACGGTGCTCTGCGCCGCCGCCGGCAGCGGTCCGGTCGGCGGGGCGTTCACGGAGGCCCGGTACCTGACCCCGACGGCCCTCAATCCGGTGGTCGAGTCGTTCCCCGTCGCCCAGATCCGAATCGTCTACGGACCCTTCGCCTCAATCCCGTCGACCACCACACCGGCGCCGCCGGTGAGCTTCCCATCGCTTCCGGCGCCGACCGTCCCCTTGACGCCGACGATCCCACCGACCCCGGTCGCGGGAACGAGCATCGCGGCGCTGTCGGTCCAGGCGCTCGGGGCCGGTTTCCTTGGGGCGGGATTCACCCGGGTCGCCATGTTGAACCGCCCGCTCGCCGTCGGCCAGGTGAACCTTTCCGGGTTGGACAAGGGGAAGAAGCGGCTCCCGCCCGCCCGGCCGATCCGCCGGTTCATCTGACGACCGGGTCAGACCTTCGGTTCGACCAGAGCGGCGCGCCGGCGCTCGTACCGGTCCCGTTCGCGATACCAACGCTCCTGTCGGTCCTCGAGCGATTCCCCGGCCGGCGCGGCAACGTTCGCCGTCGATGGGTCGGGGGGCGGCTCCACCGAGGGGCCAACGTCCGCGACGCCGTCGAGCGGGCGGGCGACCCCGGTCGGGTGGGTCAGGCGGCGAGAGCTGCGACGGCGCGCCACCGGTGCGCCACCTCCTCGTCAGTCAGGCCGACGGTCGGGGAGAAGACGACGACATCGCCCCAGCGGGAACGGGCGGCCGCGTAGTCGTCGACGCCGAGCGGAAGGACGACCCCGTCCGCCCGCGTCGATTCCAGTCGACTCTGGAGCAGCGCGTCCGGCGAACCCAAGTCGGGCGGGGGAGGGACGGGGGCGTGGGGGTCGAACGCGTGGAGCACCGAGGCGACCAGCGGGACCCCGTCGCCGGTCGCGATCCAATCGCACCGGCAGCCGCGCTTCATCATCAGATAGGCGCCGAGCGCCCCCCGCTCCCCGTCCACGAGGGCGACGACCCGGCCGGCGACGCCGAGGGGGAGACCGCCGGGGCCGGTCGCGCGACTATCGTACACGTACGTCCGGGGCCCGCGGACTTCGACGAAGAATTCGAAGTCGGGGTGGTCGAGGTCCACCCGGATCCCGAGCCCGCGGTACTTCTCGAAGATCTCCCCGCCGAGGTCCCGGGCGAGCTCCTGGCTCGTGAACGGATGCGTGCCCGTCCTCCGGGCCCGCAGGGCGAACGAGGCGTTCGGGCGGAGCGCCCGTTCGGCGAACGGGAGGAGGGCCGCGAGCATCGCGGCCCGGTCGGTCGGCACCTCCACGGCGATGCTGACGGACGTCACGCCAAAGGTGCGCCGAAGGAGCCGTACGGCAGCGTCCCCGTCATCGGCCTCCACGTAGACGTGGCCGTGGTCTGCCCGCAGCCGGCACGGGAGGCCGGCCCGGAGGAACTGGGCGAGGATGTTTTGCCGGAGACGATGCTCGAACTCTCGACGGACCGGAGCCGACTTGAGCGCGAGCTCGCCGTACCGGACGAGGACGAGCGATGCCACGGAGGAACCGTTAAGGCGGGGGGGCCGATTTAGCGATTGCTTTGTGACCGAGCCGTCTCCCGTCGCCGGCCGGAACCGACCGGAGACCGACCCGCTGCAAGGGCTCGTGGCGCCGGTCGTGGAGGCCCTCCTCCACGCTCTTTCGGGGGTACCGGGCGCCGACCGGGCCGCCATCGAGCGGTTGCTCGACACCGCGGGCGGCACGGGCTGGGACCTGGCGATCCCGGTCCATCGGTTTGCCGCGGCCGCGAAGAAGGCACCGAACGACTTCGCGACCGAGCTCGCCGCCTCCTTGCCCGACACTCCGGGAGTGGCCCGTCGATTCGCGGTGGGAGCGTACGTCAATTTCGAGGCGGACCCGGCCTGGCTCGCCGAGCGGACCCTCGCCATGGTGACGGCGCTGGGCGACCGATACGGGTGCGCTGCCCCGACCGGACGGACGGTGTGCGTCGAGCATACGAGCGCGAACCCGAACGCTCCGTTTCACATTGGCCGGGTCCGGAACGCGCTCCTTGGGGACACCCTCGCCCGGATCGAGCGGGCGGCGGGACACACCGTCACCACACAGTACTACGTCGACGACATTGGCCGGCAATCGGCGATGGTCACCTGGATCTGGTCGAAACCCCGGGAGGCGTGGCCGCCAGAGATTGCCGCGACGCTCGAAGGAGGCGCGGAGACGGAGGAGCGGGCCGACCACTGGCTCGGGCGACCGTACCCGGCGGTCGCCGCCTACGTCAAGTCCCACCCCGAGGCCGCCGCGGAGCTCGGGGAGCTCGGCGACCGCTTAGAGCGCGGCGAGGACCTCCCCGCCCACCGGCGGTTTTGCGAGGCGATCCTCGGCGGGATGCTCGAAAGTCTTCGAAGGGTGCACGTCACCTTCGACGAGTTCGTCTGGGAGTCGAGTTTGATCCACGACGGTTCGGTGGACGCGGTCATCGGACGATTGCGGAGCGCCCCGCACTTCGTCCGGGAAGAGAACGGCGCGCTCGCCATCGATACGAAGTCGTACGGACTCCCGAAGGAGGACGAACGGGCGGTGTTCCTCCGGGGCAATGGCACCAGCCTCTACCCGACGCGGGACGTGGCGTACCACCTGCAGAAGTTCGGCCGGTTCGAGCGGGTCGTGGACGTCCTCGGCCAAGATCATCTCCTCCACGCCCGAACCCTCGAGGCGCTGCTGGCGGAGATCGGGGAGTCCCGTCGCCCCGAGTTCCTGCTGTACCAGTACATCACCCTCCCCGGCGGGGGGCGGATGTCGACTCGGAAAGGAACGGTGGTGTGGCTCGACACGCTGCTCGACGAGGCCATCGACCGGGCCCGGGCCGAAGTCGTTCGACGGCATCCGGAACTGCCCGCGGGAGAGGCCGAGCAGATCGCTGTCGCGGTCGCCTCCGGCGCCATTCGCTACCACATCGTCCGGGTCGCGGCCGACAAAGCGGTCGCCTTCCAATGGGAGGACGCCCTCTCGTTCGAGGGGCGGAGCGGCCCCTTCGTCCAGTACGCGTACGCCCGGGCCACCAGCCTGCTCCGCAAGGCCGAGGCCGAGGGGGTGGCGACTTCGGCGGCGCCAAAGGGCACCGAGCTCTCCACTCCGGGGGAACGGGACCTTCTCCGGGTACTGGCGCGATTCCCTTCCGTCGTCGCCGCCGCCGCGCGCACCGCCCACGTCCATTCGATTGCCGGGTACGGGCACGACCTCGCCGAGGCGTTCAACCGGTTCTACCAGTCGACCCCGGTCCTGAAATCCGACTCCGAGCGGGCGAGCCGCCTCGCCTTGGTCGCCGCGTCGCGCCAGGTCCTCGCCAACACCCTCGAGATGCTCGGCCTCGAGCGGCTCGACCGGATGTAGCGTCCGTCGGTTCTCCCGAATCGTTCGAGTCGGACCCGGTCGATTCGCCCTCTCCCGTCGCCCCTTTTGGGCCGAGGCGGCCGCGCCCAAACGCCGATATACGGAAACCCAGTGGGCGCTTCCATGGGATACCTGGCGGACTTCAAGAAATTCATCGGCTCCGGGAACCTGGTCACGCTCGCGGTGGCGTTCGTGATCGCGACGGCCCTGAACGCCGTCGTGTCGGGCCTCGTGACCGATTTCATCACTCCGCTCATCGGGGTGTTCTTCAAGTTCAACCTCGCGACGGCCACGGCGACCGTCAACGGCTCGGTCTTCGCGTACGGGGACTTCCTGAACAAGGTCCTGACGTTCATCATCGACGCCGCCGTGGTGTTCTTCCTCATCGTCGTACCGATGGAGAACTACCTCGCCCGCCAGGCGGCGAAGGTCAAGGCGGCGCCCCCGACGACCCGGGCCTGCCCGGAGTGCCAGAGCCAGGTGCCGATCGCCGCGAAGCGGTGCGCGTTCTGCACCCAGCCGCTTCCGGCCGCCTAGACGTCGGGACCCCACCCTAGGGGCCGGGGGTGCGCCCCCGGTCACGACCCCCGACCTACCGGGCGTGCCGCTTGGATCGACGGGCCGCAACGGTTGGGTCGGAGACCCCGGCCTCCTCGAACCCCTTGGCCCTCAGCCGGCACGAGTCGCACCGGCCGCAAGGGGAGCTCCCTCCCTGGTAGCAGCTCCAGGTCATGCCCCAGGGAACTCCGAGTCGCTCGCCGAGCCGGACGATCTCGGCCTTGGAGAGCCGGAGGAGCGGAGCCTCCACCCGCAACCGCGTCGTCCCCTCCACGCCGGCCTTGGTCGCGAGCCGCGCGAGACGTTGGAAGGCGCGAAGATACTCGGGCCGGCAGTCGGGATACCCCGAGTAGTCGATCGCGTTCGCTCCGAGGTAGATCCGGTCGGCCGAATGGGTCTCCGCAAAGCCGAGAGCGAGCGACAAGAGGATCGTGTTGCGGGCCGGGACGTAGGTCGACGGGATGGCCCCGCTCTGCACCCCACCCGTCGGGATCGACCGGCGGCGACGGGTCAGGGACGATTCGAGAAGCGGGGCGATCGGGAGCCGCACCACGACATGGCGGGCGACCGCGTAGTGACGTGCGAGGGCCCGGGCGCTCCGAATCTCCCGATCGTGACGCTGGCCGTAGAAGACCGTGAGCGCGTGCACCGGACCCCCGCGGCGCGAGGCGAGGGCGAGGCATGTGGCCGAATCCATGCCGCCCGAGAGGAGGACAACGCTCCCCCGGGTTCCGGACCGCTTCATCCCCATGCCCCGAACGCGAGGAGGAGCCCCGCCGCCACGCCCACGGCGGCGAGCATTCCGAAGAAGTTCGTGCTGCCCTTCGTGAGGTAACCGCGGTTCTCGAGGGTTTCTCCCAGGATGCTATCGACCTGGCACCCCACGAACCCGGCGAGCGCGACAGCGATGAGGAACGCGCCCACGGACACCCGGGGCGATTGGAAGACCACGAACAGTGCGAGGCCGACGATGGCC
>JAKIVT010000006.1 GCA_022750415.1 Thermoplasmata archaeon
CAAAGCGGGTGTAGTTGTCCGTCGGGCTCGGTCCGGAGCCACTCTCGGTCACGTAGATACCCGACGGGGCCGCCGGCAAGAGCGCGGCCGTCAAGGGCTCGGCGACTTGCGTCCTGTATTAACGCTTTGCGTTACGGGGGGTTTGTAACGAATTCGTTGTTTTGAAACGGTATCGACCGGAGTGAAACGATATCGATTGGGCCGTCCGTTTCCGATGAAGTTCAGGTCGTGTGGCCCGCGGGGTGGCCATGACGAAAATTGCGGCCCCGCCGACCATGGCGAAACCTCCACTCCAAGGGGTGGCTACTGCGAATGACCCTCGTACTCGAGGTACCAACGTGGCGTCTTCCCATCCCTCGGGGAAAAGACTTCCGTACATTCTGGACGGCATCGTGACTCGGCGCCCATCCTCCGCCCACATAGTCACGTCTCCGCCCTGGGGGAGCGAGTCATCGACCAGTTCCGGGATCCGAGGCTCCTGATGGGATTCCGGGGTATCGCACTTGGCGAGGCCCTGATGCGTGCCGGCTTCGGGTGCTCGGATGCGGTGAGGATCAGAAAGGTATCGCTCGGCGTTTTCGTCACGAACGAAGCAGCAATCGCGCGCTACAGAAAATTCGGGATCGTCGAGGAAGGGAGTTTAAGGGCCGAGGTGATTCTCGACCGGAAAATCGTTGATGAGTTGCGAATGGGGCGGCGCCTGCGAGATTGAGTCGCCGCTCGACTTCCCCGGGACGAGGGCCACCTCCGGCCAGAATACTTGCGGGTGGGTCAGATCCCAAGCGAATCATGCATCGCATCTACGCGAAAGTTAGCTGGCTTCGGGGGGTAACCCCTTCAGACTAAGGCTACCCCTCTCGAGAAAGGCGGGCGTTCTCTGTTTGGACCTTATCGTCGAACTTCGATCGGGGGGGTCGACGCGAGACCATCGGTCCCGCGGGCGTAGCCACTGGCACCGCGATCGGTCGAGCGCGGATTGACACTCGCGCGAATCCTGCGGCCAAAAGCCCAAGGGCTCCTGCGGTCGAGGAGATGCCGGCTACGGAAGGAGCAAGGATACTTGGAAGGATAATGGGGGTCGGTGTAGACACTGGGGTCGCGATGGGGCCGGTGGGGGGTCCCACCGCTGGCGGCGGCGGCGGAGGGGGCGATGAGATGGGGGGGAACGAGTCGCCCCCCACAAAAATCTGGGCCAGTGGGAACGAGGATCGAATCCTTGGTTCCTGCCCCGCCAGGAGGTAATCCGCTTCACTAAGATGTCCTCCGACGGGACCGCTTCCGGCGGCCCCACACAGAGGCGATGCGCAGGCGTCGACTGGGACGAGCGTGCCCTTGGGGGGTCCAATCACCTCGATGTCAAATTCCGCCATCCAGGTGTCCCCCACGAACATGAAGTTCGCGCCGGGAATCGTGCTCCAATTCCACGAAAGGTATTCAATCCCGTTCACAAACGAGGCTGTCGGTCCTGCTTCGCACCCCGCGGGCAGCCGAACGCTCGACGAGCATGATGTGGTGACTCCTGAGAGCGTGGCAATTCGGACCTGGCCGTAGGGCACGAAAGTGATCAGCGGACGATCGGTCCCGTTCAATGCAACCCGAGTAGGTGGCTGCCCGAATCCGACGTTCGTAAGTGCTGCGAGCAGAGTTGGGTTCGTCGTATTCGGACGCGTATAAATGCCGTGCTCCACCCAGCTCAAGGTGCCTTGGCGGCCGACGCCGCAACTCGAGATTGTGGGTCCGTTCCACGTCCCACCCGTAGCGTTAGCCAGGTCACAGCCGGCGCCAACGACGCGCCCCGCATCTCGGTGTGCCCACCAAGACCCGGCGGTCGAGTCGTTACCTAAATAGATTGGGTGGAAGGTGACCCAACTTTCCGAGTTCGGGTCGGTAGGCATGGCCCATAGGTCTAGTGTATCAATCGTGCAATTCCGACCCAAGGAATCTAGACAATCCGGCGTCGTTTTTGCTATCTCGGCAATCGAGGCATTGGGGTCTGCGGTCTGAGATTGGGTCCAACCAATGCAATCGGGGCTGACTACGGAGGAAGAGAATGCATAGCTAGGCTCGCAACGGGGACTCGTTACATTTGTCGCGTTCCCCAAGCATAGAGAGGGATTCCCAAACCAGTTCTGATCGACGTAGTCCGAAGGAGAAATGCAGTAATTCACGACGTAATTGGGATCTCGAGGGGTGGTTGACCCGATCCAAACGATTACGTGATGTGAGTCACTTGACCAGGATAGGTCAACTCCCGTCAGCGAGCCGTAGAGGGCTGTGATGGACGAAGAATCGAGAAAATTCGTTGTGAAATTCACTCCCGGGACTACGTAGGTCGAGTTCACCACACCGGCGCTTAGAGTTCGATCTACTAGCGGCTGAAATTCTTGAGCCGTTACGAACTTGCCGACATCCACATGATACTCGGTTGAATTTTGCTCGTAAGAATCCCAATGATCGTTGGTATGGAAGTAGTCGACCAGGCCAAAGCTGACGTTCGTAAACGGGTGTGCGCCCTGAATTGAGTCGGCCACGAGGCCGGCGTTTGAAGCGAAGAACGGAACTCCGTTCGACTCGCCGCACGGACTCACCGGTTTGTGAGCATACCATCCGGCGTCATAGCACGGGTCGAATCCACCCCCTTCGGGCGTGTATGGATCCCAAACGCCATCGTAGAGTGTGGTTTCCAGAACAAATAGCACCTGGACAGACTTCCAAGTGGGGCTCCCATTCCCTACGGCAGAAGCCGTTAGTATGGCGTGGGCGAGTTCGCCCCCTACAGAGCACCCTCCATCTCCGACTTCGCAAACCTGATTCGGGCTGACCGCTAGGCTCAGGTTCAGTCCAGGGCTTACCCCGAGTGCCCGGACTTGGCCCTCGATCGAGCTATCCGCCGGTGCTACGAGGACCAATCGAGGCGGGCTCGCCCTGGCTGAAATCGACCCGGGTCCATGTGCGACCTGCAAGAAGAGGAGAACGGCGAAGACTGCAAGAGTCGCCTTCCATCCTGCGCGATACGGACTAATGTGTCCAGTCATTCTGGAGGTCCCCTCCTGTGCAGGGGGTGTTGGGCGATCTCTCCTCCGCCGCGGCGGTCATCGAAGGTTGAACACCCTTGAACTATATCGGCCTTCCACCCCATCGACTTCCTGAAGAGAGTACCAGCGTTCATGGGACTTCGGGAGCGGCCGGTGGAGCGGGCAATGGGCCCAATTGACGGATTCTCATTTGAGAATCGTTTTACGGAGGATTGAAGAAGGACGAGGTACTGCGGCATAACGTGAAGAATCGCAATTTGGGCCCATCGATTCAGACCTCGCTAACTGTCGCGGCTATCTCACTTGTAGTTCTTGTGTTGGTCGCTCCATCAGCGCTCGCAAGCCCTTCCTGTACCACTCAACCGTTCTGCGTCGTAGCCCCCTACACCACGGCGACGGCTGTTGGCGTAAGTGCTGTCTGGGGGGGATCGACCGGGTGTGGTGGTATGACCGCCGTTCAAGCTCCCACGTTCAGCACGACCACTGGGATTGGCAAGGCAGACATCAAGTCCAACTCCTGCAACTCGCTTCCATCGAGACATGGGCAGTGGGGAGCCACCACGAAAGTCGGCGCCACGCAGATACCTTGGACATTCACCAAGACTACGGGGACTATCCTCACCGTGACCGACAATTGGTCGGTAGCCTACTCCGGGACATTCTCGATCACGTGCGGCGGGGCCGCGCTCGGTCCGGGGCGACAAGTGTCTAACGGAACTATCTACGTAAACGGCAGCACCGTCGACACGACGACTGGCACGCTGCTTAACGGCGCGACGACCTCCATCAACTCTGAGACGTGGACTTCCTGTGGGACCGCTTCCGGTTGGTCGACCTCGTCGACGACCTTCATGGTGAGTTACTCGATCACACTTACCCACGGGGACAGCTACGTGTTCGATTCCGAGCTTATCTTCACCGTCTCAACCCAGATCAGTCCGTTCCCCCTGTCCGCCTCGCCGTCGTACTCTGCGGACGCAGAGATTGGGCTCGAACCGTTCGGTCATACGACCACCCTGGAGCAGATTAGCGCGCAGTAAGTCTGGCGAGCAGTGCGTTTCACACCTCGCGTGAGGCACCCTAGGGGGCTTCTTGTGCAGAGAGGTGGGGCTTCGGGCGGAGAGGGGTTTTGGGCCAAAGCCGTTGCGAGGTCCCCTCCAGAAATCGTCGGGATCTGACGCACGATTTCGGAGCCCCGGAGGAGGGTCGGGGGCATGGTTTCCAGAGTCGGCCGCAAGTATCCGGGCGGCGTTCCCCCGCCTCGATGGCTGGCGACGTCGCGCGTCGGGGAACCCGCGCACGACCGCCAACCGAGGTCGGGAATCGTGGGCAAAGTCGGATTCGCGTGACCGAGCTCGCCGCCCCGGACCGCGCCGTCGCCCCCCCCATTCTCAACGAGTCGTTCACCGGTTACTATCGTGGGCATGCGAAGCGAACGCTCGGCGAGACTGGCACGGTCCGCGCCGCCCAGAGGGAGGGTGCGTTGGCCGGAGTCGCCTTGCTGGAACAGTTGGAGTCCGAGGTCGGGTGCGTGTCCTGCATCTTCGTTGGCAATGCACACCGCCGCTGAGGGGTGGGCGCCGCCCTGCTCGACGACGCCCTGCGGCTCTTCCGGCGCCGCCGCTCGTCGGTCGTGTACGCGGTCGCGGAATCGGGAAATCGGGCGTCGATCGGGCTGTTTCGGTCTCGAGGGTTCCGGACGACCGACCGGAAGGAGCTTGGGTGGAGGGAAGGAGGTCTCGGAGCATGGGGGCTCCGGAGCCGTATGCGGATCATCCAGGGGGAGGTACTCCTCGGCCTCCGCCTCCGACCGGAACGCCCCCGACCGAGGCACACCGCTCCGTCTCACTAGGCGAACCCCCGGATACCGGGGGGCCCCACGAGTCTCCGCCGGCCGGCGAGGCAAAGCCTTACCCCGCCGGTTCGGCTCGCCGCGTCGTGGCCGGTCGACGGCGCCTCTTCCTCAAGCGCCTCCTCGATCGACTCTGGAAATTTCTCGCCGTTTTTGCCGGGATTTGGGGGGTCGCCGCCGTCGGGTTCTACGAGATCCAAGGAGGTATCTCGCTCCTCAATTCGTTCTACTGGGCGATCGTGACGCTGACCACGATCGGGTACGGCGACATCACGCCGACGAGCGCCAACGCCCGGCTCTTCACCATTCTGATCGCGGTGTCCCAGCTATTCCTGCTCGGTTATCTCCTGACGGTCATCACCGGTGTCGTGACCGAGGAATCCCAACGCCGGGCCCTCGGAACCCTCGGGACCGACATGAAGGACCATGTGGTCGTGCTCGGCTACTCCGTTGTCGGACGGGCCGCCGTCCGCGAGCTCCTGGTCGAGGAGCAACACGTCGCGGTGGTCGCCGAGAACGCCGCCGATGTCGCGAACATCCGCTCGTTGGCCGACGAGGAGAAACTGTTCGTCACCTACGGACCTCCGTCCCAGGTCGACATTCTCCAGCGGGTGAACGTCACGGAAGCCCACAGCGTCATCGTCTGCTCGGCGGACGATACGCAGAACCTGATCGCGGCGCTCAACATCCGGGCGCTTGCCCCCAACGCGCGGGTGGTGGTTTCCGTCGCGCAACCGGAACTGAAGGACACGCTCCGAACCGCCGGCGTAACGTACGTGGCGTCCCCGGGGGACCTCGGCGGCCGACTCTGCGCCAACGCCGCGTTCCGACCGGAGGTCGCCCACGCCATCGAGGACATCACGGCCGGGTCGAACGGCGCGGACCTCCAGGAATTCCTGCTGAGCGACCGCACCCCGGTCGCGCGCCAACCCTTGGTCGAGGCCGAAACGCTCGTCCGGCGGCACACCGATTGCCTTCTCGTCGGCTACGCCCGCCGGGATCCGGCGGGGGAGTACCGGATGCAACTGAATCCCCCGACGACCGTCGTCTTCCAGCCGCAGGACGCGATCCTTGTGCTCGGCACCGACGCCAACCTTCGACGCTTCCACAAGTGGTTCGGCGTCTCGCAGGGCCGATAGGGGCGGATGCTCGGCGTCCCGGCCCTCGCCGCGATCGCGGTGTTCGTCGGTGCCTACGTCCTGTTCGTCTTCCGCGAGCGACATCAACTCCTGATCGCCGGGGTCGCCGCTCTGGCGGTGCTGGGCCTCGGCCTCGTTTCGGTCTCCAGTCTCCTGCCGACGGGCTGGTCCGGGCGGGGGGGCGTCGTCGAATGGGACACCCTCGGATTGCTCCTCGGCCTCTTCCTGTTCGCCGGCACCCTCCGCGAGCTCGGCTTGTTCCGTCGGATTGCGCGGCGACTCGCCCGACGCCTGAGCGGCCGGCCGCTCGGGATGTTCCTCGCCCTGAGCATCGCGAGCTTCGTCCTGTCGGCGTTCCTCAACTCCATCAGCGTGCTCCTCGTGGTGGCCACCGTCACCCTGGAGCTCGCGTCCGAGGCCGGATTGGACCCGATTCCGTTGCTGCTCGCCGAAGTCGCGGCCTCGAACGCCGGCGGCGCCGCGACGTTCGTGGGCGACCCGCCGAACGTGATCCTCGGAACGTACTTCCAGCTCTCGTTCGGCGACTTCCTGCTCCACACCGCGCTGCCGGCGATCGCCGCCCTCGCGGTCATACTTGTCATCTTTTCCCGGGCGTTCCGGACCACCTCCCCGCCTCCGCCACCGACGGCCGTCACCGAACGGGAGTCCCCCGAGCCGCGCTGGGGCATGGGGATCGCGCTCGCCGGATTCGCGGGCATGCTGCTGGTGCTCGCCGTGCAGGGGCCGCTAGGCGTCCCAATCTGGGTGATCGGCCTGGTCGGGGGCGCGCTCGCGCTCGCCCTCGCCGGTCGAACCCACGCGCCGAACGTCCTGCGCCACTTCGATTGGCCGACGCTCGCGTTCTTCGTGTTCCTGTTCGTCCTCGTCGGGTCGCTCGTCCAAACCGGAGTGATCGGTTCGCTCGCCGGGGGCCTCACCTCGGCCGGTGGCGGCAACCTGCTCCTGACCGGCTCGCTCCTGCTCTGGTCGCTCGGGCTCCTCTCCTCCCTGGTGAACAATGTACCGCTCGCGGCCGCCGCGGCGCCGCTCATCGCGGCGATCGGGACGGGGTCGGGTCTCCCCGTGCGGCCCCTGGTCTGGGCAACCGCGCTCGGAACCGACCTCGGGGGAAGCGGAACCCCGATCGGCGCGTCCGCGAACGTCGTGGGGCTCGCGGTCTACCGGAAGGCGGGAATCACGGTCACGTGGCGCCAGTATCTCCGGACCGCCTTCCCGGTCATGCTCGCCACGCTCGCGGCGGCGAATCTGGTCTGGCTCGTGTTGCGGTAGGGCGGCCGCGGCTCAGTCGCCGGTGACGTCGAGGAGGAACTCCCGAATGGCGTTCAGGAACTCGCGGGGCTGCTCCAGGTGGGCGAGGTGGCTGCTCCGAGGGAGGACCCGGAGGTGGGCCGGGACGATCCGGTCGGCCATCTCCCGAGACGCCTCGAGGAAGAAGTCGTACCGACCGACGAGCACGAGCGTGGGGACCTCGATCTTCGAGTAGTACTTTCGTCCGTCCCACCGCGCCATGGTCCCGTCGACGAGGAACTCGTCGCCGGTCCGCGTCATCATCGCTCGGTAGACCTTCCGGCTCACCTTCGACGCCTTCAGGTCCTTGGGGACGCCGGTCAGGAACCGGGAACTGAACGGCTGCGTGATCTCCGCGGCCAGCTCGGCATACTCCGGCGTGTCGAACGCCTCCGACCGGGTGAGCTCCCGCAACCGGCGGCGTTGCGCCGGCGTCGCGGCCCCGACCATCATCCGGTTGGCCTGGCGGACCTCTTCGGCGCTTCCGGCGGTCCCGCAGAGGAGGAGGGAGCTCAGCTTCCGCTGGTAGCGCCCGGCGTACTCCAGGGCGGCGAACCCCCCCGCGGAGAAACCGAGCAGGTGGAGCTCGTCGATGTCCAGCGCTCGCCGGAGGGCCTCGACATCCTGCGCCTGGTTCGGGATGGTGTAGTCGTCGGTTTGCCGGGGTCCCCAGCTGCCGCCGACGCCCCGCGGATTGAACAGGATCACGCGAAGATGGCTCGTTGCAAGGCCGAGGAGCGGCCGAAGGTAGTGGTAGGTGTACCCTGGCCCACCGGAATGAACCAACAGGGTCGCCGGCCCGTGGCCCCGGGAGACATAATCGAAGGACCGCCGACCCGCGGTCGTCACGCGCCGCAGGCGGGGCATTGCATCGGCATCGACCCCGGGGGATAAACCTCGTGCGGGTCGGGCGAGCGCGGCTCACCGGGGCGGGAGCGGGCCGAAGCGCGCGTCGGTGGGAGATGCGGGCACCGGGATTTGAACCCGAGTTATAGGCTTGGCAAGCCTATGTGATACCAAACTACACTATACCCGCATTCGGAGACGGCGGGACGATCGTTGCGGCCCGGCCCATCTTCCGTTCCTATCCCACGCGCGGAACGCTGATTCCGTCGGCGAACCGCCGGACGCACTCCCGCACGTTCCCGACATTCGACGGTGGCATAAAGACCACCGTTCCTCCGCCGACGTCCCAGTCGGAAGGAGGCTCCCGCGAGGGGTTTTTGCGTTCGGAAAATCGGTTCCCGCGGACCCCGGTCGGCTCGAAATCCCGAGCCCGGGGGGACCCGTCCCGGAAGGGTGGGCCTGGGACCCTTCCGGCCGTCTTCAGGTCCGAAGAACGTACCGCAGCGCGCGGACGAGCATGCGTCGGGAATCGTCCGTTTGGCCCCGCCACATGACCCGCACCGCGGTTCCGTGGAGAAGCATGAGGACGATCTGCGCCACCGTATCCGGGTCCTCGACCTTCGGGATCCGGCCCCGGGACTCCAGCTGTTTCAGGAATCGGCGCATCCGCTTGGCGTCCTCCTTCTGGTCGATCTCGAACGCCTTCCGGATCTCCGGGTCGGCCGCGGCCGCCGCCGCGATCTCATGCCAGACGGCCGGGTCGACCTCGCCGGAGAAGATCGTGTCCATCGAGTGGGCGATCCCCTCCGCGATGTCCCCCTTCTCGAGCAGCGCGTCCCAGGTCCGCAGCACTCGGTCCCGGAACTGGGCCTGGATCTCCACGAGCAATTCGGTCTTCGTCGGGAAGTAGAGGTAGAGCGCCCCCTTGCTGACCCCGATCTCTTTCGCGATGTCCTCCATCGTGGCGCGGCCGAACCCCTTGCGATGGAACACGGCCGAGGCGGCCTCGACGATCCGGGCGCGGGCCTGCGCCTTGTACTCGGCGACGACCTTCGGCATGGGGGGGTCGTTTCTCCTCGGACCTCGAAGGAGTCCGAAGCGTACTTCTACTTTCTGTCCGCGACGAAGTGACCGTAAGACGTTATAATGACTCTAAGTCAGTATCCCGCGTAACGGCCCCCGGTCCCGGGGGTCCGGTGGTGTCGCGTGACCGCAGCCGAGAGTTCGGAGCCCCCCTCGGGCGTGCCGACCGCGGAGGAGGTCAAGACCCCGGTCCTGGCCCCGGTCGTCTCGATCTTCGTCCTCGTCGGCGTGTTCCTGGCGGTTTTGATGGGGGCGATGGACGCCCTCGTCGTGGCCACGGTTCTCCCCAACATCGCGGGAGAACTGCACCAGGTCAACGGCGTCACCTTCGTGGTGAGCGCCTACCTGATCTCGTCGACGATCTCGATCCCGATCTTCGCCCGCCTTTCCGACATCACGAGCCGCCGCAACGTGTTCCTGCTCGGCCTCTCGATCTTCATGGCCGGCTCGGCCCTCGCGGGGCTCAGCCAAAACATGGCGGAATTGATCGCGTTTCGAGGGTTGCAAGGGTTCGGCGGTGGTGGCGTCTTCCCCGTCGCCATCGCGATGATCACCGTCCTGTACCCGCCCGAGACGCGAGGGCGGGTCACGGGGCTCTTGAGCGGGGCCGGCGGACTCGCCATCGTCCTTGGCCCCTTGGTCGGGAGCTACATCGTCTCGGTCAGCACCTGGCGTTGGGTGTTCTACATCAATCTCCCGTTCGGGATTCTGGCGATGCTCGTCCTCCTGTTCGCGGTGGGACCCCTGAGGCCCGCCCTTCCCGGCCGGTTCGACACTCCGGGAGCCCTCCTCCTCTCCGGGTGGGTGGGTTCGTTGATGTTCGCCCTCGTGCAGGTGTCGGATGCGGGTTGGGCGTGGAGCGACCCGCGGATCGTGGGTCTGTTGGCCGTGGCGGTCGCGCTGTTCGCGGTCTTCTTGGTCTTCGAGCTCCGGGCCACGGAGCCGCTCGTGCCGTTCCGGCTCCTCAAGCGGAAAGCCATCGCCGCCAGCGGAGGGGCGATGATGTTCACCGGGGTCGTCCTGAGCTCGGTGATCACGTTCCTTTCCGTCTTCGTCGGAATCGTGCTCCTGCACAACGGTCCGAACTCGACGGCGGACGTCCGCGACATGATCTACTTCGTCGCGATCCCGATGATCCTCGGGGCCGCCATCGCCGGACAGCTCTCGACTCGCTTCCCGTACCGAACGGTGGTCGCTCCCGGACTCGCCGTCGCGGCCGTCGCCGCCCTGTTCCTCACCAACCTCACCCTCACGACCCCGCTCTGGGTGTTGCACTTCGGATTCCTCCCCACCGGGGGGCTCGTCCTCCCGCTGATCCCCCTCGGCTTCGGGCTGGGATTCTCGCTGTCGGGGACCACCATCGCGGTTCAGAACGAAGCGCCGATGGCCGAAGTCGGGTCCGCGATCGGTCTGACGAGGTTCTTCCAGAGCCTCGGGGGAGCGCTCGGGATTTCGCTTCTCACGGTGTTTCAGACCTGGCGGTTCCAGAGCCTTTCCGCGGGAGCCACGACCGCGGCGGCCCTCGAGCACGCGCAAGTGACCGCGTTCAACGAGGTGTTCCTGGTGCTGGCGGTCTGCATCGCCGTCGCCTTCACGTTCTCGCTCTTCCTGGTCGGCCGGGTTCGACGAACCCCGGACTCGGACCCCGCGACCGGGAGTTCGAGCTCCGGATCGCCTTCACCGGGTGGCGAACCCGCCCCGGCCGCGCTGGCCGCGGATGCGGCGAAGCTCTCGCGGTAAGGTCTCCTGCCGACCGACGGCGTCAGCGGGCCGCCCGGGAAGCGGGAGGAATGAGGATTCCCAAGGGCTCGAGGACCGGAATACCGTCAGGGCGAGGTCGCCGGTGACGTTAATCCACCTCGGACAGGTGGGCGAACTCGAGACGGCGGGCGTTCGCCCGCCTCGGAGGAAGGTCGTGCCGGTCGGAGACGGGCTGCGGGAGGGAGAGGTCGTCGTCCTCCGGGGGCCCGGGGGAATCAACGTCCTGGTCGAGCTCCGTCCGGGGACGACGGAGATTCCCGGTCGGGGCGTGGTCGACCTCTCGGGCACGATTGGCCAGCCGGCGGGCACGGGGCTCGCCTGGGCTGGGGCAACGTACCAGGTCGACCGCCCGGTCCTCTCGGACTTCCTTGCGCACCTTCGCCGGCGCGCCCAGATCGTCACCCCGAAGGACGCGATGTACCTCCTCTACTTGGCCGGGGTCGGACCGGGAGGCCGGGTCGCCGAGGCCGGAAGCGGGAGCGGGGCGCTCACGACGGTGCTCGCGTACGCGGTGGGGGATTCGGGCCAGGTCGACTCGTTCGAGCGCCGGGAGGACTTCCTGGAGGTCGCCCGCCAGAACGTCGCGAGCGCGGGTCTCGCCGGTCGGGTCCGATTCCATCGGCAGGACGTCGTTTCGGACGGCCTGGGGGCCGGTCCGTTCGACGCGATCCTCCTGGACGTACCGGAGCCGTGGGAGGTGCTCACGAACGCTCGTTCGGCGCTCCGCGCGGGAGGACGACTCGCCACGTACACGCCGACGTACAACCAGCTGGAGCGAACCGTCCGGGCGATGCGGGAGCACGGCTTCCAGGACATTCGGAGCCTCGAACTGATCGAGCGCGAGCTCCACGTGGGGGACGGGGGAACCCGCCCGGCGTTCGACATGCTCGGCCACACGGGATTCCTGAGCGGCGGCCGGCGAGGTCCGTAGGATGGTCCAGCTCGCGCTGACGTTCGGGGCCGTCGTGGGGGTCGTCCTCTCGGCTGGCTACGTCTGGTGGGAGGTCGGCCGGTACGCCGCCCCCCAGGTTCCGGAGAGCCGGTTTGACGAGCGGAAGGAGATGTTCGCCTACACGGCCGGCCTGTTCGCCGGCATTCCGCTCGCCGCGGTCCTCCTCCTCCTCCTCGCTGCCTTTCCCCAGGGGCTCATCGGACTCGTCGCGATCTACCTCGCCCTCCTCATCGGGCTGACCGAGCTCGGGCAGTGGCTCCTGCTGCGGAGCGTCTACTTCGGCTCGGACGGGAGCGGCCCGTTCTATGCGGTTGGGTTCCGCGCCGGTCTGGCGGGCATCCTGATCCTCGCGGTCGTCGCCCAGGTCCTCTCCGCGGCGAACCTCTCGCTCGCCACGCTCGCGGTCGCCCTGGTCCAATCCGCCGCCTTGCTCGCCCTCCAGGTTACGGGGGCGATCTTCTCCCTACCGACCCGTCTGGAGAATGGCACGACCCGCGGTGGGCCGGGGGCGGGCGCGATGGTGACCGGCTTCGGGCTGTTCCTCCTGACCCTCGGCCCCGCATTCGGGATGTACGGAGCCGTCGCGGCGGCCGCCATCGTGGGGGTCGTCGGCCTGCTCATGTACCGGCGAATCGCCCGGGCCACTCTCGACCGGGTCCGGCCGGTGGGCCAAGTCGCCCTCCAGGAGGACGACGAGGCGAGTGGTCGCTCCCCGTTCGGGCGGACGGACCGGTAGCCCTCGAGTCCAGCGCGGGCCTTCCGGGACCTAGGGGACCGTGATCGAGAACCCCGGGGGCCAGAACGTGAGCAGCAGAACGAGCATCAAGATCACGGAGATCAGGAACAGAAGTCCGTTCATGCGCCGGTCGGCGAGGATCCAGTTCGTCTGTTCCGGGCCTGCGTTCTCCGGGCGCTGAAGTCCCCAGTGGAGGCGAATCGCCGCCCCGGCACCGAGGGCGCCGAGCCCCAGGACCCACAGAATCTTCGCCGCCCAGATCGAGTTCGCGACCTGGCCGAGGAACCCGGTTCCACAGGACCCGGTATTGGTGTAACAGCCCCCGCCGGGGGACGCGCCGAGCACGACGACGAGCGTGCCGGCGAAGATGAGGAAGAACCCGATCGCCCGGGTCCAGAACCCGAGGATGGGCCACGGGTCAATCGCTGCCCGCTTGGCCGGAACCGGCATGGGCATCCACATGGGCGGTTGGGGAGGCGCGGACGACGGGGGAGGTGGGGGCGTGGGGGGACCCGACATACGGGCGTCTTCGTGGACCTCGGGGTATAAGTGTTCCGTTCCTGCGGGCGGAGCCGACGCGGGTCCCCGACGCCGAAGGGGGGGTTCGATTCACCCAGCGAAACGAGGTTCGGGGCGGTCCGGTCGCCCCCCGAACATAGACAACTCCCCGCCCGTAGTTTGATAAGAGGGGCAGGCTCCCGACGAGTCAGATGGCCGAGGACGTCGAGAAGGTCCCGTTCGGCCGGCAGTTCCGCCGGTTCCTCCGGACGTACCGGTACCTGCTCTCCATCGTGTTGTTGGCGGTGGGGATCCTCCTGACGGTTCTCGCCGTCGCCGCGTTCACGCCGCTCGGCAATTCCGGGCCTTTCCCAGCGGTCAACAACGCCACGAACCAAGGGCCGAACGGCGGACCGAACTACGACCTCGTGTTCGTCATTGTCGGACCCATCGTGGTCCTGATCGGCACCTACCTGGTTGGGTCGTACTACATCGCGCGCGCCCGGTTCGAGCACCTGATGGTCACCAAGAGCAAGGCCGAGTTCCTCCGGAACCTTCCCGACCTCGAGGACCTGCTCTGGGACCTGACCCCGAACGACGAGCACCGGTACCTCGAGAAGAAGGCCGAGCTCCGGATTCGCCGGTAAACGCGACGCGCCGGCGGCGCGGGTTATCTACCCGTGCCCGGTCGGCCGGACGTGGCGGCGACCGTCACCGCTCCCGCCCCGAAGGATTTCCAGTTCCGCCGTCTCCAGAAGCCCGAGGAGTTCCGCTCGGTCGAGGAGGTCCACCGGGCCGCGGGCGGCCTCACTGAGGACGACCCGGTACCCACGCCGGTGCAGCGGGCCGTCCAGGACAACGGAGGCATCGTTCTCGGCGCCTTCGCTGAGATCTACCTCGCCGGGTTCACCGTCGGATTCCTCGGTTGGGACGGCGAGAAGCTCTACCACTACTCCCACGTCACGGCCGTTCGACCGGAGTACCAGAACCACCGGCTCGGATTCCGGTTGAAGACCCATCAGCGCGACGAGGTGCTGCGCCAGGGGTTGGACGAGATCCGTTCCACCTTTGACCCATTGCAAAGCCGGACCGCCTTCCTGAACCTCCGAAGACTCGGGGTCGTCCCGGACAGGTACCTGCTCCACTACTACGGGAGGCTCGGCTCGGACCCTGGGGAAAGCTTCGAGAGCGACCGGGTCCACACCATCTGGAAGCTATCGGACCCGGCCGTCGTCGCCCGCCTCGAGGGGAAGGCCCCGAGCAAGGCCGAGGACGAAGCCCGATTCGCCTCCTCCCAGGCGATCGTGGAGACCGAGCTCGACGAGCACGGACTCCGCATGCCGACGGCCGTGCAGGAGCCGTCGAGCCCGACGGCGCACCTCGAGGTCCCGTTCGACCTCGGGCTGATTCAGCAGCATGCCCCGTCGTCCCTGCGAAAATGGCGCCATGCCACGCGCGACGCGTTCCGGGCCGCCTTCGATACCGGCTACGCGATCGAGGACTTCGCGGTGGTGACTCCCGAGCACGAGCGCCGGAGCGTCTACTTCCTGCGGGTGAAGCCGGCGAGCCCCCCGGTCTAGTTTCGGTCCGGAACCCAGGGCGCGGCGCGTCCGGCGAGCGTGCTGAAATGCGGATATGGGGACCCGGACTCCTCCAAACGTGACGAGCGGGACCCCCCGTCGCCCGCGGCTCTCCCCCGTCGCCCTCGTGGTCCTGGTGGCTGCGTTGCTGATCGGCGTCGCAGCGGCCCTCCTGTCCGGGACCCCCCCGACTCCCCCGAATGTGCCCAGCACCACGGGCACGTTCGTCCAGTACTCCGACCTGGTCGTGTTCGGCTACGTCATCATCGGCTCGGTCGTGGTCTGGATCGCCTATCGATTCATCCAGCGGATCCGGGACCCGTCGGGAGCCCGGATGTTGTCGCCGCTCGCGACGGTTTGGGTGTCGATGTTTCTCGTCTTCCTCGGATTCTTGGTCATCGTCCGTTTCCTGCTCCATCCGGCGGCCTCGGGCTCGGGCCGGGGCGTTCCGGCCAACAACTCAACCGGCATGCCCCCTCCCCCGCCACCCGGCAGCGGCACGTCGGGAAACTTCACCATCGGGCCGGTGAGCGCTCCGGGGTGGGAAGGGTATGTGGTCGTGGTCGTGGTCGCGGTTCTCCTCGCCGCGGTCGCGATCCCGCTCAGCGGGTACCTGATGGCCCGCCGCCGCGAGGACCGGGAGAGCCATCCCAGCGGCCCGACGGCCCTCGAACGCTCCCGGGCCGAGATCGCCGCGACGCTGAGCGCCCTCGAGTCGGACCCGAACGCCGATCCCCGCGCCCTGGTGGAGGCGCTGTACGGCCGACTCCTCTCCTCCATCGACGACCGGGTCGGGGGGGTGGAGGCTCGCACGGCGCGGGAGATTGAGCGGCAGGCCGTGGGCACGCTGGGCCTGCCGCCGACCGCCGCGCGGGATCTGACGGCACTGTTCGAGGAAGCTCGCTACTCTCCCCATCCGATCACGTCCGCCGAGGTCGGTCGTGCACGTCAGGCCCTCCAGCGGATCCTGAAGCAGATCGACGCCGGGAGGACCCGCCCGTGAGAGAGGAACCGGTCGCGTTCGGGTTCTTGCTCCTGGGCGGTGCGTCGGCCGCCATCGCCGCCGCGACGCACGACCTCGGGATTGCGACGGCGCTCGCCGCCCTCGGGGCCGCCCTGGGGGGAATCGGCGTGTTGATCCTCCTGAGCCCGGTCATCGGCCGCGCGCATGCCGTGGAAGCGCCGATGGTCGGAGCTCCGCTGGTCGTCCTACGGGAATCGTTCCAGTCCGGGCCCCTCGGACGCCAGGCGATCGTGTCGACCGTCGCCTCGCTCGAGCAGACGCGGACCCGGGGCGCCGAGGCCCGGATGAGCCCCGATGAGGAGCGGCGCCTGATCGCCTCTCCGCTGGACGAGTTCCGAGCCTGGCTCGACGAACGTCTCGACCTTCTGGAGCGCGAGACGTGAGCGGGGGGAGCGCGGACCCCGGCCCGCTCAAGTTCCGCCCACGGGCCGTGGCGTTGTTCGGGGCGGCGGGCGCGCTGGCGGTGCTCGCCCTCGCGACCCACAACGCCGTCCCCCTCTTCCTCGCCCTTCCGCTCCTCCTCGGGCCGGCCGCCGCGGCGACTGGGGCCCCCCGGGTCCCGCTCTCTTTCCGGGTCACGTGGAGCTCGGAGGGAAGTCGAGGGGAGGTCGAGATCACCGGTCGGCTTACCCCCTCGGCGGCGGGCCCGAGCGCGGGGGTTGTCCCGACGTTCTACCGGCCGGAGCCTCTGATCGACCGGGCCCCTCCGGAGGTCCGGTCCGAGGCCGAGGGGATCGCGTTCCGGCTCCACTGGTCGGCGCCGTATCCCTGCCTCGTCTCCGTGGCCCGACCGATGCTGCACTGGCGGGACCCGCTCGGTTTGGTGGAGCGCCCGGTCCGGGTCGAGGGCGACGCCCTCCGGCTCCAGCGGTTCCCTCCGGAACTGGCCCGAGCCTCCCGGGCGCCGCTGCGGAGGACGACCCCGCTGCCCGGCGAGGTCCGGGCCCGCCAGCTCGGAGGCGCGGGCGAATTCTTCGCGATCCGACCGCTGGCCCCGAGCGACACGCTCCGCCAGGTCAACTGGCGGGCCACGGCGCGGGCCGGCCGGATGTTGGCGAACGACTTCCGGGTCGAACGGACCGGCGACCTGCTGATCGTCCTCGACCTTCGCCCGACGTCGCTCGGTTCGGAGATCGATGCCCGACTCGCCTCGGTGGCCGCCGCCGGCGCCTACGGGCTGGCCCAGTCGTTCCTGGATCAGAAGGCCCGCGTGGGGCTCGCGCTGTACACCGATTTCGTCGAGTCGATCCCGCTCGCGTCCGGTCGCCGGCAGCGGTACCGACTTCTTCGGGCCCTCCAAGCGGCGACCCCGGGAGAGACGGCGGGTCCGTCGGAGCGGCTCGCCGTCTCGCTGCGGCGGTACTTCCCGCCCGGCGTGACTACGGTATTGTTCTCGGCTCTCGCGGATGACGAGTCGACGCTCGTATTGCCCCACATGCGCCGCCGCGGGTTTCCCGCCTTCGTACTCAGTCCCTCCCCGGTCCCCCTCCTGGGGCAGCTGGGACCTCGCCCCACCGAGGATGACGAGCGGGCCCTCCGGCTGCTGCGGTTGGTTCGCCGTCGACGGATCGCGGAGGCGTGGAGCGAAGCGGCGGTGGTCGAGTGGGACGACTACTGGTCGTTGAGCTCCCTGGCCAGCTTCTTCGCGCGGCCGGCCGGGCGGAGGGCGGCCTCGTGAATCCGGTCTTGGGCCGGGTCTTTCCCGGTTTGGAGGGGCGCTCCCTCCGGGCGGCCGCGGTCGTCACGGTCCTCGGCGGCCTCGTTGGGGTGATCGGCGGAGAATCGGTCGTCCTCGCGTTGGTCCTTGCTCTTGCCGGGAGCCTCGCCACGCTCTCCCTCCGGGGACGCCCGAATCCGCTCGCCGAGGAGTACGGCCTCCTTCCCGCGATCGCCGCCCTCGGCGCTTTGGCGGCCTTGGCCACCCCTTCGCTGCTCGTCGGGTTGCTCGCCGGGGTCGCGGGACTGGGACTTCTGCTCTGGAACGCCGAGTCGGCCCGTGACACCGTACGGACCGCTGAGCCGGTCGAGGGGCTGCTGATCCCCGGGCTCGGTCTGGCGATCGCCCTGCTGACCGCCCTGAGCCTACCTACCGCGAGCGCGGCGGTCGGCGCCGCGGCGTTTGCCGTCGTCGTCGCGCTCGCCTTGGTCGTCTGGGCGCTCCAGGGCGCCCTGACGGCGGACCCGTACGCGGCCAAAGCGCTATGACGGGCGGTCCGATGGCTCCGTTGGCGGCTAACGTCGCCCGGGTACCGACGAAGGGTCCCTCTGGACCGCACGCGGATGGGTCATCCGCATGGGATGATGTGAGGACAACCCCGGTGTCCGACAGCCCCGGCCTGGTCAGGACGCTGAGAGGGCCGATCGGCCTACCGTGACGCGCAACCGTTACGGCCGGGGAACAGTCGCGCCGCCGGCGAGGGTTATACCCCGCACCGCCTCGGTTCGCCCTCGGAGGGAGGGACCGGGGTGAACGGAGACGAGGCGCGCCGCCGGATGCAGGCGGTGCAGGAGGCGGTGCACACCGCCGTCGTCGGCCGCGATGTGGCGGTCCAACTCGTCTCGGTGGGCCTCGTTGCCGACGGCCACATCCTCTTCGAGGACCTGCCGGGACTGGGGAAGACGCTCACCGCGAAATCGTTCGCGAAGGCGCTCGGTCTCGGCTTCTCCCGGGTCCAGTTCACCGCCGACCTGCTCCCGCACGACATTACCGGCGGAGAGGTGTACGACGCCGAGCACCACACCTTCGAGTTTCGCCGGGGACCGGTGTTCACCAACATCCTCCTCGCCGACGAGATCAACCGGGCCCCGCCGAAGGTCCAATCTTCCCTTCTCGAGGCGATGCAGGAGTACCAGGTGACGAGCGAGCGGACGACCCACCCGCTCGAGCGCCCGTTCCTGGTCCTCGCCACGCAGAATCCTCTCGAACTCGAAGGTACCTATCCCCTTCCGGAGGCCCAGGTCGACCGGTTCCTCATGCGGCTCTCGATCGGCTACCCGACCGTGGAGGAGGAGCGGACGATCCTCGAGCGTCGCCGGACCCGGAAGACCGACGAAATCGAAGTTCCCGGCGTCCTCAAGGCCGGAGAATTCCGCGCCATCCAGCAGGCGGCCGAGGACGTCGCCGTCGACCCGGCCGTGGAATCGTACGTCGTGGACCTCGTCGGCGCCACGCGGGCCGACCCCCGCGCCGAGGTGGGAGCCTCCCCGAGGGGCTCGCTCGCGCTCCTCAAGCTCGCCCGCGCCCGCGCGCTCTTGGACGGACGGGACTACGTCGTCCCGGACGACGTGAAATCGCTCGGAGTGCCGGCGCTCGCCCACCGGATCGTGATCAAGCCCGAGCCGTGGATCCGGGGCATCCGGGGGCCCGCGCTCGTCGAGGCGGCCCTGGCGCGGGTCCCCGTGCCGAAGCTCCGCTAGCGGAGCGCCAGACCGCCGCACGGGTGCGACAAGGGTTTTCTTCGCGGTCTTGCCTCCGTCGACGATGCCCGAGCCGGACCGTCCGCTCGTCGTTGTCGCCGACCCGATCGACGCGGCCGCGGTGGAGCGGCTCCGCTCCGGACCGTGCCGGGTCGTCGATGCCACCGCCAGCCCGGACGCCCTCGACCGGGCGCTCCCCGAGGCGTGGGGGATCATCGTGCGCAGTCGGACGAAGGTCAACGCCGCCCTCCTCGCGAAGGCTCCCCACCTCCGGTTCGTTGCGCGTGCGGGGGTCGGGGTCGACAACGTCGACCTCCCGGGGGCCACGGCGCGCGGCATCCGGGTCGTCAACGCCCCGAGCGCCGCGACCGTCGCCGTCGCCGAACTGACGGTCGCGTTCCTCGTTCTGCTCGCGCGGGGGCTGTACCCGCGGATCGTCGACACGAAGGCCGGCGGCTGGAAGCGGGGGGAGAACGGCGGGGAGCTCCGGGGGAAGACGGTCGGATTCGTCGGGTACGGCCGGATCGCCCGCGAAACGGCGAAGCGGCTTGCCCCGTTCGGGGCCCGAACGCTCGCCTACGACCCGTACGTCGCCTCCACGACGGACGGGACCGCCCTGCGAACCCTCGACGAGCTTCTCGCCGAGAGCGATTTCGTCAGCCTCCACGCGGCCCTGACGACCGAGAGCCGGCATCTCATCGACGCCGGGCGGATCGCCCGGATGCGCCGTGGCAGTTTCCTCCTCAACGTCGCGCGAGGCCCCCTCGTCGACGAGGCAGCCCTGCTGGCGGCCCTCGATTCCGGCCAGCTCGCCGGCGCGGCCCTCGACGTGTTCGAGGTCGAGCCACCGACCAACACGAAGCTGCTCGCGCACTCGAAGGTCCTCGCGACGCCCCACCTGGGCGCCTCGACCCACGAGGGTCAGTCGCTGGCGGGCGAGCAGGTCGTCGACGAGGCGCTGCGCGCGCTTCGGGGAGAGCCGTTACAAGCCCTCGTGAATCCCGAGGCCCAGGGAGCGCGTCCATGACGTTCGACCCCGAGACCGCGACGTTCCTCATCGCCGGCCCGGTCCGGATCCATCCGCGAGTCTTGCGCGCGATGAGCATGTCCTCGCTCAACCACCGGGGCGACTTCTTCCACCACATTGTCCAGGACATCCGGGACCTCCTGCCGGTCCTGTTCGGCGCGAAGGGCCATCAGGTCGTCCTCACGGGAAGCGGTACGGCCGGGCTCGAGGCCGTCTACTCCGGGCTCATCCGAAAGGGGGGACGGAACCTCGTTCTCACAAACGGCAACTTCGGCGAACGGACCGACCAAATCGTCCGGCGGTACGGCGACTCGGTGACCACCCTCGCGGCCCCGTGGGGCCAGCACATCCCGGTCGACGCCGCGATCGCCGAGCTCGAAAAGGGCGACGTCCGGGCCGTCTGTGCCGTCCTCAACGAGACGAGCGTCGGCCTCCAGAACGACCTCGGACTCCTCGCCCCGCACATCCGGAAATCGGGCGCCCTCTTCCTCGTCGACGGTATCTCGGCTGTCGCCGGGATCCCCTGTCCCATCGAAGCGTGGGGGATCGATGCCCTGGTCGCGGGGAGCCAGAAGGGACTCGCGGCGCCGGCCGGACTCGCCATGGTCCACCTGTCCGAGCGGGCCCGCTCGGAGCTGAAGCCCGGCACCTTCTACCTCGACCTCGGGGAGCACCTCAAGTCGATCCAGGGAAACGACACGCCCTGGACTCCGGCGGTCCCGTTGTTCCTCGCTCTGCGAGAGGCTCTGCTGCTGCTCCAGGAGGAGACGCTCGAGGCCCGCCTCGCGAGGACGCACCGGCTCGCGGACGCGACCCGCGCCGCCTGCGACGCGGTCGGACTCGAGCTGTTCCCGGACCGGGCGCACGCGTCCGACACCGTGACGGCGATCAAGAACCCGGCCGGAATGGACGATTCCCAACTCCGAAAGGCGCTCCTCGACCGCTACAACGTGGCCGTGCAGGGGGGTCAGGGTTCGTTGAAGGGGAAGATCTTCCGGATCGGCCATATGGGGATCGCCGACTGGCCGGATCTCCTCGTCACCTTCGCCGCACTCGAGCGGATCCTCGCGAAAGCCGGCAAGCTCCCGACGCCGGGGGCCGCGCTCACCGCGGTCGGCGAGCGGATGCCGTAACCCCGAGCCGCGGCCGGGTCGCGACGCCGCTCCGGACTCGCGACGCCCCCTGTCGAAGGGAGTGACTATGTGCCCCCGAGGGCAATCCTCCCTTGGCGGTTTGCCTCGATGTATCGGTTCGTCCCCATCCGCCGGCATCGTCGGCGCGCCAATCGGGGACAGGTTTCGGCCGTCGCGACCATCCTCGGCCTCCTCCTGGTCGTGAGCTTCATCGCCGAGTTCGAGATCGCGCCGCTTTCCTCCCAGCTCGCCGACAAGGAAGTGCAGCACGCCCTCCAAGTCGAAAACCAACTCTCCCGGCTGCAGGCGACGATCCTCGCCGAGGCCGAATCCCCCAACGTCCACGTGTCGCTGAGCTCCGCCGTGACTCTCGGGTCCGAGGGCGTTCCGCCGTGGGGGGCGCCGTCCCCCGGGCAGATCCTATCGGAGCCGGCGCCCGTGGGAACGGTCGCGGGGTACGAGATCGCCCGAGTCGTCTCCCACCCCCCGAATTGGAATACGGGCTCCTCCTGCCTGACCGGCGGCGCGGGAAAGTGCGCCGGCAACGGCCACGTGGACACCTGGAATGTCACGAACGCGAACAACAGCTCGTTCTCGATCACGGTGAACGGCAACCACAATTCGGTCCAGTACAACCTTTCCGGCAACAACGACACGATCGCGATCACTTGGAAGGGCGGGGACACAGGATTCGTGCTCTTCGTGGTGAACGGCTCCGACGATTCGGTCACCTACAACAAGGGCGGGTCCGACGTCACGATCCCCACCGCCAGTTTCGTCTTTTACGGCGAGCGCGATGTGTTCAGCTTCAACCCGTCCGGCTCCCATTCGGCGAACGGCGGGATGTTCGTCAACGTCGTATTCGTCGGGTCGGTTGGCTCGATCTGCCCCTACGGCAACCTCTCCGCCTCCGACACGCTCGGCACCCTTTCCTCGGGCGGGTCGAACCTGAACATGACCGTGACCTGGTGGAATGCGGACGGGTACGTGACCGCACCGAACAAGGTCCCGTACCTTTCGGGAGGCTCGAACGAGTTCCTCACGTTTCAGAACCGGACCGGGGTCATCGCGTGCGCCTTCGAGCAGGAGTTCGCTACGCACTACGTTTCCCAGGACGGATCCGGCCTCCTCGTCCGGCTCCTCAACACGTACCGACCGACCGACGACGTCGCCTACGACCAGGGGGCGGTCGTGGAAGGGAGCAACGGGGGGAGCTCGGTGATGGTGAACCCACCGCGATTGGTGGTCCTCCAGGAGCCGAAGGGCGTGGTCGCTTCGCTCACGCTGATCAACTTGATTGGAACTTCGTCGACCTCGGCCGGGTACTCCACCGCCGACGTCACCGCCACCATCGTGAGCGTCGCGACGTTCAGCGCCCAGAACGGTCTCGGATCCGCCGCGCTCGCCAGTCCCCTGTTCCTCAACCTCACGACCGCGTTTCCCGCGGCTTGGGCGTCGTTCTTCGCGGCCCACCCGACGGTCTTCCCCGGCGGGGTGACCTGCACTCCCCTCTCGGCGCTGTCCGCGCCGTTCGGGTGTCTCAACCCACCGTTCGGCGTCGCGGTCCGGCTCTCGGCCGGTCTCACCGCGCAAGGGATCACCCTCACGGTGATCACCGCGTCCATCGCCATCCTGTAACCCCCGCCGGGACCCCGCGTCGACGACGGCCGGCCGTCGATGGGGGCTCGCCCTCGGGGGCTCCATCCCGAGCGGGGTGGCCCGCCGCCCCGAAGGGCACGCCCCTCAACGTACCGGCCGCTTCCGGGCCGGGCCCCGGCGGACCGCGGGGAGCCTCGAGTAGATCTCGACGAGATTGCCGTCCGGGTCCCGGAGGTGGATCGTGCGAAGCCCCCAGAGGGGCCGGTCGGTGGCCCCGATCTCGATGGACACGTCGGCCCTCTCGAGACGGGCGAGCGTTCGGTCGACGTCCGGAACCTCGAAGACGAGGGAGAACCGGTCGGGCGCGTCACTGAGGGCCCCGGCCGGGCCGATCAGGTCGTCCATCGCTCCCCGAAGGAACAGTCCCACGAACCGCAGGGAGGAGCCCACCTCGCCGTACGGAGGGGTCCCGTCGCCGCTCACCGGAGCGAGCCCGAGGGTCTTCGTGTAGAATTTCCAGCTCCGCGCGAAGTCGCGCACGAGCAGTCGGGGATTGTTCAGGTCGATGGAAGGGCGCCGGGATTTGGGGGCCATGCCGGGGTCAACCGGACCCGAGCATAACGCCGAACACCCCGGCCTAAATGTCGAGAATCACCCGCGCGACCGGCGGGTCGAGAGTGACTTCGAGCCGGTGGAGGGTGACCGCCTTCACCTCTTTGCGCCGGTCGTGCCGCTCCTGGGACCACCGCTCCCCGTAGACCTCGGCCACCAAGCTCGGGGACGGCCGCACTCGGCTCCGTACCATCACCCGTCGGGCGACGAACTCCTCCGTCTGCTCCAGCACGATGAGCTCGGAGAGGAGGCCCACGGCAAGGCCGGGGATGTCCCGCGCCCGGGCGCGGACTTCGCGGCGTTCCGTCGGTCGGATCCGCCGCAGGTCGGTCATGACCGCGAACAGGCCCGTCCCGAGGCCGGAGAGGAGGCCGTCGAGGGTGGGCGACCGGGCCCACAGTCCGGTGTCCGCCGTCGTCGGGAACGTCCCCCACCGTGTCCCCGCCGGGAGTCGGGGGAGCCGCATCGGCGGGACGAGCGTGTCGACGGGCTTAAGCGATACGCGACCGGTAGCGACGGCCAATGCGCGCGACCCTCGTCATTCCCACCCTCAACGAGGGGACGTCCATCGGCCACGTCATCGACACGTTCCTCGCCGCGGCCGGGGAGGCCAACCCGAGGTTGTTCGGGAAGGACCCCCTCGAATGGGAGGTCGTGGTCGTGGACGGCGCGTCGACCGACGGGACGGCCGAGATCGCACGGAAAGCTGGCGCCCGGGTGATCGCCGAGCCCCGGAAGGGGTACGGCCGGGCGTACCAGACCGGGTTCGCGGCGGCCACCGGCGAGGTGATCGCCACCTCCGACGGGGACTCCACCTACCCGGTCGAGGAGATTCCGCGCTTGGTCCGGTTGCTCCTCGACGCTCCCCTCGATTTCATCACGTGCGACCGGCTGACCAAGCTCGACACGAACGCGATGACCCGGGAGCACCGGGTCGGCAACTGGGTCCTCAACTACGTGATCCGGATCGCCTACCACCACTACCTCCGGGGGGCTGGTGGCGCCCTCGCGGACAGCCAGAGCGGGATGTGGGTGTTCCGACGCTCGATCCTCGACCGGGTGACCCTCACGCAGGACGGGATGCCGTTCAGCGAGGAGTTGAAGATCGAAGTCCTCCGCAACGGGCTCCGGTTCCTCGAGACCCCCATCGTCTACCGGGAGCGGTGGGGCGCGCCCAAGCTCTCGAGTTGGCGCGACGGGCGCCACAACCTCGAGTTCCTGATCCGCAAGCGCATCGCGATGGGACGGGGCGGAACGGCCCCTCCCCCGGGCGCGGCGGCCGACCGGCCGGCCTACTGAGTCTTCCCCGAGCGCTCGCGCGACTTCGGGCGAAGCCCGTGGTAGCTGCACTTGCGGCACTGGACGGCCTTCGGGGGATTCCGGGCCGAGCAGTTCATGCAAATCTTCTTGTCCAACAGCCGGTGGACGGCTTCCGGGAACGGCATACGGGGCGCCGCGGGACCACCGGTTCGGTATAAAGCGTCGCGGGGAAGCCGGCCCTCGTTCGACCTGGGCGTCGCGTTCCGGCCGCGCCGCTCGCGCCGTTCGACCCCGTCGTTCAGGCGAGGAGGGGCCGGCTTCGTGGCCCGTTATCCGACTCCGGCGAATGCGGACGTCGTGCTCACCTCCGAGGACGGGACGGCCGCGGTCGGGCTGGCCCGCCGGGCCCTCCAGCAGGGATTCGATCAACCCCCGGGGACGGACGCCGCCGCTCCGTTCCGGTCCGTCCCCTTGCCGGCGGTCTTGGACGAACCCCGGGGGGTGTTCGTGACCCTCCGGCGGCATCCGTCGAACGATCTGCGGGGGTGCATCGGATTCCCCCTCCCGGTCTTCCCCCTTCGGGCGGCCATCCCTCGGGCTGCGTGGGCGGCCGCGGTGGACGACCCCCGATTTCCCCCGGTCCGCCGGTCCGAGCTCGACCGGCTCACGCTCGAGCTGTCCGTTCTGACCGTCCCCGAACCGGTCGACGTCGAGCCCCGGGCGGCGATCGCCGGTCAGGTCAAGGTCGGTCGCCACGGCCTGATCGTCGACCGGCGGGGAGCGAGCGGGCTCCTGTTACCCCAAGTGGCGACCGAATTCGGTTGGACGCCGGCCGAGTTTCTCGCGGCGACGTGCCAGAAAGCCGGGTTACCCGCCGAGGCATGGAGGCAGCCCGGTACCACGGTGCGAAGGTTCTCCGCCGAGCTGTTCGAGGAGACGACCCCCGGGGGCCCGGTCCGCCCCATGTCCCTCGCCGCGCACCGGTAGGGCCGGGACCCGGATTCGAGTCCCCTTGCCGGGGCTACAGAAAAAGGTCCTCGAGCGGGTTTTCCATCTCCTTCACTTCACGGATCCGGACCCCCTTCGCCGCCAGCTCGGCGACGAGCTTGGGAACCTCCTCCGGGCCGGCAAGCTCGTGGAGGTAGTACTCCCCTTTCCGGGACGAGGCTGGGAGGATCCCTTCCGCCCCTTCGGCCCGGATCCCGATGACGTACTTCGTCGGTTTCAGGTCGGCGAGGCGGCCGAAATACCCGACCTTCCCGTTCTTGAGGGCGAGCACGTAAGTCCCGATCTCCTTCGCCTCGAACAGGTTGTGGGAGGAGTAGAGCACCAGGTCCGCGCGGCTCAACCCGAGGACCAGGTCCCGGATCTCGCGCGCCAGCTTCGGGTCGAGGTTGCTCGTCGGTTCGTCCAGGAGGTAGATCCCCCGCTCCTGGAGGAAGACCCGGGCGATCGACACCCGCTTCTTCTGGCCGGCGCTCAGTTCCGAAAAGAACCGTCCCCGGAGCTCCTCGATCCCGAGCTTCCGGACGACGGCCTCGACCTCCCGGTCCCCGACCCCCTCGACCGTCGCGTAGAACCGCAGGGCCTCCTCGACGCGGAGAGCGTCCGGGATCCCGTCGATGTGCGAGAGGTACTGGATTCGTGTCTGGGCTTCCGACCGACCCACCCGCACCCCATCGATCTCCACGGTGCCCGCGTACGGTTCAAGGATTCCCGCGAGCGTCCGGAAGAGGGTGGTCTTCCCCGCTCCGTTCGGGCCGAGCACCACGTAAACCGCCGGATCCTCGATAACGAACGACACGTCGTCGAGGACCGGTTTCCCGTGGTACCCTGCACGGAGCGAACGCACCTCGATGCGGTGGGACCCATGGGCCGGTCCGGGGGAGGTCGTCAGCGCCGCCCCGACGTTCGCCATCTCCGCTCGACCCCCCTCAGAGTGGGGAAAGGAACCGCTCCCGGCTCATCAGCCGCGCCGACATCACGAGAAGGACCACCACCGCGGCGAGGATCGCGAGTGCCGCTCCGACGGTGATGTAGTAGTAGTCCGCCGAGGGAGCGCCCTCCGCCGCGAGCAGGACGAGCAGGATGGGGGCGATCCCGACCGTGGGCGCGATCCCGACCGGGCTGTTCATCCCGGACCGGGGGGTGGAGACCGACGACCAGATCATCCCGACCGTGGCGGTGAACAGCGAGCCCGCGTAGCACATCGGGACGGTGTAGAGGAGGAGCGCCTCCTGCATCGACCAGGGGATCGGGACCCCTCGCGCGGACGCCAGCCCGAGCCCCATAGCGAGGGCCACTCCGAGGACTACGGATGCCAGCGCGGCGGTCGCCAGGAGCCCGTTGAGGAACAGGGTCCGCGGCCGGACGCCGTAGGCGATCAGGTACTCGAACACCCCTTTCGTCCGGTCGCTCGAGAACGTGATGAGGCCCCCGATGGAAGCGAGGGTGGCGAACAACGGGACCTCGAGAGGGAAGGTCGTCTGGAACGCCGCGGGAGTCCGGCTGACCAGGATCACCGTCAAGAGGAGCGAGATTCCGGCCCCGAGGATCAGGTAGAGCCGCCCCATCGCAGCGGTCCGGCGAATAGTCGTCCAGGTGAGGCTCGGGAGCGGCGTCGACCGAGGGGCCGCGGAACCGGTCGCCATCCGGAGCGTCGGACCCGGGAGGGGGTAAAAGGACTCGCCGACCCGCGTACGGAGCGTCCGCTTTCCGGCGCCCCGAACCTCAGGCCCCGACCCGCCGAATGCGTGCGGAGAGTCGCATTCCCTCGATATCCCAGTCCCGGAATCCGCTCCCTTGGGCCGGGGCGACTCCGACGAGTTCGACGGAGTCGGCGAGGAGTTCGCTGGCGAGACGGTCCTTCGCCCCGCCGAGCGCGACCGCGAGGTCCCCCTCGGCGAACACCGAGATCTCGACGTGGTCGGTAAACGCGAGGCCCATCGCCTTCCGCTCCTGCTGGAAGCGGCGGAGCGATTCCCGGATGAGTCCCTCCCGGTGCAGTTCGGCCGTCGGCTTCGCGGAGAGGGCGTACGCGGCGCCGCGGTCCGCCGACCGGACGACGTACAGCGGATCCGAGAATTGGCCCGCGTTGGCCGGGGGGAGGCGGACCACGACCCGGACGTTCAGCTCGTCGGCGACGATCTGGTCGCCGGCGGTGCCGAGCGGAGAAAGGGCGTCGGAGAAGACAGCGAACGTTTCGAGGGGGATCCGGGATTTCACGACCGCCCGCTGGCGGAGTTCCCGTCCGACTTCCACCTCGGCGCGGAGCGCCGCCATGGCGGCATTCAGCGGTCCGTCGACGTGGCCTGTCGTGCTCGGCCAGCGGGCGAGGTGGACGGACTCCGATGCCTCCGAGAAGTCGAGCTCGTGCAACTCCTGGTGCAGGTGTTCGGCCGTGAACGGGGCGAACGGCGCGAGCAGCCGGGTCGTCACCGAGAGGGCGTACGAGAGCGTGTCGTTCGCGACCCGCCGGTCCGCTACATCGGTCTCGGACCAGAACCTCGGTCGGGAACGCCGGAGGTACCAAGTGCTGAGATCGTCGACGAATTCGCGGATCCGGCCGGCGCCGGCACGTGGGTCGTACTCGTCGAGCGCCCGGGTCGTCTCCCGGATCGTTTCGTCAAGCCGCGAGAGGAGCCACCGGTCGAGGAGTCCTGCGGGCTTCGGCGCGACGCGCGCGGGAGCGAGCCCGTCGGCACTCGCGTTCTGGCGGTAAAATGCGAGGACGTTCAGCAACGTTCCGAGGACCCGGGCGGCGCCCGGGCCGATGTCGCTCTCGTGGAGCTTGGTCGGTTCCGTGTAGTCGGCGGTGAAGAACGCCCAACGGACGACGTCGCCCCCGTGCTTTTCCAAAAGGCCGAGCGGTTCCACGACGTTCCCTTTCGACTTGCTCATCTTCTGGCCGGAATCGTCGAGGACGAGCCCGTTCGCGATCGCGACGCGGTACGCCGGGCGGTCGAAGAGGCCCGTCGAGAGGACGAGCATCGTGTAGAACCAGCCGCGGGTCTGGTCGAGCCCCTCGGCGACGAAGTCGAGCGGCGCTGCGGGGTCGAACGGGCCGGGCTCGAACGGGTAGTGGTACTGGGCGAACGGCGCCGCGCCGCTGTCGTACCACCCGTCGATGGTGTACGGTTCGCGCTTCGCCTCGGCCCCGCAGACCGTGCACGGCATTCGAATCGGGTCGACGCCGACGCGGTGGGGGTCGAACCCGTCCGGAAGCTTCTGGTGGGACAGCCGCTCGAGCTCCGCGAAGCTTCCCACGCAGGTGGCGTGCCCGACCGGGCAGACCCAGACCGGGAGCGGCGTCCCCCAGAACCGGTTGCGGGAGACCGCCCAGTCCTTCGCCTCCGTGAGGAAGTTGCCGAACCGGCCGTCGCGGAGGTGCTCCGGGATCCACGTCACCGACTGGTTGTGGCGAACGAGTGGCTCGTTGAACCGGCTGGTGCGGACGAACCAGGAGTCGATGGCCCGGTAGATCAGCGGGTTGCCGCACCGCCAGCAGAACGGGTACGTGTGGCGGACCGAGCCCTTCTGGGCGAGAAGTCCGCGCGCCTCCAAGTCGGCGGTCAGCAACGGGTCGGCCGCCTTGAACGACTTCCCCACGACGAGCGGAACTGCGGAGGTGAAGACCGCGCGGCTGTCGAGCGGGTCGTACACCCCGACGCCCTCGCGAGCGCCGATCCGCTGGTCCTCCGGACCGAAGCTCGGCGCGATGTGGACGACGCCGGTTCCCTCGGCCGGGTCGACCATCGCGTCGAGCACGACCCGGTACCGGCCGCTCGCCGGTCCGGCGAACGGGAACGGCGGCTCGTACTCGCGTCCCGCGAGCTCGCTCCCGTCGTAGTGGTGGAGCACCTCGGCGCCGTTCGGGAAGTACCGGGGCACCGCGGCCTCGGCGAGGATCTCCTCGCCCCCGTCCGGACCGCGGACCCCGACGTACGTGAGTCCCGCGTTCGCGGCGACCAGCAGATTCGCCGGGAGGGTCCATGGCGTCGTCGTCCAGACGAGGAGCGAGGCGGGTGGCTCCCCGCCCGTGGGCTTGAGCCGGAAGCGGACGGTGACCGACGGGTCGGTCGTCTCCTTGTACCCCTGGGCGACCTCGTGCGAGGAGAGCGGCGTCTCGCACCGCGGGCAGTACGGGAGGACGTAGTGACCCTTCTCGAGCAGTCCCTTCTCGTGGAGCTGCTTGAGCGACCACCAGACGCTCTCGATGTACGGCGCGCTCATCGTGAGGTACGGGTGCCGGTAGTCGAGCCAGTAGCCGAGCCGCCGGCTCATCTCCTCCCAGACGGCGGCGACCTCGAGGGTGCTTTGCCGGCACTCCTCGCAGAATCGGGCCACCCCGAACGCCTCGATCTCCTTCTTCGAGCGGATTCCGTGGCGCTTCTCGACCTCGATCTCCACGGGGAGGCCGTGGCAGTCCCAGCCGGCCATCGACGTGACGATCCGGTCCCCGCGCATCCGGTGGTACCGGAGGTGGACGTCCTTCAGCGCGCGGGAGACGACGTGACCGACGTGCGGGGCGCCGTTCGCGGTGGGCGGCCCCTCCGTGAACCGGAACACCGGGCCGCCAGGGTGTCCGGCCATGACCCGATCCGGGACCCCGGCCGACTCCCAGTAGGTCCGGACCCGTCGGCCGATCTCGGCAAACGACACGGGGGCGGGACGATGTTCGCCCTCGCCGGTCGCCATGGGCCCGCGTGCCGGTCTGCCCTAAAAAGGTAGGCGTTGCGAGCGCTTGGAAAGCGAATCGACCCGGAATTCTGTCGGGAAAACCGTGGGCCTCGGGGGAGACGGCAGCCAGCGGGCGGGCCGACCCCATCCCGTAGTTTTAACGGAAGGAATTTTTATCCGGTCCGAGCGGGCAACCGTGCCCAACGGAAAGCTTGGTAGAGGATCCTGCGTTCGACGTCCATCCAAAGGGAGACAGGAAGATGACACGCGTCCGAGTGGAGGGATTCACGATCTCGCTGGACGGATACGGAGCGGGTCCGAATCAGGACCTCCGGAATCCGCTCGGCGTGGGCGGGACCGAATTGCACCAGTGGCTGGTCCCGACACGCACGTTCCAACGTGTCCACTCTGGCGCCGACGGTGGCACCACGGGGATTGACGACGACTTCGCGGCGCGGGGCTTCACGAATGTTGGCGCCTGGATTCTCGGAAGGAACATGTTCGGACCGATTCGCGGTTTGTGGCCCGACTCGAACTGGAGGGGCTGGTGGGGGGACAACCCACCGTATCACGTTCCGACGTTCGTCTTGACGCACCACGCCCGCCCGCCGATCCCGATGGAGGGCGGAACGACATTCTACTTCGTGACGGGCGGTATTCAGGAGGCCTTGGACCGGGCGCGGGACGCCGCCGACGGAAGGGATGTGCGCATCGGCGGCGGGCCGAACACGATCCAGCAGTATCTTCGGGCGGGACTCATCGATGAGTTGCACGTCGCGATCTCCCCGGTCCTGCTGGGCGGGGGAGAGCGACTGTTCGAGGGGATTGACGTGCGCGCTCAGGGATACGAATGCGTTCGGTTCGTTGCGTCCGAAAACGCCACCCACGTTGTCCTCCGGCGCCGAGGGGACAAGGACCCCTAGCAACGAGTCGAGGCGGACAACGCCTCGGAGGAGCAGCCCCCAGAAGTCCGCCTGCCAGCACCGCGTGAAGGCGGAGCGGGATTCGCGAAATTCGATCGGCGAACCGGGGCACTTCGTTCACCACACCCGTCGGGGGGGTCGGAGCGTTACCGGAAGAGCCCGTACGGGGGGGCCGAGACCGACGAGGGTCCCAGCCGGGCGCTCGCGTGCTTGCGGACGACCGTCCCGTCGTACCGGGCGATCCGGCACCCTTCCCCCGCGACGATCCGGGAGGCCCGCAGGTACTCCACGTGAACCCCTTCGAGCTCGACCAGGTTCGCGTCGATCCGCTCGACCTCGAGGGACGGGGTCGGGCCGAGGAACCGGGGGCGCCGTCGGACGCGGACCGACTCGGCGATGATCGCTCCCACGCGCGACGGGCTGTCGAGGGCGATGTCCACGTCCTTGACCGCCACCGTCCCCGTGACCGCGACCCGGCCCTCTCCGGCGAACCGGGACGCCTTGAGCGCCGCGCCCACTTCGATGCAGCCACGCCAGAGTACGGAGCGGTCGACGTCGACCGTTCCCCCGACGTGCAGCGTGCCCCGGGCATCGACGTCGCCCGCGTGAAGCGTTCCTCCAAACCGGGCCGTCCCCTCAACCGCGAGCCGGTGCTTGACGACGGCATCGCCGGAGACGTCGAGCATCCCGTCGGTTCGGAGCTCGACGGCGGTGAGCTTGCCCCCGATGGATGTGCTTCCATCGAGCTCGACGGTGTCGACGTCAACGGCACCCGTGACCTTGGCGGTCCCATCGACCGTCCAACGGGCGGCTCGGACCTCGGCCCGCCGGATCACACCCCGGTCGGAGAGGGTCCCGGATCGTTCCGGAGCCGCGACCGGTTTGGGAATGGGCGGGGGCAGGCCGGCCGACGGGACGCTCGCGCTCGCCATCGGGGCTAGGGCGGGCTCCGCTTCGGGGGGATCTTCAGTCGCTTGTGCTGGACCATGATGCAAAGGTCCTCGAACACGGTGAGCCCAGCGGCCCGGGCCTTCGCGGTCGCTTCGGCGTTCACCACGCCGAGCTGCATCCAGACCGTCGGGATGTGGCGGGCCATCGCGTCGTCCACGACCGGGCCCACCTGGTCGGAGCGGCGGAAGATGTCGGCGATGTCGACCCGAATCTCCGGGGGGATTGTCCGAAGGTCCGGGTACGACCGCTCCCCGAACACGTCCGGAACGACCGGGTTGACCGGTACGACTCGGTACCCGACCGACCGCAGGTACGCGGCGATCTGGTGGGAGTCCCGCTCGGGCTTGTCGGAGAGCCCGACGACGGCGATCGTCTCGGCCCGGGTCAGGAGCTCGCGCATCCGCGCGTCCTGAGATTCCATTGGCCGTGCCACATTGGGGCCGTTACAAGAGCGTGACGGGGACCGAAGTTCGCGGGGTCCGACGGACGCGGCCGCGCCCGCCCGGTGCGAATCCGCCCGCAAGCTCTTGAGGGAGGAGCGAGCTAGATTGACCGACGGGGGGCCCTCCGCGGCGGCCTTCCGAGTGCCTGGCGACCAGCCAGAACGGACGATGGCGAGCGCAGCCTCCGAACCGCCCCGACCGGTGGGGATTATCCCACCGCTTCCGCCGCTCGACCCGAATCCGACGACTCGGGTTCCGGGTGGCATCGCGTGGGTTCCCCGCCGCGCCGTGGGCTCGATCTACCTGTTCGCGGCGGTCGTTGGGGCCGCCATTTTGCCCCTCACCAACCTCCTCGTGGCGGCCGCGGTGACGGTCGGCGGCGACCTGGGCTCTTCGGCGAACACCCCTCCTCTCCCCTGGATTTGGGTCGTGGTCGGCTCGCTCGCCTTCCTGGTGGCCGGGGGGATCACCAGTGCGGCTTTCGACGTCCGACGGATCGGGATCGAGCCGGGCGGAGTCCACTTCGCCTCCACGCTCGAGACGTGGTTCGTCCCTTGGACGGCATTCCGAAGGCCGGTCGTCGACCAAGGTCGGCTCGGCGCCACGGTGGTCTACGTTCGGGACGGCCGGGGCGGACCGAGGACGACTTGGATCCATCTTCCGCACGACCAGGTCGCGGTGCTAGCGTCCCACCCAACGTTCGGCTCGTGGCCGTTCGTCTCGGGATCGGGCCGGGTCCCCGGGTTCGAGCGGGTCGAAGGCCGGTACCACCTGTAGAATTCGCCGGCCGGTGGGTGCTCGGCACCGTGGTCCCAAGCGGAGTCCGCGCGACGTCCTGAGACCTGCGGCTCGATGACGCTCTCGACGCCGAGCGGAACCGTTCGCCCGTTCGGAGGCTAGGACGTCGGGGGCGGAGGGGGAGGGAGGGGCGGGGGTGGCGGTCCGGGAAATGCATGCGGCGGCGGGGGCGGGGGGGCCCAAGTTCCCGGGGGTCCGAACAGGGCATACGGATTGGCCGGGGAAAATGTCCCTGGCGATGGACCGTAGGTCGCCGTCGGCGCGGTGTTCCGTCGCCGGGTCCCGATGTAGAGCGCGAGCGGAATCGCGGCTCCCACCAGTACGATGCCGTAGTGGAGCTCGAGAGCCTGGTCGTTCGACAGGAGCGAGTAGAACGCGATCGCGTCGTTCGCTCCGTGGAGGATCCCCACGAGGAGGACGTTCCCGCCGGACGCCCGCATGGTCGCCGCGAATGCGAATCCGAGGAAGAAGAGGGACGGGAAGATCAGCGGCGCGGCGGCCCCGTACGTCTGGCCATAGTACAAATGGACTCCCGCGAAGAGCGCGCTCGTCCAGCCGGCGTGCCACACCCACCGGCTCGGGTCCTTCGCGAGCCAATAGCCGAAGATCCACCCCCGGAAGATGACCTCCTCCACGAGGCCGATCACGAACGAGAAGGCGACCCAGAACCACGGATCGCTCGCCGCGGCCTGGATCACCGGCGTCGTCTTGGTGAGCAGGTTGAGCGCCGCCGGGTCGACGAACAGGTAGACGATCGTGAGTCCGATCACGACGACGATAGCCAGGAGGGACAGGGTCCCGTACCAGGCGAGCCCCTGGACGGTCGCCCGTCCCATGTGGTCCGCGAAACCGGCAAGGGGTCTCCCTCCGACCAGCACCGCGAAGATCAGGATCGGGACCCCGTAGACTACGAACAGGTCGCCGAGGAAGTTCCCGTAGAGCGGTCGGAGCCCCGGGACCGCTTCGGGGAGGAAGTACTGACTGAGGATGGCGAAGACGGTGACGACGACGCACACGGCATACGCGATCGGCGAGCCGAGCCGGTGCGAGGTCGTCGACGCGCTGGCCGACGGGAGCGCCTCGAGCACTTCGGGTCCGACGGCCGTGGAGAGATATCCGTTCGGGGGTACGCCCGGACCGGGTTGGCCGGGTGGAGTTCGCCGTCGTCGTCAAGGTCGTGCCGGACGCCGACGCCGTCGGCTTCGACCCCGAGCGCAAGACGCTCCGCCGCGAGACCGGGACCCTCTTCCTCAACCCGTTCGACCAGCGCGCGCTCCGGGTCGCCCTCGAGCTCCGTCGGACGGGGGAGCGGGTATCGGTCGTTTCGATGGGGCCCCCGACCGCCGAGGCCGCATTGCGGGAGACCTTGGCCCTCGGCGCCGACCAGGCGACGCTGATCACCGACCCGGCGCTCGCCGGCTCCGACACGCTCGTCACGGCCCGCGTGCTCGCTCGGTACCTCGCGCGCATGCCGGCCGACCTCGTGCTCGCCGGCCAGTGCTCGACCGACTCGGAGACGGGGCAGGTGCCACCGGAGCTGGCCGAACTCCTCGACCGGCCATTGGTCACCGCCGTCCACCGCCTGGTCCGTTCCGTCCACGGCCGGGAATTCGAGGCGGTCGTCGACACCGATTCCGGCTCGGCCCGGGTGCTCGTGTTTGCCCCGGCGGTCGTCAGCGTCGGGGAGAAGATCGGGAAACCCCTGCACCTCTCCCCCGAGGCGGCGGCGACGGTCGATTCCCAGGTCGTCACCCGGCTCTCCGTCGCCGAGCTTGGTCTCTCCCCCTTCCACGTCGGAGTTCCGGGTTCGCCCACCTCCGTCGGCCGCCTCGAGGACCATACGCCGACCCGCCGGAAGGCCGTGTTCGCGACCGGCACGATCGAGGAACGCGTGAACGCCGCGGTCGAGATACTCCGCTCTGTGCTCGGGACCGGGGCCCCCCATCCCAGCTCTCTCCGGATCGCGAGCCGTCGACCCCCCGCCGCCGACGGCGCCGCCTTCGCGCTCGTCACGCAGGAGATGGGCGTGGCGGACGCGACGGGTGTCGCGGCCCTCTCCGAACTCCGGCGCTCGTGTCCCCGGCGAAGGGCGGTCGCTCTCTGGGTGGGCCCACATCCCACCGAAGCTTCCCTCGTCGAGCTCGCCGCGGCGGGGGCCGAGGAGGTCGTCGTGTTCGCGGCGGATTCCGGCATTACCTCCCGGGCGGCTGCCGCGGCCGTCGCGCACGTGGTCGAGCTGCGCCGGGAGTGGGTCGTGGGACTGTTCCCCTCGACCCACTTCGGCCGCGAGGTCGCGGGTCGGGTCGCCGCCCGGCTGGGACTGGGGCTTACGGGCGACATCGTCGCCCTCCGGGAAGCCCCGGACGCCGCCCTCCGGTTCGACAAGCCGGCGTTCGGCGGGGGGCTCCTTGCGGAGATTCTGTGTCGGACCACTCCGGCGCTCGCGACGGTCCGGCCCGGTGCCTTCGCTCGCGGCGTCGCGGAGCATCCGTCCGCCCTTCGCCCGGCCACCGGGATCCCTCTCGCCTCGGACTCCTCGACCCGCTGGCTGGGCCGGTCGGTCGAACCGCCGGATGGCACGGTGGACCCGGCGTCGGCGGAACTCCTCCTCGGGGTGGGAGTCGGTGCGGGCTCCGCCGAGGCGGTGGCCGCGGTTCGGACCGTCGCGGTCGCCCTCGGCGCCGGGCTCGTCGGAACCCGGCGGGTCGTCGACTCGGGCGTCCTCCCCGTCCCGCGCCAGGTGGGCCTGACCGGCCGTTCCGTCGCCCCGACGCTCGGCGTGCTCCTCGGCGTCCGTGGGGCGCCGAATCACATGATCGGCTGGCGACGGGCCCGGGCCCTGCTCGCCGTCGACTCGAACCCGTCGGCAGAGGTGTTCGGAGCCGTGGACGCGGGCGTCGTGGGACGTTGGGAGGAGGTGCTCCCCGTCCTGGCCCCCCAGCTCGCCGGAGTGGTCGGAGGTTCCTCCCCCCGATGAAGGAGGGTCGACCGAGCGTCACCGCGAGCCGAGTCGCGATGCTCCGGGCCGCCCACCAACTCTTCGACGAACCGAGGGTGTTCGACGACGCGCTCGCGGTCTCCATCCTCGGGTCGATCGATTCCGAGCGAGTCGAGCGTTCGATCTTCCTCGCAAGGAACGCGTCGTTGGCCGGACTGCGGGCCTGGATCGTCGCCCGGAGCCGGTACGCCGAGGAGGAGCTCGCGAAGGCCCGGGACCGGGGAGTCGCGCAGTACGTGGTGCTCGGGGCTGGTCTCGACACCTTCGCCTACCGGAGCAAGGAGGATTCCCGACCCCTCGAGGTGTTCGAGGTCGACCACCCGGCGACCCAGGCGTGGAAGCGAACCCGGCTGCAGGAAGCGTCGATTCCGATCCCCCCGTCCGTCCACTTCGTCCCGACCAACTTCGAATCCGGTCGGCTGGTTCCGGACCTGATCGCCGGGGGATTTCGCCCGGAGGAACCGGCGTTTTTTGGCTGGCTAGGTGTGACGATGTACCTCACGCGACCGGCGATCGACGCCACCCTCGATGTCCTGGCGGCGACGCCCGCTTCCAGCGGCCTCGTGCTCGACTACTTCGACCGAACGGCCCTGACCCCGCCCGTTCAGCGCGTGGCGCGGGGGATCATGGCGGCGCGCGTGGCCCTGTCCGGCGAACCGTTCCTGAGCGGGTTCGACAGCGGCGAGCTTCCGAATTCCCTTCGGGCCCGGGGGTTCCGGAACATCGAGGACATCGGGGCCGTCGAGGCGAACGCCCGGTACTTCGCGGGCCGCGCCGACGGGCTGCGGGTCGTCAGCCCCGTCGGGCGGGTGCTGAGCGCCATCCGCTGACCCCCGGAAGGGCACGGACACCCGGCCGGATTCACTCCAGGGGAGAGGGAGCGGGGCTCCGGCGGGGAGTTCGCGCCCGTTCCGCCACCCCGAGGGCCGCGAGCAGGTCGTCGAGGGTCTGCCGGAGGCTCGCCGCGCTCGGAGCGGCGACGTGAAAGCGCAGCATTTCCCCCTCGACGCCCCCCTGGACGTACGACGGGTTGTCGGCGGCCACCGCCGCCCAAAGGGCCGCCGCGTCGGCCGGGGAGCCGGCGCGATGCACGACGGTCACTTCGACCGGCGCGCCTTCTCTTTCGATGCGGGGGTTGGCGACGATCGCCCGCCTCCGGTCGGCTCGACGTTGGGGGGAGAAGAGGCACCGGGAGTCTTCGGGGCGGCGCCAGGACCCCGGTCGAGCGCGTTCGAGACGATCGGCGCCGTCGTAGTTCGCCGGGCCGATTCGACGCGGGTTCGCTCGTCGAGGTACCGAAGTACGCTCGGCCACGCCATCCCGTCGGTCCGCGCCTTGTTCTCGAAGTTGTTCTCACCGAGGAACTTCTCGAACGCCTTCGCGGTCGCTGCGTCCCACGTGGCGGTGAGACGCCCGGAGTAGAATCCGAGCATCTCGAGCTCCTGCTGGACCGAGCGCGCCACGTCGCCCGTCAGCGGGACGAGGGTGGCAGGGTCCTCTCGGGCAAGCAGGGTGAGGTCGTACAGTTTGAAAATCCGTTTCAACTCCTCGATCGGCGTCGGATGGTCGTCGACCCGGATGTCGACCCACCGATCCGACCCCTCGTCGTACCCGCCTTTCTCCCGGACCACCAGGAGCGCCGCCGACTGCATCCCCCGCCGGTCCCCGCCCTCCCGTTGCGCCGCGCTGAGCGCGGCGAGGAGCCGCTCGGGAAGGTCCCCGGGGGTGGATTCGAACGCCCGCGCCATCCCATGGACGACCGCGGGACCGAACAGGATGTTTCCTTGGCAGGCGAATCCGTCGCCGACGATGTGGCCGGCGTAATCGAAACACGCCGACCCCGTGTACGCGGCCGCGCCGCCCTTGGCGTCGACCACGCCGAGTTGCCGCTGGTCGCGCTTCGGGTCGGCCTTGGTCAACTTTGCGACCACCGTTTCCGCGCTCTCACCGCGGCCGAGTCGCTTGAGGCCCTCCGGCCCGTACTGAACGTTCGCGAGCGCTTGGGTCGCGATCGCCCCGACCCCGCTAACGGCCCAAGGCACGACGGCCCCGACCGAGATGAACCGGGATTGGACGGCGACGCCCCACTCGCCGGTCGCCACGTCCGCGGCGACGATGGAGAAGGTCCCGAACCTCGGGAGGGGCATCGGGCCGTCGAACGGCGGTCCCCCTATTACGGTTGAGTTCGGGACCGGTCGGCCCGTCGGAGCTCCAGCTCGGTCAGAACCTTCTCTCCGAGCTCCTTCGCCCGGCGCCGGTCGCCCCCGGCGTACTCGGCCCGTGCGAGGACGAGCGTGGCCCGAAGGTCGACAATGTTCACTCCTTCCGAAGCCGAGACGGTGAGGAGTCGCTCCATCAGGGTCAGTCGGTTCGCGACCGGCTCCTCGTCCTCCGGGGTCGGGACCCCGCGGTCCGTCCCCGCGTCGTACCGAATGAGGCCGCGCGGAAACTCGTTCAGCTCCGGCTCGGTTTCGTCGCGGTCGAGGTGCTCGGAGACCTCCAGGAGGATTCGCTCGGCGTCCCCGAACCTACGTGCGACGATCGTCGCCTGGGCGGTGGCGAGCCGCTGTTCGAGGTCGGGGAGGGGGGTCCCCTGCCGTCGGCGCTCGAGGAGCCGATGACGGACTCCTTCGAGAAATCCGGTCAGCTCCGGCAGGTCGGACGGCGACGACCCCGCGCGCGGGGTCGGGCTACGCCGTCGCATCGGTGGCGGCCGAGGGAGGTGGCGGCACCGCCCGTGCCCCCGCGCGGGTCGGCATCGGGAACCGCTCCCGGACCGCCGTCCAGATCGCATCGATGTGGTCCCAGAACACCGCGTCCGGGCCCGTCGCGGCGAGGGCGGTCTCGGCGGCGGTCGCGTGCGCGGCGAGGTCCTCCGCGGGGAGGCCCCGCTTCGCCGCATACGCGGCCGTGGCCTTCGCAAGGGCGAGCTGGAGGACGGCGAAGCGGCCCAGACGGCGGCGGTCCTTCTCGGCCGGCTCGGCGGTGTGGTCCGGGTCCCAGCTCGGCGGCATCGGAGCCGGGATCGAGACCCGCAGGTCTCGGAACGGCGCTGGCATCGTCGGCCACCGGGGTTCGGCGAACCGGATCGACATTTGATCGAGCGCCTGTTCGGTGTTCACCCAGTCGGCGTTGGCGTACGCGGTCTCGGCCCGAACGAGCGGGTCGACGAGCTCCGGCGACGGAGCCCCCTTCCACAACTCGAGGTTCAGCGCGACCCGGCACGGAGCCAGGCGCCGGAGCGCTTTGCGCTCGGGCGGGATCGCCACCGGCGGAGGGGGCGCCTCGGTCGGTTTCGGGGGACTGTTCGGGGCGCCGGGCATCCGTCGAACCCCGGTTTCAGAGGAACGACTCGAACTCGCGGGTCACGTCCGGGTACTTTTCGTGGACGGCCTTGAGGATGTTGTGGACGCTGAGCTTCTGGAGCTTCACGCCTTCGAGCGCGTCGACGACCTTGTCGAACGTCTCGTCGGAGAGGGTGCAGAGCTTCTCCTTCGCGAGCCAGTTGCGGTACAGCTTCTCCTCGAGCCGGGCCCGCCACGCCTTCTCGTACGCCTGGAAGAACTCCTTCGTCGGAGTCTTGTCCCGGACGGCGGCGGCGGCGACCTCGCCGCAGATCTTGCCGGCGATGCAGCCGTTCGCGATCCCTCCGCCCGTGAGCGGGTCGATCATCCGGGCCGCGTCCCCGACGAGCATCACGCCGTCGGCGACGGTCTGCTTGAGCGGGGGGGAAATGGAGACGCCACCACCGACGACGTCGATCGTCTTGCCCTTGGCGTAGCCGGGGTGCTTCGCGATCCACCGGTCGAGGTAGGTCTTCGCCTCGGCCATCCCGTGGATCTGGCTCAGCTGGACCCCGATGCCCACGTTGGCGACCCCCACGTCCTTCGGGAAGATCCAAACGTAGCCGCCCGGGGCGACCTTGCCGAGGTAGAAATCGCAGTATCGAACGTCGCAGTCGACGTTCGTCATCCGGTACTGGAGGCACGAGTCCATGTCCCGGAGCGCGAGGTTGGTCGGGATCCCCGCCCATCGTCCGAACTGGCTCTCGAACCCGTCGGCCCCGATGGTGACGGGGGCGCGGATCTCGAACGGTTCCCCGAACCGCTTCGCCTTCACGCCGACGATCTTGCCATTCTCCCGAATTACGCCGGTCGCCGCCGTCTTGAGCAGAAGGTCGACGCCCGCGTTCCCCGCGTCAATGGCGAGTTGCTTGTCGAACGCATCGCGCTCGACGACGTAGCCGACTTCGTTGCCGGCGTGCTTTTCGTTGATCTCGAGGACCTTCTCGGAGGGGGAGAAAATCCGGGCCCCTTCGACCTCGACGTTGATCCACCGGTTCGAGGGGGCGATCCCGACCTCCTTGAGCCAGTCCTTGCTCATCCCCTCGCCGCACCGGACGGGAGAGCCGATCTCCTGGCGCTTCTCGATCATGAGGACGCGGGCGCCGGACTTGGCGGCCCACTTGGCCGTCATGCTGCCGGCGGGGCCAGCGCCGACGACCAGGACGTCGGTGGTGAGGTTCTCGACCATGGGAGGTTCCGCGATTTGTACAGTTCAGCCGATCTCGATCGCGCCGACCGGGCACGCCTTCACGCAGATCTCACAGCGCGTGCAGATCTTTTCGTCGAAGGTGATGCGGGTCTCGTCCAGGTACACGCAGTTGAGCGGGCAGACGCCGACGCAGGCGCCGCAATAGATGCACAACTGGCCGGACGACTCGATGTGCAGGTGTTTCTTTCCGGGCACGAGGCCCTCCGGGGGTTCGCACCGCCCCTCGGCCACTTAAAGGCTACCGCGAGCTCGAAGTCCGGGGGGCGTGGGCCGTCGGCCGGGCTGGGGTTGCGGCGTGCTCCGTCAGCCACTTTTCCGCGTCCAGCGCGGCCATGCAGCCCAGCCCCGCGGCGCTGACCGCCTGGCGGTACCGGTGGTCGTACACATCGCCCGCCGCGAACACCCCGTCGACGGAGGTACGGGTGATGTCCGTCGTCTTCAGGTATCCCTTTTCATCGAGGTCGAGCGCGCCGCGGAACACCTCGGTCGCGGGGTCGTGTCCGATGGCGAGGAACAGGCCCTGCA
>JAKIVT010000060.1 GCA_022750415.1 Thermoplasmata archaeon
TACCGCATCGCCTCCCGCGGGGCGAGGCCGAACCCTTCGTAGCGAGCCGGGAAAACGAACACGTCGGCCGACCGGTACACGCGGGCCTTCGTCGGTTCGTCGACGACCCCAAGGCCGTTGACGCCCGGCTCGGCCTTCGGGGAGCTTCCGACAACGAGGAACCGGGCGCCCGGGAAGAACACGCGCACCCTCCGGAACGCCTCGAGAGCAAGGTCTAGCCCCTGCCGGTCGGGGGTCTTCCCGACGAAGGCGACCACCGGAACGTCGGCCGGAATGTGGAGGACGGCCCGAGCCTCGACCTTGGTCCCGACTTCGAGGGGGGCCGGCACTCCGAGCGGGAGGAGGGCGACCCGCTGTTTGGGGACGGAGTAGTAGCGCGCGAGGAGCGCCCGGTTCGCCTCGCTGGCGACGATCACGACGTCGGACCGGTCGAGCGCGGCCTGCTCGAGCCGCTGCAGGGCCCGCCGGTCGAGCCAGTTGCCGACCCGCTGGCGGACGCCCCGGTTCGCCTCGAGCGGCCGGAGCGTGTCGAAGGTGTGGAGGGCCACGTCGTGGAAGAACATCCCGAACGCCGGGCGCCGCGAGGACGTCCCCGGCATGTCGAGGGCCCCCGCCTTCTCGTCGTTCCCGACGACGACGTCGGCGTCCGGTCGGAGGAGCGAGGACGCGGCCTTGCCCACCGCGATGTCCCGGCCGAAGGGCCGGCGGGAGACGCCGACGACCGGAACGGAGACCGCTTCCACGCCCGCGGGGCCGGGCAGTGCCGGGCGCCCGTCGGACGGATAGAGGACCCGTACGGAGTGGCCCCGTTCCGCGAGCGCACGTCCGAGCTCCCAAACGGTCCGGCTGAGACCGCTGGTCGGGTCGTCGGGGGCGGCGGTGGCGAGGAAATCGACCCGCCAGCCCGCCATCGACCGGTCCCGGCTACGTCGCGGCCTCGCCCAACAGGGGGGCGAAGGAGCGGCCCGTCATTCCGGGCGGCACGGGAACGTCCATCGTTTCGAGGATCGTCGGCGCCAGGTCGAGGATCGAGCGGGGGATCTCCTCTACCTTCGAGGCGACGCCATCCCCGGCGGCGATCAAGATGCCGTTCATCCGGTGGACGCCCGAGCCGTAGAAGAATCCCGGTCGGGTTCGCAGCATCGGGTCGGGGTAGCTGAAATCCATCCGGGGCTCGGTGCCGAGGTCATCGATCTTCAGCAGCAGCGCGGGAGCCTGCGTGAGGTTCGTCCCGGTGTAGATGTCCTTCGGCTCGAACACCTCGATGTGGGCGCCGGTGTACGTCTCGAGCCGCCGACGGATCTCGCGGACCGTGTCGAGTTTCTGTGCGTCGGTGAACGTCGGATTGTACCGGTTGAGGTAGATCCCCTCGGGCACCGGATAGGAGAACGCGGTGGTCCGCTGCCAGTCGATCTGATCGGACATCGACTCGAAGCTCGACTCCCCGGCGAAGAACTTGCCCACCGCCTCGCGTCGCCCGCCGCCCCGCAGACGGTCCGCAATCGACCGGACGACCCGTCGGGTCCAGCCGAACCGTTCGCTCAGCAAGAGGGCTCGGGCCACCAGCCTCCGTCGGCTCCCGGTCGCGCGACGGCCCGTCGCGTCCCCGTTCTTGAACCGAAGAAACCCTTCCTGGGCCAGCCACCGGTTCGTGAAGAAATCGGCCTTGGCGGCCCCGTGGCCGTGGTCGGAGATGACGAGGGTCACACAGGGTCCTCCGGCGGCGCGGAACGCCGCTTCGATCCGGGCGCAGGCGGTGTCGATTCCCCGCCAGAAGGCGATCAGGTCGGACCCAACCTCGCCGGAGGGTCCCGAGAGCTCCGCCCAGTGCTGGTGCTGGATCCGGTCGGTCTCCCGGAAGAGGACGAAGAGGAATTCGGGTCGGTACTGCGAACACAGGAGCTCGGCGGAGCGGCCCCGCTGCTCGACCCCGCGCGTGGCGAGCGACATCCACCCTTCCCGGTCCGCGCCCCGGTAGGCCGGAAGCTCCGGAAGCAGGGGCTCGCCGAGCGCCTCCTCGAGGCTCGCCCGGAGCTCTTTGGGGTAGGTTGGGGGGTTGTCCGAGAGCATCCCCGGGACGACGAACCCGTGGATCGGATACCCCGCCCGGAGCGGGAAGTTGAGGACCCCCACCGGGACGCCGCGCCGCGACAAGTGGTCCCACACCGCTTCCGCAGGGCGGAACGACTGGACGATCCGGCTCTTTCCGGGACCCCCGTCCGGCTCGGTGAACCCGAAGATCCCGAGCGAGCCCGGGTCCATCCCGGTCGCAAACGAGTACCAGGCGGGGATGGTCTTGGGGGGGTAGACGGAGGCGTGGGGGGCCCGCAGACCCTTCTGGACCAGGGACCGGAGGAACGGCAGGACCCCGGCCCGCATCAACGGGTCGAGCAGGTCGAACGTTCCGCCATCGAGCCCCAAAACGAGGACTCGGCGACGGGGGGATGGCATTGGAGGACTCCTACACCTGAAACGCGGCGGTCCCGAAGGACCCCGGCCGAGTTATAACCCGAGCGCACAAAATTTCGGGGTCTCTAGAGCATCCGGATCGCTTCGAGGTTGAACGGCACCCGGGTCTCGACGTTGAACCGTTTGTGGAGACCCGTCGCGAGGTCGAGCGCCTTCGATTCCTCCCCGTGGTTGAGGAGGATACGGGTGGGGCGCGGGTCGAGCGTGGCGACGTAGTTCATGAGCTGGACCCGGTCGGAGTGGCCGCTGAACCCTTCGATGGTCGCGACCTCCAGACGGACCGGGACCGACCCCTGCCGGCCCCCGTCGAGGAACGTCGCCTCGTTGAGGCCCCGCTGCAGGCGCCGACCGAACGTGCCGTCGGCCTGGTAGCCGACGAACAGGATGCCGTTCTTCTCTTCCGGCGCCCAGGCCCGGAAGTACTCCATGACCGGCCCGCCGCTCATCATCCCGGACGTGGCGAGGATGATGCACGGGTCCTTCGAGTCGAGGACGGAGTAGCGCATCTGTTGCGAGTCGATCCGGCGGAAGATGTCGGAGAGGAACGGGTTGTCCCCCTGCTGGAAGATCTGGGTCCGGAGCTGACTGTTGAGGTATTCCGGGTAGGCGGTGTGGATCGCCGTCGCCTCGAAGATCATCCCGTCGAGGTAGACCGGGACCTTCGGGATCGCCCCCTCCCGCATCCGCTCCTCCAGGACGAGCATGACCTCCTGGGACCGGCCGACGGCGAACACCGGGACGATCAACTTGCCGCCGCGACCGACAATCTTGGAGGCGAGCCGCCCGAACTCCTCCGTCGCCTGCTGGCGGCTCGGCTGGACGTCCCGGTATCCCCCGTACGTCGACTCGAGGACGAGGGTCTCGAGCCGGGGGAACCGGTTGACGGCGGGGTTGAACAGCCAGCTCCGCTCGAACTTGATGTCCCCGGAGTAGGCGAGGTTGTGGTCCCCGTCGCCCAGGTGGAAGTGGCAGATCGAGGAGCCCAGGATGTGGCCGGCATTGTGCATCGTGAGCCGCATGTCGGGGGCGATGTCGGTGGTCTCGCCCCAGCGGAGGGGGATCGTGCGGGCGACCATGTCCCGGACGTTGCCGGAGTCGTAGAGCCCCTTCCGGGCTTCCTGGTTGGTGACCCGGATCGCGTCGAGGAGCATGAGCGCCATCATGTCGCGCGTCGGAGCGGTGCAGTAGATCGGGCCGGTGTAGCCGTACTTCAGAAGGACCGGGACGAGGCCGCAGTGGTCGAGGTGGGCGTGGGTCACCACGACGGCGTCGAGGGAATCGAGCGGGAGCAGTTCCGGGGCGTTGAAGAACGGGGTCCGGTCCGACCCGGGGTCGATCCCGCAGTCGATGAGGACCTTGGAGTTCTGCGTCGTGAGAAGGTGGGCGCTCCGGCCGACCTCCCGGTATCCGCCGAGGGCGGTGGTCCGCGCCCAGATCTTCTCGGGCAGCCGGTCCCGGGCGATCTTGATCCCGACGTTCTTGAGGAACTTGCGCCTCTGGTCGAAGACGTTCCGGAGGTGGACGCGGACCTCCTCGACGGTCTTCGAGGGGATCGGAGGAGTGCGGACGACCGTCGGAACCCACCCGATCCGGCGCTTCAGCTCGTTGAGGACCGAGCCCTGCCGGCCGATCGCCGCCCCTGGGTTCGCGGCCTCGATGGCGACCTCGCCGGTCTCCGGCTCGAAGAAGAGGGCGGAGATCTCGGCTTCGCGCGGGATGAGCTCCCGGATCGCCGCCTCGGCCTCCTTCGGGTCCATGAGGGTCGCCGGGTCGGAGCGGACGAGGACCCGCCGCCGGAGCCGCTGCGCGACCTGGCGGAGGAGGTCGCCGCCGGCGAGGAATGCATCGAGTTGTCTGGTGTACAGGACGATGTGCGGGCCTTCCAGCTCGATGTCCGTGACCTCGATGGTCTCTGGCAATACTTCCCGCAGGGCCTCGCGGGTTTGCTCAATGAGCGAGTCGAAACTCATTCGGTACTGGGAAAGGGTTGGCCCGGAACGGGCGGAAAGGGATTAGGGGAGGACGGGAGGCAACGGAATCTTGAGCGCCTTCAGGCGCTTATTGATTTCGTCCTCGGAGAACTCGTGGTACTCCTTGGTCGTGATCGTGTGGATGATGTAGCCGTCGCCGCTCGCGCTGTCCCGCTTCATCGCGACCGTGAGGCCCCGGAGCGCGAGGTCGACCGCGTCCGACACGGACATGTCGCGGCTGTAGACCTCTTCGAGGACACCGTACGCGAACGTCGAACCACTGCCGACCGAAACGTACCGGTCTTCGATGGAGCCGCCCGCCGGGTCGACGGAGAACACGTGCCCGCCCTTCGCATCGACGCCGCCGAGGATCAGCCAGGCGTAGTAGGGGAACATCCGGTTCCCGCTGAGGATGTTGGCAAGCAGCGTCGCCGCTCCCTCGGCGCTCAGCTGGCCGCTGCGCCGCAGGCGGTAGAGAGCGACTTCCGCCCGGAGGTACCGTCCGAGAACCTGCGCGTCGCCGACGAGGCCGGCGACGGTCATGCCGATGTTCTGGTCGATCTTGAACAACTTGTTCGTGGATTTGTTGGCAATCAGGGTGCCCGCCGTCGCGCGCCGCTCGGTCGCGAGGACGACTCCGTCCTTCGCGACGATCCCGATCGTGGTCGTTCCCTTGAGGAACCGCCCCTCTTCTGTGGCCTGTGCTGAATGCATCGAAAACCTCGGTCGGCTTTTCGGAAAAGCGGTCGGGTGACCGATGGTCGGTATATAAGGCCGCGCGGAGCGATTACGCTCTCGAAACTGCCTACGCGCCCGGACCCGGCCGGATGCGCCATTCCTCGGCGGCGGCAGGTAGAAAACCCCCGTCGCGCGTCGTGAGCCCCTGATGAGCCGATTCCCATCCCACCTCGTTGCTTTGCTCCCATTATTCGCCCTCGCAACGACGCTTGTTTTGGCGCCGTTCACGGTCGTGAGCCAGAGCGGCTACAATCAGAGCTACACGCGAGCGGCTGGAAGCACGAGCTACTCCGCCATCGACCTCACTTCTGTGACAAGCCACGACCCGGGCGGCAGCAATCTCACCGTTACTTTCACGGTGAGTGGAACCCCGGATTTGACGAGTAACAATTACGAATACTCCGTCTACTTCGACGGGGGGGCGCAAGGCAATTCCACGGCCTCGGTGTACATTTCGAACAATACCTCGGCCACCTTTTATTCGAGTTCCACCGGCGGTTCGAGTAGCAGCAACATCCCGTACCAGGCCAGCGGTTCGACCATCACTCTCTCCGTGAGCAAGGCTGCCGTTGGGCCCTCGGCCGGGTACGAGGTGAATGTCGAGACGATTTACTCGAATCCCCAGACCTCCGCGTTCGGAGAAAGCTGGCTTGGAACAACGTATTCCGGGAGCTGCTCGACCTTCGGCAACTGCGGGCCTGCGATCGGGAATCCCGCGGCGCTCTTCGGACTCGCGATTTGGTTCTTCGCGGCGGTCATAGTCGGAGTGATCGTGGTGATCGTCGTCATCGTGGTCGTCGTCGTCGTCGTCGTCGGTCGGAGCAAGACCCCCGGACCACCCCCGATGATGCCGCCCCAGCCCGGCGCGTGGGGACCCCCACCTCCCCCTCCCCCGCCCCCCCTCGCCATGCCTCCCCCGCCCTCCCTCTCCATGCCTCCCCCGCCCCCCGGCACCATGCCACCCCCCCCGCCTCCCCCGCCGCCGTCCCCTCCCCTCCGATAGACCGCGTCGCGCCACCGGGCCCCTGCCCGCCTCGCCGGGCGCCCCGATGGCGAAAATTGCCCCGAACGGCTAAGAGGCCCGGCGCATCGGTCGCCCGGTCGTTGCCCCATGCGCAGTCACGACGTCGTGGTCGTCGGCGCCGGGCTCGCCGGACAGCGGGCGGCCCTCGCCGCGATCGAAGCGAAACGCGACGTCGCGATCGTCTCGAAGCTCCACCCACTCCGGTCGCACTCCGGGGCCGCCCAGGGTGGGATCAACGCCGCCGTCGGGAAGGAAGACTCGGTGGACACCCACATCTACGACACGGTGAAAGGGTCCGACTACCTCGGCGACCAGGACGCGATCGAATTCTTCTGTCGGGAGGCCGGCCCGACCGTCATCGAGATGGAGCATTTCGGCACCATCTTCAGCCGGGCCCCGGACGGTTCCCTCGCCCGTCGACCGTTCGGCGGCGCCGCCTTTCCCCGTACCATCTACGCCGCCGACCGGACCGGTCTGGCGCTGCTCCAGGGGCTCTACGAGCGACTCGGTACCGAGTCGTTCACGATGTACGAGGAGTGGGACCTCACCTCCGTCATCGTCCGCGAGGGAAGGTGCCAGGGGATTGTCGCGTTCGACCGGCGGCACGGCACGTTCGAGGAGATTGGCGCGAAGAGCGTCGTCCTCGCCACCGGCCCCTGCGGTCGCGTCTACGGTCGAACGACGAACTCCCACACCTCGACGGGGGACGGAATCGCGGCCGCGTACCGGGCCGGAGCCGCCCTCAAGGACATGGAATTTGTCCAATTCCACCCGACCGCCCTGCTGGAGTCGTCCATCCTGATCACCGAGGGAGCGCGGGGCGAAGGGGGGCTCCTCAAGAACGGCACGGGCGAGCGATTCATGTCGCGGTACGCTCCGCACGTCCTCGAGCTGGCCAGCCGGGACGTCGTCAGCCGGGCGATCATCACCGAGGTCCGCGAGGGACGGGGATTCCCGGGCGGGTACGTCCACTTGGAGCTCATGCACCTGGGGAAGGAGCGGATCGAGTCCCGCCTCCAGGAAATTTGCGATTTCTGCCGGACGTTCGCCGGGATCGACCCGGTGACCCAGCCCATCCCGGTGATGCCGGCCCAGCACTACATGATGGGCGGGATCGGGACGAACATCCGCGGCGAAACGAACGTGCCCGGACTGCTGGCCGCGGGGGAAGCGGCTTGCGTCTCGATCCACGGGGCGAACCGCCTCGGGGGGAACTCGTTGCTCGAGACCCTGGTCTTCGGGAAGCAAGCCGGGATCGCGGCGGCCGAGCATGCGGGGCGCGCGGCGGCCCCGGAAGTTCGTCCCGCCGACGCCGAGGCCGAGGCGGCCCGGGTCGGCGCCATGACCTCCCGAACGGACGGGGAGGAGCCCCAACACCTCCGGATCTCGATGCAGGCGGCGATGGACGGCCTCGTGGGCGTGTTCCGGGTCCCCGACGAGCTGACCCAAGCTCTCTCCGAGGTCCGGGCCCTCCGGACCCGGTACGAGCGGGTTCGGGTCGTCGACACGTCGAAATCGTACAACCTCAACCTCACCGATGCCCTGGAGACCGGCAATATGCTCGAGCTCGCCGAGGTCATCGTCGCGGGCGCGATCGCTCGGACAGAGAGCCGGGGCGCGCACAGCCGCGTCGATTTCCCGAAGCGGGACGACGCGACCTGGATGAAGCACACGATGGCCTCCCGGGGTCCGGACGGGCCGCGTCTCTCCTATGCCCCCGTGGCCTACACCCGATGGGAGCCGAAGGAGCGGGTGTACTGATGGCCGCCGTCTCCATGCCGACGAAGTTCGAGGTCTACCGATTCGATCCGTCGAAGGACAAGGAACCCCGTTACGACGCGTTCACCCTCGACCTCCCCCCGCACACGCCGGTGCTCACGGCGCTCCTGAAGATCCGGACGGAGAACGACCCGTCGCTCACGTTGCGCTACTCCTGCCGGAGCGCGATCTGCGGCTCGTGCGCGATGCTGATCAACTCGAAGAGTCGCCTCGCGTGTCAGACCCAGGTCGGCCCGGAGCTCGCCGCCCACGGCAAGATCGTGATCGAGCCGATGCGGAACCAGCCGGTGGTCCGCGACCTCGTCGTCGACCAGAAGCCGTTTTGGGACCGGTACCAGCGGATCGAACCGCACCTGAAGTTGGACCCGCGCGACCCGATGCCCGTCGGGAAGGAGAACCCGATGACGCCCGAGGAGGTCGAGCGGTTCAAGGAGACGCCCCGGTGCATCGCTTGCGGGGCGTGCTACTCGGCGTGCCCCGCCGTCGAGGCCGACCCGGCGTTCCCCGGACCGATGGCGCTCGCGAA
>JAKIVT010000061.1 GCA_022750415.1 Thermoplasmata archaeon
CAGGAACCGCCGGGTCGCCCGGGCGGGCTGTCCCTTCAGGTGGAGCAGGATCGCCTTGTGGTCCTCGTCGAAGCCGTTCTCGGCAAGTCGGTCGACCATGCCGCCGCACTCGATGGCGATGACGAACTTCGCCCCCGTCGAGACGAACTCGATCTTTTCCTTCTCGACGTTGAACGGTATGGCGTAGCCGCCGTCACCGACGTCGTCGCGGCAGTTGATCTTCTTCACGATCCCCTTGCGGTTCGTTTCCCGAATCGTGAGGTCCCCGATCACCGAGGCGCCGTTCTCTTCCGGGTGGAGCCGGAAGTCCTCCCGGAGCCGCTCGCACATCACCTCCAGGTCCTCGACGAGGAGGTTCGACTCGTCCTCGCTGTGGAACTTCCCCTCCTCCCACCCTTCGCTGATGTAGTACAGCTCCCGCAAGGTCGAGGTCTTGTGTTCCTTGGCCATCTCGTTGATGAAATCGACGAGGTAGAACGTCCGCAGGAGCATCAGCGCCCCATCGAGCTTCCGAGCGCTCCGGGTCCCAAGGGCCCGTCCGAGCTTCCAGACCCCCTCGCGCATCTGGAACGCGATGTTCTGCTTGGTCCGGAGCGGAAGGCGCATCCGCGGGATCTCCCCGCTGGCGAGCTGCTCGTAGATCGAGCTCGCCAGCTGCAGGGTCGGTTTCAGGGCGTCGACGCGGACGGCCACGTCGTCGTCACCCTTCGTCGTCTTCGACGCCCGCACTCCCTTCCGCGGCATCGTAGTCCACCTCCCCTTCCTCGCTCCCCGGGATCGGTTCGAGCCCGGCCTCCGCCGCCTCGATGACCGCCCGGGGTAGCCGGACGTCCCAGTCGCCGGGCAGCGGCTCGGCACCAAGCAAGTGCGCCTCGTCGACCCCGGCGATGAACCACGAGAGGTCGGAGGCGTCGACCTCGCTCCCCTTCGGGAATGTCACCCGGAGGGACGCTCGCGCGCTCGGGACGAGCTTGTCGAGTGTCCACCAGGCCCGGCCGAGCTCGGCGTCGGTCCCCTCCGGAGCCTGGTCGAACTTGGCGACGGGGAACAATTCCTGCGGCATCTCGACGAACACCTCGAGGACCCGGGCCCTCGGCGTGTAGTTCGTCACCTCGGTTTTCGCGGCGATCCCGCCGCCCTCCGGGGCGACCGTGGTCTCCACGCTGACGACGTCCATGATCTTGGTAATCACCGGGGTCAGGTCCGGGATCGGTTTCCCGACCAGGGCGCTCGTCTTCTCGGCGAGCTTGGGGAGGATCTTGAGGATGATCGCGAACTTCTCCCCCGCGAACTCGCGGCGAGTGCGGCGGGAGATGTGGGTCCGCAGGTGCCGGGCCGCGGCCTGCAAGGCGAGGGTGAGCTCCTTGTCGAGCTCCGGGTCCTCGGCAACCGCCTCCTTCGCTTCGCTGGTGAACGGGATCTTCGTGGAAGCGACGTGGACGAGGATGAGGCACGGTCCGCTCGGCAACCCCTGGCCGCCCTTCTGGTCGAGGCCGTACCGCCTCCAATCGAGATTCTGGACGGCGTTCGTGACGGCGCACGCGCCTTGCTGGAACATCAGCGGGACCCGGTTGGCAAACCGGAGCAGCTGGACGGGTTGGTCGGCGGGCAGGCCCCCTCCATAGACGAGCCCCACCTCGACGAGGAAGGGGAATCCGCCGCGAATCTTCGGCGGTCGGCTCACCGGAGGGGCGTAGTACTCGGGGCGAACCTCCCCGAGGACGTTCCGGAGCCCCCGCTTGATCAGCATCGGCCCAATCGGGGAGAGCGACTCCGCCGACGGGGCGACGAGCGGGACGGTGTGCATCGCCTCGAGCAATCGTTCGAGCGCCTCGCCGTGAACATCTCCTGGGCTCGACTTTCCGGAGATCTTGGCCAGCTCGAGAATCTCGCGGGCCGCGCGCGGCGTTACCCCGGCGAGCTCCTTCTGGAGCACCTCGCTCACCGTCGGCTTGTTGGACGCCTTCAGCCGATACGCGAGCTCCCCGAGTTCGAGCCCGTACGGATGGGGCGCAACTTCCTTCGGGACCGGCGGAACGTCGTTCGACGCCCGCTCGTAGGTGACCTTCGTTCCGTCCGGCTCGACGAGGGTGAGCCGGGCGTGCGGGTTGACGATCGCCGTACCCTTCAGGTAGTCGAACGGGGACTGGCGTCCTCGTTGGTACTTGGCCTTCAGGAGCAGCTCGATCCGGGTCCCGTGGGGACGGTCCCAGAGCAGAAGGTCCTCGGAAACGACCTTGGGGAGATTTTTCTGCGTGTCGATGAGGAGCTCGACCACGTGGGCCGCCTCTTCTTCGGCGACCTTGCTGGTCACCTTCGCCGGGCGGGCCGTCGTAAGGCCGGCGTAGAGGACGGCCGCGGAGATGCCAATCCCTTGCTGACCTCGGGACTGCCGATTGGCGTGAAAGCGGGAGCCATACAGCAGGCGGCCGAAAACGTTCGGGATCTCCCGCTTCAGGATGCCGGGACCGTTGTCTTCGACGGCGACCCGAAGCCGGTCGGTCCCCTCGCGGTCAATCTCGATCTTGACGTCGGGAAGGACCTGGGCCTCTTCGCAGGCGTCGAGGGCGTTGTCGACCCCTTCCTTCACCGTGGTGAGCAAGGCCCGCAGGGGATTGTCGAAGCCGAGGATCTGTCGGTTCCGCTCGAAGAACTCGGCAACGGAGATCTCCCGTTGCTTCGCAGCGAGCTGCTGGGCGAGGGACTTCGCCGGGGGCACGGGTGGCGCACGCCGCGCCCCTCGCTATAAGGCCGAGGTTCGATTGGTGCGGTCCGAACGACGACCGGGGCGCTGCGCGACGTCGCGCAGGACCGGACGGAACGGCCGCCATCGGGCCGACTCGCCGGTATCGACCTCCACGGAGACGACCTTCTCGTCCGGGCCGAGGGAGAGGCCCGGAACCGGACGCTCCGGGAGCGGTTCTCCGCGGGCGTCGAACGCCCGGGACCCTCCTCCGAAGACGATCCCGTCCTCGACGCCAACCCGGTTCACGTAGACCAGGGGCGCCGCGTTCTCGACGGCCCGGGCGGGGAGAACCTTCTCGAACAACCGCCGGGAGGTTACCGGCGCGGCCGACACGCAGACGAACATCGTGGCACCGTCGAGGGCGAGCTCGCGGGATACCTCGGGGAAGAAGGCATCGTAGCAGATGGACAGCCCAAGCCGTTCCTCGCCCAGCTCCGCCGGCGCACTCGTTTCGGTCGGGGTGAACACACTGCCCTCCTCGAACGGCCCGTAGGTCGGAAGATACCGCTTCGTCTGGACGAACTCGGTGCCGTCGGGCCGCAGGAGAAGGACGGCGTTCCCCACCTCGCCGCGTCGGACGCCGACGACCGGGGCGCCGACCACGGCGGACCTTCCCGAGTCTCGGAGGGCCGCCCGGAGCGGTTCGAGCCGTGGGTCGTTGGGCCGAAGGGCCAGTCGATGGAATCGGTCGCCCACCCGGTACCCCGAGAGGAACAGCTCGGGGAACACCGTGAGAGGGGCGGTCCCCGCTGCCACGACCTCCGTCGCGCGCCGGACATTCGCGGCGACGTCGCCCACCACGGGCGCCAGTTCGGCGAGCGCGACCTCCATCAGAAGAAGTGGTGCCGGACCGCGAGCAGGTAGACGAACAGGAGCAGGAAGAGGAGGAAGACCACGGTGATGGACGCCGTGAAGAACAGGTAGCCGAGGGCGAGGAACAGGACGATCACCGTCGTGTAGAGCGCCCACGCCTCCTGGTTCCAGAGCGCGGTCGCCACGCCGAGGAGCACGGCCCCGAGCAGGACGAGGACGGCCGCGCCGAGGACGTCGACCTGGTGGACGATGAGCAGTTGCGAGGGAATTGCGGTGCCGAGGTACTCGTTCAGGAGGAAGAGGAGCCCCGAGACGAGGACCACCAAGCCGCCCAAGGCGATCAGCACGGAGAGGACGGCGACGCCGATCGGGAGGCTCGGCCGGACCGGGGTCGGCTGCCACTGCCGCGGAAGGTGCTGGACTTCCGGTGCTCCGGCGGAGGACGCGCTCGCGCGGGCCGTGCTCGTCATCCGTTCGTCCCGGCGCGAGGAGCCCGGCGTCCGAACAAGTAGGTTTCGTTCGAGGCGTCAGAACCGCCGTTCGGCGGCGCCCCAGGCCATGTGCTCGAGGAGGATCTTGTACGGGGAGGGGGGCACGATCTCGAGGGCCCGCGTCGCCCGCTCCGCCCACTGGCGCGCGGTCTCCTCGACCCGACCGGCGGCCCCGGCGGCGTCGACGAGGGCCCGGAGCCGCAGGAGGTCCCCGGGCTGCTTCCGCCGTTGACCGAACAGTCGTTCGAACTCCGCCCGGCGGGCGCCGTCGAGCCGCTCGTAGGTCTCGAGGCTCAGGAGGGTCGGGTTTCCCTCCCGGAAGTCGCCGTACAGCGGCTTGCCGAGGATGTCGGAGTCCCCGTACACATCGAGGACGTCGTCGCGGATCTGGAACGCGACACCGAGGGCGCGGCCGTACGCCGAGGCGGCGTCGAGGACCGCGGTGGAAGCGCCGGCGATCTCGGCCACCGACGCGAGGGACGCCGCGACGATCGCAGCGGTCTTCCGCTCCACCACGCGGTAGTAGTGCTCGGGGCCGGCCGTGAGGTCGAATCGACCGCTCTCCTGCAGGACCTCCCCCTCGACGAGGTCCGCGCACGCCTCGCCGCACCGCATGATGATCGAGCGCGGGTATTCCGAGGCGAGCTCGAACGCCCGGACGAATAGGTAGTCGCCGGAGACGATCGCGAGCGGTAGCCCGAACGCCTGGGGGAGCGACGGGCGCCCTCGCCGCATCTCGGCGTGGTCGATGACGTCGTCGTGGACGAGCGTCGCCGTGTGGATCAGCTGGAACGCGGCCGCGAGGGAGTGAATAGGGGTCGTGTCGGTGGCGCCGAGGGCCCTGTGGAGGGCCGCCATCAGGACGGGGCGGACTCGTTTCCCTCCCGCGCTGCAGGCGTACGTCGCCGCGTCGGTGAGTCGAGGAAAGGTCGCCCCGAGAACGTCGCGCATCCGCCGGTCGATGTCGGCGAGGTCCTGGACGAGCACCGGGAGGAGCTCGGTGAGCTTCCCGGTCAGGTCCTCGCCGAGGGTCTGGCTGACGAGAACGTCGAGCGGGAGCTCGGACGGTTCGCTCGTCGGCGATGCGGGGGAGGTCACGATGCCCCACCGAGCCGGCGCGGCCGCCGCATCCGCATCATCGCATCGAGACCGTCCGCCCCGATATATCGCATGCCGAGGGCGAGGAGCCAGTCGCGTTCCACGAATCGGTCGCCGAACTCCTTCAATCGGAACCCCCGGAGGAGCGGTTCGTAGAGGTGCGAGCGCCACATTCGGTCGTAATCGGCGAGGGGGGCACCGAAGCGGACGTGTGCCGCCGCCGCGACCCCAGCGTCCCGGCCGGAGATCATCGCCGTGGGGATTCCGCCCCCGTTCGTGGCCATCACGAGGTTCGCCGCGTCCCCCGCGAAGAGGGCCCGGCCGACGACGGCCGACTCGGGCGGTGGTCCAAGGGGCACCCACCAGCGGGTCCGTTCGACGGCCGGGTCCCACCCCTCGTCGGCGACGAATCGGTCGAGGAGGGAGGAGAGCGTCGCGCCTTTCGGGAGGTAGCGGACACCGACCCCGACGTTTGCGTCGTGGGCGCGCGGGATCATCCAGGCGTACCCGCCGGGGGCGACGGAGCCGAAGAACAAGTCGATCTCATCGGGGAACTCGCCGGGGGCGGTCGCCGTGATCATTCGGTACATTTCCCTGGGGACGGAGAAGCCCACCGAGCGGGCGACCGTGGAGATGGGGCCGTCCGCCCCGACCACCACTTTCGCTCGGACCTGGACTCCCCCGGCGAACTGCACCAGGTCTCCCCGCACGCCCGACACACCGGCCGGGTGCCGCAGCTCGGCTCCCGCCCCCTCGGCCTCCGCCGCGAGGGCCTTGTCGAACGCGCGCCGGGAGACGGTCGCCCCGCGTAGGGGAAACGAGAATCGCCGGCCGCCCGGCGCGATGCACGCCATCGTCGAGGTCTCCCGAAGGACGGTCTCGGGAGGAATGTGGAACGCCTCGCGGATCACGTCGGGGAACGGGAAGATCGTGGCCAGTTCCTGCGGCGCGGGGACGTACTCCCCGCACTGGACGGGCTCGCCGAGCTCGGGCCGCCGGTCGACGAGGAGGGTACGCGCGCCTCCCTCGGCCGCGAACCGCGCGGCCACACTTCCTGCGGGACCTGCTCCAACGACGACGACGTCGTACGATTCCATGGGCTCACGCCCCGATCGCCACGAAGTGGGTCGCCGCGGCCTGGATGCCGGAAAGGACCGGCTGCGGGTCGATGCCGAGTGCGACGATGGCGACGACCGCGATTCCGATCGCGGCCGCCCGACCATACCCGATGGGGCTCTCGATCCGCTCGGGAACCGGTGCGTCCGTAGTCGGCGCATCGAGGTAGATCGCCTTCAGGACCCGGGCGTAGTAGAACACCGAGAGCGCGCTGTTCAGGAGCCCCGCGACGGCCAGCCAGACGAACCACCCCTCGGCCTGGACCGCCGCCGAGAACAGAATGAACTTCGACACGAACCCGACCGTGAGGGGGATCCCCGCGAGCGAGAGGAGCATCAGGGCGAACGCGACCATGAGGTACGGTCGTCGGCGGGCGAGCCCGCGCCAGTCTTCGACCCGGGGGCCGACGCCGAGGCCCACGACCGCGGCGACGACCAAGAACGCCCCGGCTTTCATGAACACGTGGGCGAACACCTGGAGGGTCGCGCCGGCGAGGGCGGGCGCCGTGCCGACGGCGACGCCGATGAGCATGTACCCCGCCTGGCTGATCGAGGAGTAGGCGAGCAGCCGCTTGATCTCCTTCTGCTGGAGGGCGAGCAGGTTCCCGATTGTCATCGTCAGGATGGCGAGGATCCCGAGCGCGAGTTCGAGCGTCGGACGGAGGGTCACCGTCGTGCAATGCCCCGCCGGGCACCACACTCCGAGCGCCGGGGCAAGGAGCACCGGACCCGTGAAGACGAGGAAGAAGGCGAACACCCCGATCTTCTTCGACCCTCCCGCGAGGAACGCCGAGACGTCGTCGGGCGCCCCATCGTAGACATCGACCGCCCAAGCGTGGAACGGTACGAGCGTGAGCTTGAACCCGAGACCGGCGAGGAGGAGGGCGTAGCCGGCGAGGGCGAGCGCAGGGTAGCCGACGACCGAGACGCCGTGGGCGAGGACGAAGAAGCTCGTCCCCCCGTACGCTCCGAACAAGAGCGACGCGCCGAAGAACGAGAGGGAGGAGGACAGCGCCCCCACGATGTAGAACTTCATCGCCGCCTCGAGGCTTCTCGCGTCCTTGCGAGTGTACCCGACGAGCAGGTACGTCGCAATCCCGGTGATTTCGACCGCGAGCAGGAGGAAGATCAGGTCGCTCGCGACCGCGGCGAAGAGCATCCCCAACGTGGCCATCAGCAGGAGGCCGAAGAACACCGCCGCGCCCTTCTCGGTGGGCGGTCGGGAGAGCGAAGCGAGCGAGACCAGGAGCGCGCTCGTGAGGAAGATCGCTTGGAAGACGAGCCCCAGACTCGTGACCCCGTAGAGGGTGGGTCCGACCGGTAGGTCGATGGCGCTCGCGGGGATGGTCCGCAGGATCGCGAGCGGGGCGAATCCGAGGTCCGCGACGACGGCGAGGAGGGCCATGGCGCTCGCCGAAACGGCGACCGCACCGAACGCCTCCAGGTTCCGGACGCCGAGAACGTCAAGGAGGAACACCACCAGGGCCGCACCCAGGACGATCAATTCGGGTGCGAAGGTGGCGATGACCGTCGTGTCCATCGTCCCCCTCCTACGGGAACCCCGGGAAGCCGTAGATCGGCGAGTTCACGATGACGTTCACGAGGAAGCCGGGGAGAATCCCGTAGATGACGACGAGCGCGACGAGGATCCCCATCGAGGCGGTCTCGAACCACGGGATGTCGTGGGCCTTCACCGGGATGTTCCGTTGGGGACCGAACAGCACCCGCTGCATCATCCACATGTAGAACGCAGCGGTGACGACGAGGATCACGAGCGGCACGAGCACCCAGTAGCCGATTCGGTCCCACGTGGCCAGCAGTGCGGTGAACTCCGCGGGGAAGCTGATCAGCGCGGGGAGCCCAAGGGAGGCGAGCGACCCCACCATGAGCATGGTGGCGAGGATGGGCGCGACGGGCGTGATTCCGCCGAGCTTCGAGACGTCCCGGGTGCCGAAGGTGTGGTGGACGCTGCCGGCGGTCATGAACAGGAGCGCGCTCACGATCCCGTGGGCAAACATCAGCAGGACCGCGGCGATCAGGCCGAGCTGCGAGTAGACGGCGATGGCGAGCAACACGATCCCCATGTGATTGATCGAGGAGTACGCGATGACCCGCTTCAGGTCCCGTTGGGCGAGGGCGATCACCGAACCCCAGATGATGGACGCAAAGGCGACGA
>JAKIVT010000062.1 GCA_022750415.1 Thermoplasmata archaeon
CAAGGAGAGCGGGTCGCCGATAGTACGGGCGCCGACCTCGTCGGCCTTGCTCTCGCGGGTCCTCGAGATGGCAAGCTGGATCAAGCTCGCGGCGATGGCGGCGGGGATGACGGCGAGGAGCGCCCCGAGACCGTTGTTGTTCCGCCCGGAGCCGCCGGAGAGGGAGGCGAAGAAGGCGAATTGCGCCACGTAACTGATCGCGCCGGCCAAGGTGGCGGCGAACGTCATCACGAGGATGTCCCGGTCCTTCAGGTGGGCGAGCTCGTGAGCCAAGACGCCGCGGAGTTCCCGGTCGTCGAGGAGGTGGAGAATCCCTTCCGTCGCCGCGACGACCGCATGCTTCGCGTTCCGACCGGTCGCGAAGGCGTTCGGGTTCATCGTTGGTACGATCGCGATCCGCGGGGCCTCGAGTCCGAACATCGGGGCCAGCTCGGCCACGATCCGAGCGAGGCGGGGGGCCTCTTCGGGGGTGACGATCTTGGCGTGGGAGGACCAGAGAACGAACCGGTCGCAGAGGAAGTACGCGCCGATATTGAACGCGAGCGAGAGGGCGAACGCGACGGCGAGCCCTCCGAGGAAGCTTCCGAAGAGGTACGAGCCCGCGATCGCGCCCACGGCGACGAAGAGCGCGATGATCGCGGCGAACAGCGCCGCGGTTCGGAGGGAGGGATGCGACATCGGGGACCTGACGTCGCGTCGAGGTCGGAGCGGTTTAAAAGCGTACTATGCGAGATTACCGGGGCGTCACTCCGGACCGAGTGGCGCGAGATGACGGCGCGCGGAAGGGGTCGGGTGGTACGTCCCGCGGCCGAAGAGGGCAGGTGCGGTGGTCGGTCGCACGGATTCCGGGGGCCAGCGCCGATGGCAGGTCGGGCAACGGTATCCCCGGGAGGCGCCGAGCGACTTCGTACGGCGGCCGCACTTCCCACACCGCGGGGCTCGGGCCGGAACTGATCTCGGCGCGAGGCGGAGGATGCGGACTCCCTCGATCCGAAAGGTCGCATCGGAACCGGTCCCGCCCCAAAGTTCCACCGCGTCGCCGGTCCGGAGTCCGCGGGCGACGGCGGGAAGAACCTTCGTCGGCTCGAACGCCCGGCACTCCACGAGCTCGCGGTCGGTGCGAAGGGTGAGGGCCACGTGCCCCCCTCGCAGCGTGGTCGGGTCGGCCTCCACGAGTCCCCGGATCCGGGAGGGAACGTACGGCGTCACCGCCGCGCGGGCCCCGAACCGAATGTGGTCTCCCGTCCCTTGGTTCGTGCGGAAGAGGAGCCAGCGGTCGACCGCCTCCGACCGGATCCACGGGCGGGCGCGGAGCGCGCCCTCCGGTCGGGTCGCCCGGAGTCCGAACAAGATGGGGCACGCGGTGTGGGGCGCCACGAGGAGCCGCCGGGTCGCCGGGTCGTGGCACAAGAACAACGACGGTTCGCGCTCGGCGGCGGCTCGGACCGAACGTTCCTCGACGCGCCGGGGTCCCGTCGTCCCCGGCGCCCGGTAGGCGATCAGTTCCCAGGTCCGTCGGCGCCCGGGCCAGGCCGCGGCCGCGGCGGCTCCGACGAGGCCCCGGTCGGAGCCCGCGGTCCGCCACCAGGCCCCGGCCGCCACCAACGCTTTCGCGACGTCGGCGGGGTCGACGACGCCGCCCACGGCGCGCTCGTACAGCGACTCCGGAAGACGGCGGTCGGCCACGACCAGAGCGGGGTCGGTCCCATCGGCCCTCTCGGAGAGGCGTTGGACCAGCTCCCAGGCCGCGACCCGAAACCGGTCCCGCTCCTCGGAAGTGGGGGGTCGTCCCCTATGGAATCCCCGAATCGGCCGCTTCCCGACGACGCCGAGCCGCCGATAGGGGCCGACACCGTGGCCGAGCTCGACGGAGAGGGCGGCATTGCCGCGGGTCTTCCACGGGACGTTCGGGTTGAGCCGGACGAGTCGCGGCTCGCCGAGTACGTCGAGCCCTTCGGACCGTCCGAGGGCGACGAGCTCGGTGAGGACAAAGGTGGTGCAGCCGCCGCCCGGGGCGTCGGTGTCGTCAACTCCGAGGCGCATCGCCGGCCCCGCGGTTCCGCCGGTCCCGGCGGCGCCAGAGGAAGACTCCGAGGGCCGCCACCGCCGCGGCGATCCCGACTCCGAGGAGGACGTCGCCGACCGGGAACGCCGGGTGGAACGCGATGCTCGCGGTTCCCGTCGGCGCGGTTCCGATGACTCCGGAGACCGTCGGGGACCCGTACCCGAGCCAGTCGTTCGCGATGCTCGCTCCCTGAATCCCGCTTGCGGAGGTGATCGCCGTTCCCGCGGGAGTGGTGACCGAGAGCGTGACGTTCGGAATGGCGGCCGCGATGAGCCCGCCCCCCGCCGTGAAGTTCCACGCGAGTCCGAGGGTGCCACTCGTACCCTCCGGAAGGAAGGCGTCGGCCGTCGACGTGGTGACCGTGATCGGAGAGCTCGAGGTGTCGGCGCCCGGCGCTCCCGCAAAGCTGACCCCCTCGAACACGGCCGAGCCCGGAGCTTGGCCGTTCATCGTCAGGTTGAGGATCCCCCCACCCGTCAAGGCGGCCGACGGAATCGAGCCCGCCTCGTCGCGTAGGAGCCCGTCGAACAGGCCGACCTCGGAGGGTTCGACCGTCCCGTCGTGATTGCCGAAGAGGCCGGCGAGGAACGGACTCGACTCGGCGAGCTCGACCTGGGCGAGGACCGAGGCCCGGGTGCTCGCATTGCCGGGGATGGCGGCGATGAGCGGCGAGAAGTTGCCGTCCATGGCGTAGCGGAGCGCGGAACCGTTCGGGTCGACGATGGAGAGGTCGATCCCGACCGACCCGTCCGTCCCGACGCCGAGGTGCGCGCTCGGGCCGGCAGCGACGGCGCCGGCGGAGGAGAGGAGCAGGAGCGCAAGCAAGGCCGGGGGGACCCAAGCGGCCCGCCGCATCCGACGGTCCGTCCTACGCCGCGGTGCGCAGCAGCTTCTCGTACGCAACCCGGTTCGATTCGAGCCCGATGTCGGCCCGAGCGGGGCCGATCTTGTCGGGGAGCAGCTTGAGTTCGAGCCCCGGGCTGCTCGGGTCCGGCGCGGCCGGCCGGTGCATGACGCCGATCGGGATCTTCCCGGCCTGCATCGTCTCGACGCAGAGCCGGAACATCGTCTGACGGTCGGCCGGGTTGTACCCCGGCAGCGTCGCGACGTCGACGACCCGGGCGCGCCAATCTTTGAAGGTGTCGTTGTACGTGACGCAGGGCGAAAGGTCCTCGACGAACGCGAACCCGTGATTCGCGCGGTTGAACTTGATCGCCTCGACCAGGACCTGGATCATCGTCTTCGGGTCGCCCGAGAATGTGCGGGCGATGAAGTTCGGAACCGGAATCGACAACGCCGTGAGGATCGCATCGAACGGGTGTTCGATGTTTCCCTCGTAGCCGATCCGGCTCGTCGGAGACGCCTGCCCCTTGGTGAGCCCGTACGTCTCGTTGTTCATCACGATGTAGAGGAGCGAGACGTTCTTCTTGAACGCGTGCATGAAATGCCCCATGCCGATCGCGTACCCGTCGCCGTCCCCTCCCGCAGCGATGACCGTGAGGCCGGGGTTGGACAGCTTGATCCCGACCGCCTGTGCAAGGAGCCGTCCGTGTAGGGCGTGGATCCCGTTCGTCTCGATGAAGTTGTGAATCCCGCCCGAGCAGCCGATGCCGCCGACGAGGACCTCCTCGTGGACCGGCACGCCCGCCTCGGCGACCGCCTTCTTCACGGCGGCGAGGACACCGAAGTCGCCGCACCCGGGGCACCAGGTCGACGCGACGGGCTTGACGGACTGGACCATCTTACTGGCCTCCCTGGATCGGCGCGACGATCTCGGGCGAGCGGAACGAGTCCCCGTCGTACTTCCGGATCGAACGGAGCTTCGCGTGGTGTTGCGGGAGGGCGCTCCGGATCAGGTCCGCGAACTGACCGGTGTAGTTGTGCTCCACCACGTACACGACATCCATCGCGGAGAGGAACGGGTCGAGCGACTCCTTCGGGACCGGGAACAGCGTCCGAGCGTTGTAGAACCGGGTCTTGACGCCGGCCCGGTCGAGCGCCCCCTGCGCCTCCCGGATCGGGCCGAACGTCGAGCCGTAACCGATGATCCCGATCTTGGCCCTCTCGTCCCCGAACAAGTGGGGGACGGGGAGTTCCGGGACGATGTGGATGAGCTTCCCCATCCGTTTCTCCATCATCTTGACCCGGTTCACCGGATTGACCGAGACGTGGCCCATCTCGTTGTGCTCGTTGCCGGTGACCTGGCTGAACACGCCGGGGGTCCCGGGCGGCACGTAGGGGGAGACGCCGTTCGGCGTGAATTGGTAGTGTTGGTACACGTCGAGCTTCGCGACCTGCTCGGCGGTGAGCCGGGTCCCCCGGTCGACGACGACCTTCGAGAGATTGAACGGCTCGGCGGTCGTGGTGTTCTGGCAGAGCGCCTGGTCGAGCAGGAGGATGACGGGGAGGCGCCAGCGTTCGGCGAGATTGAGGGCCTCGATGGTGATCTCGAAGCAGTCCTCGACGGTCCCCGGCGCGACGATCACTCGGGGGTACTCCCCGTGGCCGAGGTGGGCCAGGTGCGCGAGGTCCGACTGTTCGTGACGGGTTGGCTCGCCGGTCGAGGGCCCAACCCGCTGGCAATCGGCCACCAGGATCGGAACCTCCGCCGTGCCGGCGTGCCCGATCCCCTCGGTCATGAGGGACAGGCCCGGACCACTCGTGGAGGTCATGACGCGGGCGCCGGCGTACGCGGCCCCGATGATCATGTTCACCGCCGCGAGCTCGTCCTCCGCTTGGCGGACGACGCCGTGGAACGCGGGGAGGTACCGCATCAGGTACTCCATGATCTCCGTCGCCGGCGTGATCGGGTACCCGGCGAAGAAGCGGCCTCCGCCCACCACAAACCCGAGGGCGACCGCCTGGTTGCCGATCGTAAGGATCTGGTGCTGCGCTTCCCCATCGGCGACGTGCCATCGGTCGGCCAGACCGGGCACCTCGAGAGCCGCCTTGCGGCCGATCTCGAGCGCCTTCAGGTTCTTCTCGAGCGCCTCCGGTCCCCGGCGGGTGAACCGCTCCTCGATGACCGCCCGGGTCTGGGTGGGGTCGAACCCCATCATCACCGAAATCGCGCCGTACGCGGCCGTGTTCTTGAAGATCGGTTGCCCGACGGCGCCGCCGACGAGCGTTGCGAACGGGAAGCCGACCGAGTTGGGAAGGTCGAGCTGGAAGACGGAGGAATCGTAGAGGATCGCTCCGTCGGGGGAGAGCTCCGAACGACCAATCTCGGCCGCCTCCTTGTCGAACGCGACGATCAGTTCGACGTCCGGCTTGACGGCGGCGACGGGGTCGCGGGACGCCCGCATAGTGGCGTCCGCGTGGCCGCCGCGGATCCGCGACAGCACGTTGCGGGAGGTGTAGATGTAGAGGCCTCGCTTCCGAAAGTACCGGCCGAGCAGGTCGGAGACCGTCAGAGTACCGTCGCCGCCCTGGCCCCCGATCATCACCGCGAGGTCGGTGAGTTCCTTCGGTCGGGCGGGGGCGCCCGGGCCACCGGATTCGCCCGGTACCGGCGTGGTTTTTGCGGCGGGAGTGGTCATTGGAGTTCTGCGGGACGCGTCGCGAACGCGTTCGCATCGATTCGAGGTTGCGCGTCTATTTAACGGTGGGGACGCGAGGCCGTTTTCCGCCGAGCGGAGGGGCTCCGGAATGGCTTCCGGGCCGCTATGCGAACGGGGGCCGACCCCCCCGACTCCGGCCGTACGTTAACGTACGAAGCCGCGCCGGTTCCGAAAGGTTATGTCGGCGGCCCCGCTCGATGCCGTCGATGGAGGAGCGGCCGCTCGTCGAGAACTATCACGCGGCGACCGCGGCTTCGCGCCGGTTCGCCGAGCCGATCGTGTTCTGGGACGAGACCCTCCGCGACGGCGAGCAGATGCCGGGTGTCCACTTCTCCCCGGAGGAGAAGGTCCGGATCGCAACGGTCCTGAGCGACGTCGGCGTCCAGGTGATCGACGCGGGCATCCCTGTCGTCTCCCCTGACGAGGCCGCCGCCGTTCGGGCGGTCGTCGGTGCTGGGTTGAGAGCCAAGATCCTCGCCTCGGCCCGGACCGTGCCGGGCGACGTCGACGCCGTCATCCGGAGCGGCGCGTCCCACATCGCGATCTTCGTCGCCGCGAGCGAGGTCCACCTTCGGTACAAGCTGAAGATGACGCAGGATCAGGTCCTGCAAGCGTCGCTCGCGTCGGTCCGACAGGCCAAGGAAGCGGGGCTCCACGTGGCGTTCGTCACGGAGGACACCGTTCGGGCGCCGTTCGACTTCGTCGAGCGACTCTACACGTCCGTGATGGAGGCCGGAGCCGACCGCCTCGTCGTATCGGACACGGTGGGCATCATGACGCCGCTCACGTTCCGGTGGTACCTCGAAGAGTTCGCCCGGCGCGTCCACCCGGTTGACTGGTCGGTCCATTGCCACAACGATTTCGGGCTCGCCGTGGCGAACACGCTCACCGCCCTCGAGGTCGGCGTCACGACCCCCCACGTGTGCGTCAACGGGCTCGGGGAACGCTCCGGAAATGCCTCGCTGGAAGAGGTCGTCGTGGCCCTCGAGTCCCTCTACGGCATCCGGACCGGGCTCCGCACCGAGCGGCTCTACGAACTCTCGCGCCTCGTCGAGGAGGTCTCCGGGATTCCGGTGGCCGCGAACAAGGCGCTCGTCGGCTACAACTCGTTCAGCCACGAAGCGGGGATCCACACCCATGGCGTCCTCGCCCACACCCTGACGTACGAGCCTCTCCAACCGGAGGTCGTCGGGCGACATCGTCAGATGATCCTCGGGAAGCACACGGGAAAAGCCGCCCTGGTCGAGAAGCTCAAGGAGCGGGGCGTCGCCACGACCGACCCGCTCCTGTTGGAGCTTTTGCGCCGGGTCAAGGAAGGCGGCGAAGCTCGCGGCAAGGGCCAATTGCGCTCGTTCCTCGAGGAGTACCGGACCCTCTTCGAGCACCCGGGACTCACCGACGCCGAGTTCTGGCAGATGGTCGGAGACGCGGGGATTCGGGTGGAAGCACAATGAGCACGAACGGGGGCCACGGTGGGACACTCGCCGAAAAGATCCTCGCCCGGGCGAGCGGGCTCGATTCCGTCGTGCCGGGCCAGATCATCGAGGGGCACGTCGACCTCGCGATGATGCACGAGCAGGGAGCCCAGACCGTCGGACCGTTCCACGACATGGGCGCGACGAGCGTTTGGGACCCGGACCGGGTCGTCATCGCGATCGACCACTGGGTGCCGGCCTCGACCGAGGGCGCCGCGATCCTCCATCGGATCCTGCGGAAGTTCGCCGCGGAACAGAACTTGACCCACTTCTACGACGTGGGGAACCACGGCATCTGCCACCAGATCCTCGCCGAGAACGGCTGGGTGGTGCCGGGCGACCTCGCCGTCGGCACCGACTCGCACACGAACATGCTCGGGGCGAGCGGCGCCGTCGCCGCCGGGATCGGCCCGACCGAGATGGCCGCCGTCCTCGCTCTGGGCCGATTGTGGCTGAAGGTCCCCCCGACGATCCGCGTCAACGTCCACGGGAAGCTCGGGCGGGGGGTCACGGCGAAGGACCTCGTCCTCCGGATCCTCGGCGAGGTGAAGACGACCGGCGCCACCTACAAGGCCGTCGAGTACGGCGGCCCGACCATCAAGGGGCTCTCGATGCCCGAGCGGTTCACGATCTGCAACATGACCACCGAGATGGGGGCGAAGTGCGGGATGGTCGCTCCGGACCAGAAGACCTACGACTACCTCGAGAAGATCGCCAAGCACGCGATGCATCCGATCCACCCGGACAAGGACGCCCGCTACGAGCGGATCATCGACGTGGACGTCGACGGGATGGCGCCGATGATCGCCTGTCCGTACTCCCCCGACAACGTCCGTCCCTTGACCGACGTCGTGAAGGAGCACGTGAAGGTCGACCAGGCGTTCTTGGGCTCCTGCACGAACGCGAGGATCGAGGACATCCGGGAAGGGGCGGCGCTGATGCGGGGCCACAAGGTCCACGCGGGCGTACGGTTCATCGTCTCGCCGGCGTCGACCGCGATCTACAACCAGTGCCTCAAGGAGGGCCTCATCGACGTCTTCACCGAGGCCGGGGCGGTGTTCACGAACTCGAGCTGCTCCGCCTGCTTCGGCGGGAACATGGGGATCCTCGCCCCCGATGAGGTGTGCATTTCCTCCTCCAACCGGAACTTCCCCGGACGGATGGGCCCGAAGGAGGCCCGGATCTATCTCGTGAGCCCCGCCGCCGTGGTGGCGAGCGCCATCACGGGCGAGATCTCCGACCCGCGCGAGTTCGGCGTCTAGGGAGCGGTCGGATGAAGGACATC
>JAKIVT010000063.1 GCA_022750415.1 Thermoplasmata archaeon
AGTTCCCTTCGTGGGTTCGACCAACGAACTCGGGAAGATCGGAATCTGGGCCCCAGTCCAGGGGACCGTCACCATGCGGCCGAACAGCTCGGCGACGTCGACCATGTGTCCCACTCGGCCCCCGTGTTGCTCGACCAATCGGTGGGCGGCGGGCGGGGCGACGAGGTAGCTCGCCTCTTGGTGGTGCCACACAGCGAGTCCGCCGCTGCTCGGCAACCAGAGATTGGTCGCCCCGTACAGGGTCTCCGGTCGGAGCGTGGCCCCGAGGAGGATCCGGCCGTCGTCGAGGGCGAACGGGATCGTCGTGTAGACGACCGTCTCCGCCTCCCCCCCTCGGGACAGGTCGGTCTCGGAGGCGTCGACCGAGACGGGCCCGCAGACCGGGCAGACCGCGGCATAGTGAGGCCCCTGGCGCAACGCGCCCGCGTCGTGGAGGCGCCGGAACTGCCATCGGATGAACGCCTGGTAGTCGTCGTCGACGGTGGTGACGTACGCCCGCTCGTCGACCAGGATCCCGAAGGACCGGTACACGGCCAAATACGTCCGTCCGAGGAACCGGGCCGCCGCGACAGGTTCCTCGAGGGACGGCCACACCCCTTCCGGGACCCCTTCGACATTCAGGTTCGCAACGGTCCGGGGGTCCCGCTCGCGGACCTTTTGCGCGAACGTGACCGAGGGGAGTCCGGTCGCGTGCGTTCCGGTCGGGAAGAAGACGGAGCGACCGAGCATCCGGTGGTACCGGTGGAGCCCGTCGGCGAGGGTCATCCCCCGAAGGTGTCCGAGGTGGAGGAAGCCGCTCGATCCAGGGTACGCGACGATGGCGAAGTACTTCTCCCTCCCACTCTCGACCCGCCCCTCGGCGAGCCGGGCGCGGTCCCACTCGCCCTGCCAGACGGTTTCGCGGGCCCGCTCCATCGACGGCCGTTCGAGCCGGACACGGTATTAGACGGCGTCGGCGGAGCGGGCAGTCGCCGACGGCGGAGGCGCTAAAGGGAGCGCCCCGGTCTCCGCCACCTATGCGGGTCATCGAGATTTTCCACTCCGTGCAGGGGGAGGGCCCGTTCACCGGATACCGGACCTCGTTCGTCCGAACGGCGCGGTGCAACCTCCGATGCGCGTGGTGCGACACCGCCTACTCCTTCGGCCCTGGGACGGAGCGCTCGATCCCCTCGATCCTCCGCGAGGTGGCCACCCACCGCACGCGTCACGCCTGCCTGACGGGGGGCGAACCGCTCCTGCAGAAGGAGTCGGTCGAGCTTCTGCGTCGCCTGTCGGAACGGGGCATGACGACCGTGGTCGAGACGGGGGGCTCCCTTGACGTGGCGCCGTACTTGGACGTACCGGCGGTCGTTCTCAGCGTGGACGTCAAATGTCCGTCGTCGAAGATGCAAGGGAAGAACCGGTGGGCAAATCTTCCCCTCCTTCGGCCAACCGATGTCGTCAAGTTCGTGGTCGCGGACCGGAAGGACTACCGGTACGCCAAGGAGGTTCTCGGACGGGAGCCGATGCCCTCCAACGTGGTCTTCCAACCCGTGTATGGGACGAATGGAGGGCGGCTCGCCGACTGGGTGTTGCACGACCGGTTGGACGTGCGCGTCATGGTCCAAGAACACAAAGTGCTGTTCGGCGACACCGCGGGCCGATAGTCGCCGCGCGCCCTCGAACTCCTTATAGCCGCCCCCCCTCCTCGGACGGCTGCGATGCCGAATGAGGCGCCGGCCCGCCCTTCGGTCATCGGTCTGACCTCCTCGTTCGGCAAAGCCCGCTCGATGGTCTTCCCCCGCAGCATTCTCGCCGGCCATGGGGTTCTCCCGGAGCTCGGCTCGATGTGTCGCCAGTTCGATTTCCCGGACCGCGGCGCGGTCATCACGGGTTCCACGACCGTCACGTTGGCCGGGCGAAGGGCGGTCGAGATCCTCAACGAGTCCAAATTCGACGTCGCGACGATCATCGCCCACGACGCGACGAGCGCCGAAGTCGAGCGAGTACTGGGCGAGGTCCGGTCGGCCGGCGCGCGGTTCCTCATCGCCGTGGGGGGGGGCAGCAAGATCGACATTGCCAAGGTTGCCGCCGCCCGTGCCCACCTTCCGTTCGTCAGCGTCCCGACCTCCGCGGCCCACGACGGGATCTCCTCCCCGAGGGCGTCGCTCCGCGACCCCGGGAAGGTCACGAGCGAGGCCGCCGTGGTGCCGATGGGGATCCTCGCCGATACCTCGGTCATCGTCCAGGCTCCCTTCCGACTCCTCGCCTCGGGTTGCGCGGACGTCATCTCGAACGTGACGGCGGTCCTCGATTGGAAGCTGGCCGCACGACTCCGGAACGAGGAGTTCTCGAGCAGCGCCGCCACCCTGGCGGAGTACGCCGCCCAGGAAATCACGGAGCATGCGAACCTGATCAAGCCGAACCTCGAGGAGTCGGCCTGGATCGCCATTCGCCCGATGATCGTCGCGGGCCTCGCGATGAGCGTCGCCGGCTCCTCCCGACCGTGTTCCGGGAGTGAGCACCTGTTCAGCCACGCCCTCGACCAAGCGGGGAAGCATCCCAGCCTCCACGGCGAGCAGTGCGGGGTCGGTGCGATCATGATGATGTACCTCCACGGGGGGGATTGGGAGCGGGTCCGGCGGGCCCTGCGGACCATCGGCGCGCCGATCACGGCCCGCGAACTCGGGGTCAGCCCCGAAGACGTGGTCGAGGCGCTGGTCCAAGCCCACGCCATCCGGCCCGAGCGGTACACGATCCTCGGCGACAACGGCCTGACACGCGAGGCCGCCACACGACTCGCCGGGGTCACGGGGGTCATCGGGTGAACCATGTCGGAAATTACGCTGCTGTCGGAGACCCAGGCGAAGGTCGGGTTCGAGTTCGTCTACGTGGGGGCCGCTCCGGTTTGCCGAACGTGCCCGTACCGGCACGCCTGCCTGACGCTCGACTCCGGGCGGCGGTACTCGGTGACGCGCGTTCGGCCGGTCCGCCACCCGTGCGCGCTACAGGAGACCAGCGCGGCGGTCGTCGAGGTCCAGGCCGTGCCTCGCACCATCGTCGTCGAGTCGCAAACCGCGGTCGTCGGGAGCTCCGTGGAGACGGGCCGGTACGGGTGCCGACGGATGGACTGCTCGAACTGGGACATCTGTTCCGGTCCATCGCTCCCAGCGAAGCAGCGCTTCCGGATCGAGAAGGTCGATCCCGAGCCAGCGGAATGCCGGATCGGGCGAACCCTCAATCGAGTGGACGCCATCTGAGGGACCGGTGGCGGGGCTGTGGGGTAGTTTCGGCGCCGGGGACGACCCCCGCGCCGCTCTACTGGTCCATCCTTCGGGTTTTGGGAACCCGGGACCCCGATTCAAATTCGGGCAGCCCCATACCGGAATGCGTTCAAAAGTTGTAAATCGGGTACCTTGGCAAAGCAAGATGCCCGCGGGGCCAACAGACCGTTCTGAAAGCTGACCATTCCCAAAGGGACCGGATTCGGAGGCGGCGAGGGGGGCAACTGGGGTCCGTTCGGTCCGAACCGGTCGATTGGCTCTTATGACCGAACCCTTCCCGAGCGATAATGCCGGCCGCGCAAGCGCCCGACAACGCTCGAGAGCGATTCGCTCGACTGGCCGAGGAGATGGCCGCGGGCGACGGCGAAATCTCGGCCCACCGAAAGGGATTCGGGACCAGATCGATGTTCGTCGGTCGAAAAATGTTCGCGGTTCTGGATCGGACTGGCGAGATCGTCCTGAAGCTCCCGCCCGAGCGGGTTAAGGAACTCATCGACTCGAATACCGGCCGGGGCTGGAGTCCCGGTTCCGGCTCGCCCCTGAAAGAGTACCTCGCGATCCCCTTTGCCCGCCAGAAGGAATGGCCCAAATTCGCCCGCGAAGCCCGGGCGTACATGGGTCGGAAAAGCTAGGCAGGCCCCCAAAACCGACGGGGTAGAGGGTAGCGGCGGTAATCGAACAGTTCTCCAAAGGTCCCAAGCATGACCGCGATGGAACTTCGGGCTAACCATTACCGAACCGTGCCGGGAACGGTTCTGGCCCCACCCGTCGAGGTCCAGTATGAGAGGGTGGAATCGAGCGGATTTAACGGTAGGTTTCCCGCGGGGTCAGGATTTTCCGGTATTGCTCGTAGAATTACCGGCAGGATCTCCCGGCGATTCCTCGCGCCACGCGATCGGGCAGAAGTTGCGGTCGGGGGCTCCGTCCTGCTTAACCGCTCACCCCCCGGAGTGTTCCGGGTACCGTAACCCCGGGAGTACGGGGGGGTTCCGAAGCGCCGACAACGTCACAGAGTCTCTGACGAGTACCGGAACTGCGTAACCCTCCGACCGGTGCTGAACTCGGACCGGGTCCCCGGGGGGGGCTCGACACTCTCCGGGAAAGTGAAGGGGGTCGGTCCGGGACCCGAAGGGTTGATGGGCGCGGAAGGCGTGAATTTCCTCGCCATGACCGAGGCGTCGGCAAGATCCACGACGGCGCACCGCTCCGCCCCGGGCGTCCATGCCGCCGACTTGTTCTGCGAGGTCTGCGGCGAGGAGACGGCCCATCGGATCGTCGACCTAGACGCCACGCGGGGCCGCGTGGTCTCCGGCCTCGCCCGCTGCCGCGTGTGTCGGACGACCCATCGGTTCCGATCGGAAACGGCGGGGACCCAGCAGGTCTTCGAGATCTCTTCCGAAGGACCCACCTCCGTCCGCTCGACGAGAACCCTCCCGGCCAGCGACCGAATCGTGGTCGGCGAACTGTTGCCCGGCCGCGAGCCACCGGCGGTCGTCCACAAGATTGACCTGGCCGACGGCCGGTCCGTCCGCACCGCGCCCGCGCGCGACGTGCACACGATCTGGGTGACCCCCGACATCGGCGCCGTCGTGAAGATTTCCCTCGTCGAGGGTCGGCGCACGACCGCCTGGAAGCTCACCTTCCCCCCGGAGACTGTGCTGGCCGTCGGCGGGTCCATCGATGTGGCGGGGCATCCATGGCGGATCGTCGCGTTGCGAGCGCAGGGCGACACCTGGCGCGAACCCGACGACGCCTTCCCGGCACGCAACGTGGAGCGGGTCTACGCTCGCCGGACCGTGATGCCCCCCGAGGGCAACAACGCTTGGAGCCGGTCGCGCGGGAGCCCGGCGTCCCGCGCCAACTGGCTTTCCCGGTCGAGACGTTCCTTCTCCGGTCCGGGCGATAGCACGTAAAGTAGGGTTCCGCGCGCTTCCAGAGCGCGAGGCGGCGCCACGCTCCACAGCGTGTCCCCCCGGTCCGGCACGGTACCGAGCCCGAGTTCCGTCGGGAGATCCTTCAGAATCTCCTTCGTCCCATGGATCACCCACGCGCCCCTCGGTACGAACTCGCCGCTGGCCGCGGATTTTGACACTTGGTCCGCCCCCACGGCGAAGGCGGAGGCGCTCGCAAGTCCCGCCCGCCATGCCTTGGAGAATGCCACGGCCCACTGCGCGGCCTCGTGGAGAGTCACGGCGGACCACTCGGGTTCCCCCGGGGCGGGGTGCTTGACGATGACGCTCGGAGCCCCGTGGATGTCGGCGTGGACATACCGGTCCCCGGGGTTGAGATATCGGCGCACGAGCAAGTCGTTGGAGGCGGCGTCCCGGCCGCCAATCACGAGGATCCCTTCGGAGGTGAAGAACCAGCGGTACCGCTCGAACCAATTCGGTGTGCGCCGGCGGGCGGCCACCTCAGAGGTCGCCTTCGAGGACACCGCGAGGAGGGCCGTCGCGGTTTGCGCCAGCCGGGCATCGGAATCGGCGAGCGCAGCGACCGCCCCCGAGAGCTTCGACTGAGCCCGTTTCGCCTCCTCGTAGAGCCCTTGGGCGGAGGCTCGAACGGTTTTCCCTCTCGGAACCCGGATCTCGGTCCCTTCGAGCGTGACCGTCTGGTCGTCGTCGGATTCTGCGGAGGCCGCGGGCGAAGCCAGCTGTCGTTCCGCCTCCGGAAAGTTGGCGAGAAGCGTGTCGGCCTGCCGGTTCAAGCTGGTCGCGAGGCTGCGAAGTTCCTCCACCGCCTTCTCCTGTTGCTCGCGTTGCCGCCGCCATTCGCCCAGCTGGTTCGCCGCGGCCGCGTCGACCGGGGAGACTCGTTCGACCCGCGCGTCGAAATACCGGTGGGCCGCCTCGGAGAACGTCGGGAACGCCTCCACCGTCGCCCCCGCGCGGCCCGTCAGCCGTCGCGACTCGAAAGGAGTGACATCCACTCGGTCCTCTCCGACCGAGTAGAGGTACCCCTTCGGTCGGTCCCCCACCTCGTCGAGCAGGTCGACCAATGCGCGATGGACGAGCGGGGCGAACTCGTCCGCCTCGGAGACGGCCGGCGCTTCGCCGGGGGTTCCCGTTCGCGTGAGGACCTCCTCGGCCACCGGGCCCCCGAGCCCGAGTCGGGCGGCGAGGGTGCTCGCCCGGTCGGTCCGGGAGGCTCGGAGGATCGCTTCGATTCCTCCGACATCGAGGCCAAACGGGTCGACGCGGGCGGGTGGACGGGTGTAGGGCGCCCCAATCCGGACGGCCCGGTGAGCCCACGTCTTCGGGTGGGCGACGACAGCGAGCTTCCCTCCCCGGGCCACGAGGAGATTGCCCGCTCCGAACAGCTCGGCGGCGAACTGGATCGACCCGTCGGCGTCGCCGCGGGTGAACTCCATCTCGAGATACCGCTCCCCGCCGGGATCGGAGACGGCGACGAGGGCCGCGCCGGACAGGACCCTCCGAAGCTCCTTGGCAAGGGGGCTCAGGTCGTCGTCGCGCTCCCCGACGGTATCGAGGACCGCGGCGTACTGCCCGGGGCGCACTAGCAACGCACGCTTGCCCAAACCAGTGGCCCGAAGGGTGAGTGCGATCCGGCCCGGTCCGACGTCGAACGCCTTGTCGACGTGCGCGCGGCCGAGCGACCGGAGCTCGCGGACGACCGCCAGCGCGTCGACGGAGGTGAACCGGTCCTTCCCGGCAATCACGTCGGCCGCCATCCGTTTCCCCCCGGCCCGGCGACCGGGCGTCATCCATTAAGGCTTCGCGAACGTGGGCGCGCCCGTGCCCGACGTCGCCCCGCTCTCGACGGACGTCTGGCGGGAGCGGGCCCGCACCTACGCCGACGAGCGGGTGCGACCGGTCGCCGAATCCATCGACCGGGACGATTCGCTCCCGGATGCGGTCGTGCACGGCCTCCGCGCCCCCGGCTTCTTCGGGCTCGGGGTGCCCGCGGAACAGGGCGGTTCGGGGGGCGATACACGGGCCGTTGCCGCCGTCCTCGAAGAACTCTCGGCGGCGAGCGCCGCGGTCGGCGTCCTCCTCTCGGTCCATCTCTCCGTGTGCACCCACCCGATCCTGCAGCACGGGTCGGCGGCGCAACGAGAGAGGTTCGTCCGACCGCTCGCGGCAGGCCAATGGCTCGGAGCGTTCGCGCTCACGGAACCCGGCGTCGGCTCGGACGCCGCGCACCTGACGACCCGGTACGGTCGCTCCGCGGCAGGGTTCGTTCTGAACGGCTCCAAGATGTTCATCACGAACGGCACCCGCGCCGACGTGGTGCTGGCCTTCGCCAGTCGGGAACCCGGAACCGGCGCGCGCGGGATTTCGGCGTTCCTCCTCGAAAAGGGTACCCCGGGGGTCGGAAACGCGCAGAAGCTCGAGAAGCTCGGACTCCGAGGGAGCGAGACGAACGAGCTCGTCCTTCAGGATGCCCAGGTGCCCGAGGCGAACCTCCTCGGCACCGAGGGGAAGGGTCTCACGATTGCCCTCGGGGCGCTGACCGCAGGACGGGTGGGCATTGCCGCCTGCGCCCTCGGCGTCGCCCGCTCGGCCTTCGATGCTCTCCGTGAAGGCGCGGTCGCCCAGCCGAGCGACGGACACCGGAGCGAGGTCGCCCGCGCCTTCACCACCCTCTCGGCGGCGCGAGCTCTCGTGGAGCGCGCCGCAGCGGAGAAGGATGCCGGACGACCGTACGTCGAGGCCGCCTCGGCCGCGAAGCTCTTCGCGAGCCACGCCGCGGTCTCCATCGCGAGCTCCGCCGTCGACGTCGCCGGGTCGGCGGGCGTCCGTTCGGGGGCCGCCCCGGAGCGTCTCCTCCGCGACGCGCGGGTCTTCCCGATCGTCGAGGGGACCACGGAGATCCAGGAACTGATCCTCGGACGTACGCTCGTCGGCCGTTGACCGTTCGCCGGGCGCTCAAGCGCTTTCTGTTCCCTCGGGTACTGGGCCGCTCGTGACCAAATCCTCGGCGGACGACCGGGTTTCCCTCGACTCGGTCCGGATCCCGCCCGACGTCCGGGCCATCCTGGAGGCCGACGGGATTACGTCGCTCTACCCCCCGCAGGCCGAGGCGCTCGGTCCCGCCCTCGCCGGGG
>JAKIVT010000064.1 GCA_022750415.1 Thermoplasmata archaeon
CTCGGCGAGCGGCCAGAAGTACCCGGAAATGTCCTGCGCCCACTCGAAGTAGCTCACCGTCACACCGCCCGCGTTCGCGAGGATGTCGGGCAACACGGTGATCTTCTTGTCGTAGAGAATCGTGTCCGCCTCGGGGAGCGTGGGGCCGTTCGCGGCCTCGGCGACGATCTTCGCCTGGATCTTCTCCGCGTTGTGCTTGGTGATCTGGTTCTCGAGCGCGGCCGGGATCAGGATGTCGCACTTCGTCTCGAGGACCTGCTCGTTGGTGATCGGGGTCGTCCCGGGGAACCCGATGACCGACCCGGTCTTCTTCTTGTGCTCCTCGACGGCGTGGGGGTTGAACCCTTCCGCGTTGTAGATCCCGCCCTTCGAGTCGGAGACGGCGACGATCTTCGCGCCCTGCTCATCGTGGAGCAGCTTCGCGGCGATGCTGCCGGCGTTGCCGAACCCTTGCACGGCGACGGTCCCGCCTTTGACGTGGACGCCGGCGTGGGGGGCGGCCTCGCGAATGACGTACGAGCAGCCGCGTCCCGTCGCCTCGCCACGGCCTTCCGACCCGCCGAGGCTGATTGGCTTGCCCGTGACCACTCCCGGAACGGAGTAGCCCTTCTGCATCGAGTAGGTATCCATGATCCAGGCCATCGTCTGGCTGTCCGTGTACACATCCGGCGCGGGGATGTCCATCTCCGGCCCGATGATCGGGGAGATTTCGCTCGCGTAACGGCGGGTCAGCCGCTGGAGCTCGTCCTGGCTCATGTGCTTCGGGTCGCAGATGACGCCCCCCTTCCCTCCGCCGTAGGGGAGGTTGACGACGGCGCACTTCCAGGTCATCCAGGCGGCGAGCGCACGGACTTCGTCGAGCGTGACCTGCGGGTGGTAGCGGATCCCCCCCTTGGTGGGGCCTCTGGCCATGTTGTACTGGACCCGGTATCCGGTGAAGACCTTGTACGACCCCGCGTCCATCCGGACGGGGAAGTTCACCGTCAGCTCGCGCTTCGGGTGCTTCAAGATCTCGCGGACCCCGGAATCGAGGCCGAGGAGGTCGGCGACGATGTCGACTTGGCGCTTGGCGGTCTCGAACGGATTGATCGTCGCTCCCTCGTTAGCCATGCGCGAATCACCCTCGGGTGGCGCGGCCACGGAGGGTGGCCTACTTGAGCCTAACCCGAGGGTGCGACGCCGCGACATGGGTGAGCGCCCACCGGAACGGATCCCACCCCCCGGACGGCATGGGGGAAGTGCGACCGCCGCGGCGGACGAAGGCTCCGGAACCGCGTCGGACGACCCCGACCTCAGAGACCGTGCCGCCGACCCGCCGAACCGCCCGGATCGCGGCCGCGGCTCGGCGCGCGGGAACCGTGGCGAGGAGCTCGTAATCCCCCCCAAAGAAGACGGCGTTTTCGCGGTCCACGGCCTTCGGGAGGGCGCGTACCTTGGAGTGAATTGGGACGGAATCCAGGTCGAGTTCGACCCGAACCCGGCTCGCGGCGGCCAGGATTCGGCACGACTCCGCCACCCCATCGGAGGTGTCGAGCATCGCGTGGGCGAACCGGACGAGGGTGGCCCCCTCGAACAGCCTCGGCTCGACCCGGAGCAGCGCGCGGAGCACGGGGGGGGTCGGGCCGTGGCGCTGGAGGGCGAAGGCGGCCGCCCCGCCTCGGCCCGCGGTCCCGGTGAGGAGGAGCCGGTCTCCGGGCCGCGCCCCGGTCCGGGGGGCGAGACGGCCGGGCTCGGCCTCGGCGAGAATGGTCCCGATGACCGCCCGGCACGGGGACGGCTTGGTGTCGCCGCCGACCAACTCCCCTCCCCACCGGCGGACCTCCGCCCGGGCCCCTTCGGCGACGGCCCTGGCCCAGGCCACGGGGGTGCGGGGAGGTAGTAGGAGGTCGAGGAGAAGGCCGACGGGTCGGCCCCCTTTCGCCGCTACGTCGCTCAGGCTCACCGCCGCCGCCGCGCTCCCCACGTCCCGAGGGGGGGAGGCGGCCAGGAAGTGGGTGCCCTCGACGAGGGCGTCGGTCGTCAGGAGCGCCACCCGTCCGGGTCGAAGTCGGACCGCCGCCGCATCGTCCCCGAGCGGGAGCGGAACATCGGTGCTCCTCCGCCCCTGGCGGACCAACCACGCGTGGAATTCGCGCTCCGAGAATACGGAGGCGGAGCGGGGCCGCCGGCGCCGCGTCACGTGTACGGGAGGAACTCTTTCCCGAGGAGCTCGCGGCCGATGATGATCCGCATGATGTTGAGACCCCCCTCGGCGCCGACGAGGTACGACATCACGCCCCGGAGCCCGAGCTCGAGTCCGACGTCCTTGGTGTAGCCGGCGGCGCCAAACCACATCATCACCCGCTTGACGGTCTCGAAGGCGACGGGCGGGGCGGTGAGCTTCACCGAAGCGACCGCCTTCGCCACCTCCGAGCGGTGGGAGTCGTCGCCCCGGAGCGTATACCGGTCGAGGAGCCAAGCGGCCCGGCGGCATTGCCACTTGACCGCCTCGATCTGGGCGTAGAGGTCGACCGCCTCGAACTGGATCCCCTCGAACTTTCCGAGCGGTTGGCCGAACGCCGGCCGTTCCTTGATGTAGGCGAGCCCGACCTCGAGCGCCCGCTCGGCGGCCCCCACGCACGCCGCGCTGACGAACGTCCGGGCGACGGTGAACCCCTCGACGGCGTACTGGAAGCCACGGCCCTCCTCTCCGAGCAGGTACTTTCGGGGGACCTTGGTGTCGGCGTAGGTGATCGCTCCGGTCGAGATGCCCATCCGTCCCATGTTCTGGAACTTCTGGGTCGAGTTCCCGGGGGCGTTCGTCGGGACGTAGAGGAAATTGAACCCGTCGCCGTCGGTGGACTTGGTGAGGGTCAGGTGGCCCCCGCCCATCGATTTGGCCTCCTCGACGCCAGAGAGGAACGCCTTCTCCCCGCGGACCGAGAACCCGTCGCCCTCCCGGTGGGAGTTCGTCCGCATCCGCGCGAGGTCGCTGCCGCCGGTCGGCTCGGTGGTCGCGATCCCGAGGAACGTCTTCCCCTGGCAAACGGGCGGAAGGATCTCCCGCTTCGCCTCCTCCGTCCCATGTTGGGCGAGGCTCCAGCCCCACCCGGCTTCGAGGAGGAAGAACACCGCCGTGGCCATCGAGAAGTCCCCGCGGCCGATCTCCTCGGCCGCGAGCTCCGTCAGGACCGCCGAGCCGCCCATCCCACCGTATTCGGTCGGGACCGGCATCGCGAGGAGCCCGAGCTTCGCCATCTCGTCGAGAACCTCACGCGGGATCCGACCCTCGGCGTCGATCCGGCGCTCGTTCGGCCGGAGGGTCTTGTCCCCGAACTTCCGGAGGGCCTGCTGGAAGGCCTGCTCCTCGTCTGAGAGCTCGAAGTCCATCGGTCGTCCGGGACGTTCGCCGGGCTAAAGGTTGTCGGGAGGAACGTCCGGACGGTTGCGACCGCGACGCAAATCCCATATCTCGGAGCCGAGTCGGTCGGCCCGGTCGTCTCCGTGGGGAAGGTCAAGGTCGCCGTCAACGGCTACGGGACGATCGGCAAGCGCGTCGCCGACGCGGTCACCCTGCAGCCCGACATGGAACTCGTCGGCATCGGCAAGACCCGGCCGAGCTACGAGGCGGTCCGGGCCGCCGAACGGGGGTACCGGATCTTCATCGCCGGAAGCGGCACGAAGGCCGATTTCGCGGCCGCCGGGCTCGCGACCGCCGGAACCGCGGAGGAGATGATCGCGGCCGCCGACGTCGTCGTCGACTGCGCCCCCGACAAGATCGGCCGCGAGAACGGGAAGAAGTACCAGGCGGCCGGGGTTCGCGCCATCTTCCAGGGCGGGGAGAAGTCCGACGTTGCCGAGATGTCGTTCAACGCCCTTGCCAACTTCGACCGGGCCCGCGACCGCAAGACCGTCCGTGTGGTCTCCTGCAATACGACCGGCCTCGCCCGCGCGGCGTCGGTCGTGGTCCCCCACTGGGGCGTCGAGTCCTGGGAGGCGACGATCGTCCGCCGCGCGGCGGACCCTTCGGAGTCGAACCGCGGGCCGATCAACGGCATCGTGCCGACGTTCCAGCTTCCCTCCCACCACGGACCGGACGTTCGGACGATCTTCCCGGACCTTCGGACCGCGACCACCGCGATGGTGGTTCCGACGACCCTCATGCACGTCCACGTCAACCACGTTCGGCTGACCCGGCCCCCCGCCGACGCCACGGCCGTCTTCCAACGGTTCCGTTCGACCCCCCGCTTCCACGTGTTCGCCCCGTGGGAGCATGTCGACGGCACCCCGCAGGTGATGGAGTTCGCCCGCGACCGTCCGAACGGCCGGCCGGACATGATGGAGAACGTCCTCTGGGAGGCGGGGATCCGGGTCGACGGGCCGGACCTCTACTTCTTCCAGGCGATCCACCAGGAATCGATCGTGGTCCCGGAGAACATCGACGCGATCCGGGCGATGTTCGGTCTGGCCGAGGACGGAGCGACGTCGATCGCGATGACCGACAAGGCGCTCTCGATCCCCCACCCCTAGCGCGAGGGATTCAGAGTTCCGACGAACGCGTCCGCCGAGAGCGGGCGGCCGGTGACCTCGGCGAGCCGGTCCGTCCAGTCGTATCGCGCGCCGGCCGACAGGAAGGCGTCGGCGAGCCAGGGACCGGCGCGGCGATTCGGCCACAGCGGGCCGGCCGTTTCCCGCCGGAGCGCGTCGATGACCTGGGCGCGGAACAGTTGCGAGAGAAGGTAGCTCTGGTAGTAGATCGGGTGGGTGACGAAGAACGAATCCGCCCATGACCTCGACTCGTACTCGTCGTACCGGAACCACCGACGGGCGAGCGCTCGGACGGCGGGCCTGGGGTCCTGGTCGGGCCGCTCGTAGAGACGCAACTCGGATTCGATTCCGAGCGCCACGGACGCCGCCTCCAGGACCGCCGCCTCGGCGCGCCCACGGCAGAACTCCGCAACGACCCGCGGGTCGAGGCCGCGAACCGTCCCCAGCCACGCGGGGTCGCTCGCGACCTGCTCGAACACCCCGGCGACCCCCTCCGCGAATCCGGCGAACCCGACGTCGGGGTTCCGCAGGAGGTGGGTCGGTTGGTCGACGGTCCGGAAGTGGACCGCGTGGCCATATTCGTGGAACAGGACCATGTAGTACTCCCACCCGCCCGCCGGGTGGACCAGGATCCGAACGTCGCTCGGGATCCGGGGCGCGATCGTGAGTCCCCCGAACGGGAGGTCGCATCGGACGATGCGGAGATCGAGTCGGGCGGGGGGAATCCCCCAGGAGCGGAGCCCACGCTGGACCGTCTCGACCATGCGCTCGCCGGGGAACGGCTCCTTCGGCAGGGGCGCCCGGGCCTCGAGCGCGAACCGGAGGTCCCAGGGGGCCCAGTGGGAGTCCCCGGTCCTCCGCTGGGTTTCCTCCCGGAGCGACCCGACCAATCCGGCGAGTGGCTTCGCCGACGCCTGGGCGAGGGCGCGGAGCTTCGGCGCCGGAACCCCCTCGAAGGAGAGTCGAAGTTCGGCGAACGAGCGGAACCCGGCCGCCCGGGCCCGGTCGTTGCGGAGTCCGATGAGTTCGCGCAGGGGCGCTTCGAGAGACCGTTGGAGCGGTCCCTCCGCCCGCCACGCCCGTTCCCGTTCCCCCCGGTCGCCCGATGTTCGGAGCGCCTCGTAGACCTCGACTCGACCGACGCGCTTTCCCTTCCAGCGCGGGCGGAATCGGACGATGCGGCCCTGGAGACGGCTGCGCAGCCGGACGATCTCCGGGGCCTGTTCGACGTTCGCATCGAGCACGGCCCGGCGGAGGAGTTCGGTTCGCCGGTCGGCGCGGGACGAGCCTGGCGAAGTCGTCGACCGTTGGAGGAGACGTTGATGCTCGGGTTCCCGAAGGTACTCGGCCCGAACGGTCTGCCAGTGGACGACCGATCGCTCGTCCGCCGTCCCCGTGTACATGGCCCAGTCCGCGAGGCCGATCCGCCGGTCGAGCACCCCGAGGCGCCGCTCGACCGCCTCGAGCGCCCGAGCTGCGTCGCGGGGGGTGCCTGGCGTCCTCCCGCCCATCCCCGGGCGCACGGTCGACCCAGGTTAGAACGTATCGCGGTACCCCTGGGCGACGGTGCTTCCGCCACCGGCTGCCCTCGGCTCCTACGGCTCCGAATCTCGGTTCTGCACGGGCCCGACGGCCGAGGACCCGTCGTCGAGAGGGACGCGGGCCGGAATCGTTCGGACTTCGCGCATCCCCTTGGGAACGGCCTGCTGGCCCGCGCGAAACGCTCGCGGAAATCATCTTATAGAGGGCCCGGGTGCGCGCTCCCGCATGTACTATCTTGACCATCGAAGGGACGTCGTCCGGATCCCCCCGGAGCGTCTCGGACCCAAGCTCGAGACCGTGCTCACCGAGTTGGCCCAGCAGCAGTTCGAGGGGAAACTGTTCGACGGCCAGAACCTCACCGTCCTGATCCAGGGCGTCCGGCCCATCGGCGAGGGCCACATCATCCACGGCGACGGCGGCGTGTACCAGGAGGTCGAGTACGACTCCCTCATTTTCCGCCCCGAGATTCAGGAGGTCGTCGAGGGCTCCGTCGTCGAGATCCGGAAGTTCGGGGCGTTCGTCCGATTCGGCCCCCTCGATGGACTGCTCCACGTCAGCCAGATCATGGACGACCGGGTGAACATCGACGAGCACAATCAGCGGCTCGTCGGGGTCGAAACCAAGCGCGACCTGAAGGTCGGCTACAAGGTTCGGGCCCGCGTCGTTTCGCTCTCGCTCTCGGAGATCTCCCCTCGCGACAGCCGCATCGGCCTCACGATGCGCCAGCCGGGGCTTGGGCGCCTTGAGTGGGTCGTCGACGCGCACAAGAAGGCCGACGAGAAGTCCGGGAAGCGCCCGGTGAAGAAGGAAGCCGCCAAGCCGGCCCCCAAGGCGGCCGCCGCGCCTCCGGCCGCGAAACCCGCTGCGGGGGCGAAGGCCGCATGATCAACCTGAAGGCGTGCAAGAACTGCAAATCGATCGTCGACGGCAACAAGTGTACCCGGTGCGGCGGCGAAACGTCCCGCGAGTGGCAAGGGTACCTCATCGTCATCGACCCCGAGAAGTCCGAGATCGCTCGGAAGATGGGGATCCATGCGAGCGGGCGGTACGCGCTCCGGGTCAAGTGAGCAACGCGTCTGGGTCGTGCCCGAGTCGCTCCGCGGCGCCTTAGCGGAACGGTACGGTCCCGTCTATTCCGGGCCGGAGGCCGAGCGGCGGATCCGGGCCCTTGGCGTCTTCGGAAGCGCGGGCGACCGGGTCACGGAGCTCGCAATCCGCCTCGGCAACCTTCCGCTGCTCGGCCTCGTGGATTTCAAGACCCAGCGGAACGAGCCGGTCGACCCGACCGTGTTCGCGCCGCTCGCGGCCCGTGCGCGGAGGCGGGTCGTCAACCCGGCAGGGATGCTGACCGAGCACCTTCGGATCGCGGTCCGGGAGATGGTCGCGTCGGGCGGCGGGCTGCTCGAAGTCGACGGAGAAGAGGACCTCGGAGCGCTCGCGCTCGTCGAGGCGCTCCCCGCCGGGGCGACCGTTATATACGGCATCCCGGGTGCGGGGGTCTCCTTCGTCGGGGTCGACGCTGCGACGCAGGAACACGTGAAAGCACTCGTCGCCCAGATGGAAGTTCGGAGACTGGACCTTGGACCTGAAGATCGTTGAAGAGCGGAAGAACCCGCTCCTGAAGCGGACCGAATACCGGTTCGAGATGAGCCACCCGACGGCCGCGACGCCGAAGCGCGACGAGGTCCGCCAGGAGCTTGCGAGCCAGCTGAAGGTCCCGAAAGAGCGCGTGATCATCGAGCGGATGCACGCGAAGTTCGGCACGCCCATGAGCGTCGGCGAGGCCGCCGCCTACACGTCCAAAGACGCCGCCATGGCGACCGAGCGCGAGCATATCCTGATCCGCAACGGCCTCAAAGAGAAGCCGAAGCCGGCGACGCCCGGAGCGGAGCCCGAGGCCCCGGCCGCTCCCGCCCCGGCCGCTGCCGCTGCGCCACCCGCGAAGGGAGCTTAGACCATGGCCAAGGCCCGCGTCGGATTGTACATCGCGAAAGGCGACCAGCTCACGCGCACGCACAAGTCGTGCCCGAAGTGCGGGCCCGGCGTGTTCCTCGCGGAGCACCCCAACCGCCGTTCGTGCGGGAAGTGCGGGTACTCCGAAGCCAAGACCGCGTCGACCCCGGCGCCCGTGGTCGCGCATCCCCCGAAGGGGAAGCCGGCCAAATCCAGCGCCACGACTTGACGTCGGAGCCCTC
>JAKIVT010000065.1 GCA_022750415.1 Thermoplasmata archaeon
GGAGCGGCGTTCAACATCGCCCTGCTCGTCTCGCAGTGGGGTCAGATCACGACGATCCCGGGCGGGACCGACATCGGCCCCCAGCCACTCTACCTGATCGCGTACGGAGTTCTCTGGGTGGGGTACCGTCCGGGAGACTGGTCGCTCCTCGGCCTGGCAAGGGTTTGGGCGAGTCGTCGACGGGCGCCGCACGGACTCCCAGTCCATGCTACGGACGGTGCCTGAACCAAGGGTACCGGGGAGCATCCTCAGCGGACCCCGCGGAAGCCGGTGCCGGCGTAGGTGGGACGGAACGGCCCAGGAGCGCGGGAGCGCGCTCGAACGGCACCACGCCCCCTGGCGCAAGTTCAAGTGGGGTGGGCCCCCCTTTCCCACCTAGGCGCCCGGCCGGTTCGGACGGGGTGCAGGGACGAACTCGGTGGCCCGACGCAAAGGATCCGGTTCCCTCCGACTTGTCATTGAGACCGTCGTCGTCATCGCGATCATCGTCGTGGTCGGCATCGGGGTCCTGGTGCTCGCGCCCCGACTGGTGGGGCCGAACCCTTCGACCCTCAACGGAACCCTCTTCGTCGGCGCGGTGGTCGCCTACCCACCCGCGACGTTCTGGACGGTGGGCACCCACGCGGTGAAGATCGAGAACTCCTCGCTGTCCGCCCAGGTGAATCAGACGCCCATTGTGACGTTCCGGTACGGCGGCGGCGGAGATTCCACGAACCAGACGATTGGGGTCTCGTACTCGAACGCCGGACTTGCTTCCCCTCCCGGTCCCGGCGACCCGCAGTTCGTCCAGTTCTGCGAGTGGCGCCACTGCCACGCGGTCATGTCGGTCCCTGGCGAGATCGACGACCCTGGCGCCGCGGCGGACACCGTGGCGTACGTGGAGCAGACCCTCGGCTTCCACCCGGACTTCTGGTCGATCGGCAACGAGCCGCAGTTCTGGGTCCACTACCACATCCCGTGGCTCAGCTGGAAGACGACCGACGATTCCCAGGTGACGCCGCAGGAATACGCGGTGCTCGTCCACCGGTACGTCGCGGCGATGCAGAGCGTCGACCCAGCGATTCGGGTGATCGGGATCCAGTCCGCCTTGTCCGGCACCGCCGGGTCGGTCTGGATGCAGCCGCTGGTCTCCATGAACGGCCCGAACCTCTCCGCGGTGGCGTACCACTCCTACCCCGCCACGTTCGGATCGACCGGCACGAGCGTCTCCGACTTCTTGGCCGCCGGGACCACCCACGGCTTTCCGAGCGATTACCGGGCGACGGAGGCGACGGTGACCACCGCGTGCCCGAAGTGCCATCTCCCGGTGTTCGTCGACGAGTATAACGGCGCCCTGCAAGGGCCGTTCGCGCCATACGTCGAATCGTATCCCGACGTTCCGCTGGTCGCGGCTGCCGTGGCGAACGGACTCCAGCTGAACACGTCCCAATTCAGTTTCTTCGACCTCCAGGCGACGAGCGACCTGAACGTGTTCGGGATGCTGAACGAATCCGGGACTGCGAGGCCGAGCTTCTACCTCTACTCGACGTTCTTCGAGAACCTCTCGATGCGGGTGATCGACTCCACCTCGATCCTCGGAGGACCGGCGGGGGCAGCCGCGGTGGTGGGGTCGAACGGAACGACGGTTTCGCTCCTTGTGGCCAACGCGAACGGCTCGACGGGACTCCGGCTGAACCTCACCGGGAGCGGGTTTCCGATGTCCGGGGGCGCGAGCGTTTGGAGTTGGGGACCCGGGGAGGGCCTCCCCCAGTTTTCGACTCTGGCCCCGGGGGCGCTCGCCTCGACCTGGCTCATCCCGGCCGAAGGGATTCTCCTGATCGACGTCCCGCTCTGAGGGGGCAAGGCCCCGTCGCGGCCTGCGAGGACTACGACGGGGGAAATGCCCGCGAGAAGACCGACGCGAAGATGGGAAGTTCGGAGAGGCCCACCGCTCGATTCGCTCGGAGCGGTCCGGCGGAGATCCCCTTCTCGCACGCCCATCGGCTGCTCCGCCAGTTTTCCGGCCGCTCCCCGTCGAGGCGGAAGACGAAGTCGAACGCCGTGCGGCCCATCCCACTGGCTTCGCCGTATCCGACGTAGACCGAGAATCCGGCCGAATGGTGGGCGTGGATTAGAGAGGGAATCTGGGCGGCGGGGAACTTGGCCATCACCCGATGGGCGTTCGGGACCGCGACGACCCCGGGACCGTTCGACGGAGGGGGCGTGGCCAGGATTCTCTGGGAGGTTTCGGGGAGCTTCACGAACTCGCGCAGTTCCGCGACCGACGCGGCGGGTTCGTCGGAGCGGATCAGACTGAAGACCGGCGGGTCGGCGCTCAACGGGTCCGATTGGAACGCGCAGGCCGTTTCGACCACCCAGAGCTGGTCGTCCCGGACCCACCCGAGTCGAACGGGGTCGACGGTCTGACGCTCTTCTCCCGGTGGGCAGATGTCGAGCCACTGGAATTGCGGCGTCGTCGCCTGGGCGAGGGCAAAGAGCGCCAGATTGACCAAGGGCCGGGACGCTCCGTAGACGAACACGGAGGTCGGTCGGTCGAACAGGCGCGGCGGGAGTTGCGCGTAGGGCGGTCCGCCTGCCCCTCGAAGACGCGGGCCGCGGCGGACCGGCCCGCTCGGGGGCAGGGGGATGGGCGTTTCGCTTTCCGGGGGTCGAGCCCCCGGCCGCTCCCCGGGGGGGGAGAGGGTGCCCAAGCGGGGCGCGAATGGTGGGGACCAGTTGATGGACATCTCGCCGTCTGGACCGTGTGGGTCCGAAGGAACGAGGGCGCGCCACCTCCATGACGAAGGTCCGAACGTATTCGGGCTTCCGAACGGGTTCGGGTGCGATTGGGGGCGATTCCGACCCGTTTTCGGTGAGCCGGGAGGGTCCCGATGCCGGGGCCCTCGTCGGCCGGCTCGCTGCGGCCGCTCCCGTGTTTATATGCCCGCCACCGATTCGTCGGCGACCGTGGCCCCGAACGGGACCGACGGTCGAGCGTCGGAGAACGTGAGCTCTCAGGGCCGGCCGCGGCGAAGCGAACGCAACGGGCGACGGGCCCGGGAGGCCCCGCACGCCGCCGCCAAGCGGTTCCAGGACCTCCGGGAGGCGAAGGATGAGGTCACGGGAGATCGCGTCCTCCTCGCGACGCTCCGGGTGCGGATTCCGAAGGGGCTCTGGACCGGGACGTTCACTCGCGCCCATCCCGGCATCAATCTGGAAGTGCTGAACCGGGCCGACGTCAGCAAGGACGTCTCGGTCTCCGACCACTGGATCAGCGGACAGCCTCCGGGGGTCTGGGCCCGGGAAATCTCCGGGTTCGCCGACATCCTGAAGGTCGACAGCCTCGCCGAGGTCGGCGACGGGTCCCTCTATCGGATCACGTACCGAAACCCACCGATCATCTACCTGTACCGCGAACTCGGCATTCCGATCCACTTCCCCCTGCGGGTCCAGAACGGCGCCATCCGCTGGGAGATCGTGGCCCGCCGGTCGGAGTTCCAATCGGTCCTGAAGTACATGGAGAAGGCCGACCCGAACTTTCAACTCGTCTCGATCCGCCGCCGTCCCCTCCGGAGCCACCTGCCGGTGTTGACCGACAATCAGCACCAGCTGCTGACTCAGGCCATGGCCGCGGGGTACTTCGCCGTCCCCCGCGGGATCACCCTCACCGACCTCGCTCGCCGGCTCGACCGGAGCAAGTCGGCGGTGTCGGAAGGGATCGCGATCATCGAACGAAAGCTCCTTGAGAGTGCCCTTCGGCCGACCTCCCTGACCCCGTAGCAATTTGCCGCGCCGAGTCTCGCGAACACCCCCGACGTGGGGGAGAGCCTTCTGGGCTCGGGTCGTCCCTCCAAAATGACGACGATCCGGACCCTCGCCGCCCACGAGGTCGTCCGCGCGGCGTATCCGCGCGAGGTCACCGAGCGGGACGAGATCGGAATGGCGGTGGGCAAGGCGATCGACGGGACCCTCTCGAAGTACAGCTACGAATTCGCCCGAGGTTGGAAACCGACCCGGACCGCCATGAACCATGCGGCCGCGGAGATCCTCGATGAGGAGCTCCGGGACGCCCATATCGTACTTCCCGCCGTGGAGCGGGACCGGCACCTCGCCGCCGCCTCCGGAGTGTTGCAGGAGTTTCGTCGAAGCGAACTGACGGGCCTCGCCCGCCCCCGGAGCCGACTGATTCTGATCAACGAGCAGGTTGGAGTGTACGCCCAACCCGACTTCTGGAACGGGCGCGACCGAATCTACGAGATGAAGAGCTACCATGCGAATCCAATCCCTCCCGAGATTCGGTTGCAGGTGCAGCTCTTCCAGTGTGCCTTTCCCGGCTTCCGCGCCTTCCTCGCCTGGTTCGACCGGCACGCGACGCCGATTTCGACGACGCTCGAGGAAGTCCCCGCCCCCGACCAGGCGACGGCCGAGGGGGTGCTCGGCCTGGCCTACCGGACCGGAATGGAGAAGGGGATTGACAAGGTGCTCGAGTACATGGACAGTCGACCGATTTCCTACTCCGTCCCGATTCCATCGGGGCCAGCCGAGCCCGGGGAAACCCCGAGGACCCCTCGAGCAGAATCGGACGGGTCCGAGGGTTAGTTATCGGTCCACCGATTCCACCCCTCGTGCGGCTCGAGCCGTTGAACACCGTTCGGTTCTCGTGCCCGGACGGATGGGGGGTCTCCCGCAACGGAGCGAACGGAACCGAGGAGCACGATTTCTACTTCGCCGAGGGAGCGTACGAGGGACGTGTCACGGGTCGGTTCCGGGGCTCCAACCACCCCCGGAGGCGGCGGATGAGACATATGCGATGGACCGGCAGGGATTCGTCGAGACACAAGACTCGGCCACGATTATGGTCGACTATCGGGGGTACGGGCGGTCCCGCTCGCGCTCGGACGAGCTCGACAAGATGGATGGGACAGCAACCGAATCCACGCGATTTCGCCGGCAGGTAGTGGGATTCGCCCGCCCTGTGACGGACAGGGGCCCGTACGCTTGGTTGAACGACGCGGTCCGTGCCTTTTCGGGGGAGGTGCCTTCGCCGGTCGGGATCCCAGCGACCAAGTCCAACAAGTCGACGTGAAGCTCGTGTTCGGCGTGTCCGAGGTTGTGTGGGAGCCGCCGCCGGAGTGACGGGGTCCCGCCGCCCGCCCGTCCGGCCGGTCACCGTCGAGGGAGAGGGGACCTGACGCAAAGTCGCTCCTGGAACCTGCGACCGTGGAGTGGCTACCTGCTCACAGGATCGGTGCCTCTCGTCTTCCTGGGGCTCGTCCTCCTGTTGGGCTGGACATGGCCCCTCGGGCTCGGATTGTTCGTTCTGGGCGTGGTCTTCGCCGGCCTCGGAGTCGGCGGGCTCCGCGCGAATCGGCGTCGGTCCACCTGACGATCTTCCGCCAGTCGGACTCTGGGCGGCCTCCGATCCTTCGACCGGTGGAATCGGGCGCCGAGTTCGAGAGGGCCAAGCCGGTGGCTCAACTCCCGGATGGACCCCTTCCGAGGTCCGGGGTGCATATTTGTGGGCCGCCGTTGTGGACGACCCTAATGGTGAGCCTCCGTTCCGACTCCCCCGCGCGCTCGCGCGCCCCTGTTCTCGTGGCCGGGGCCACGGGCTTTCTGGGCCGGTCCGTGGTCCGCGCGATATCGAGGACCGGAATCGAGGTGCGGGGCCTCGTCCGCGACCCGCGCAAGCAGGAACTCGTACGGGAGGACGGAGGAATCCCCGTTTCGGGTGACGTCCTCGACGTCCCATCTCTGCGCCGGGCCCTCGCGGGTTGTGGAGCGGTGATCCAGCTGGCCGCGAATCCTCCACCGCCCACCGACCCGGCGCGGGTCCGGGTGGAAGGTACCCAGAATATCGCAACGGCGGCGCGTCGGGAGGGCGTCGGGCGTCTTGTCATCGGTTCGGGCTACTGGGTGTACCGTGGCCAGGCGGAACTCATCCGCGAGGATTCGCCCGTCGACCCTCGCGGTGAGTCGCGTCTCAACTACGACGCCGAGCGGGCGGGTCTGGAAGCGAATTCGCCGGGGGATTTGGAAGTGCTGGTCGTGCGACCAGGGATGGTGTACGGCAATGGGTCGTGGTTTCGAGACTTCGCGCAGGCGATTGGTGCCGGGGAGTACCAGGTCGTTGGAGGTGGCGCAAACCGCTGGTCGTTCGTCGAGCGGGGGGACGCTGGGACGGCCTTCCGCGCCATCCTCGAGTCCGGGATGGGGGCGGAAGTCTACAATGTCGTGGACGGACACCCGGCTCCGCTTCGCGACTTTGCGGACTTGGTCGCCGCCGAACTTGGAGCTCCGTCCCCGCCGAACCTCAGCCTCAGGGAGGCGGCGCACGAGATGGGAGAGGTGATTACGCACCATCTCGCAGCCGACCGACCCACCTCCGCCGACAAGCTGAAGGCCCTCGGTTGGAAGCCGTATTTTTCGAGCGTTCAAGACGGCGTTCCTGGCCTCCTCCGCGAGATGTTCCCCCGCGGCGCCTCAAATGCCCCGCTTGGCCCTACTGGCTAGCCCGCCTGCGCTCCGTGGAGCGCGCGGCGGGAGGCGACCAGCCCAGACCGGGCGGGCCTCCCGAACGACTCCGAGCCCACCGCAACGCGCCGCGAGCGACGCCCCCGCCGCCGGTCCAAGTCACGCCTTCCCCCGCTTTCGGCCACCTCGCCCCGGCAGAGACTCGATTTCGCCGAGGTTGGTCATGATATCCCGCCCGGGAGTGGCACCGGAGGGGACCTTCGCTCGATCGCACGCGTCCGAGTGCTGGAGTCCACCCGGGTGACTCCGACCATCCACTCCGTCAAGTTCGAGAAGCCACCCGGGTTCCAGTTCGCTCCGGTCCAGTTCTGTGGTCTCGAGTTCCAGACCACCGCCGGGTCGCTCGAGTATCCGATGTCCCTCGCCTGCTCGCCGACGCGGCCGTACCTCGAATTTGGGGCGCGCATCTCGGAATCGCCATGGAAGCAGGCGTTCGCTGCCCTCCGGCCGGGCGACGAAGCGGAGGTCGACGGCGCCTACGGGCACTTCCTCCTGCACGAAACGTCCCCGGCCATTCTCATCGCGGGCGGGATCGGGATTACCCCCCTCAAAGGCATGGCGGAATTCGCGGCGGACCGGAAACTTCCCATCGAGGTTCGGCTGGCGTACTCGAACCGGAACGAAGAGGAGATTGCCTACCGGGCCGAGTTGGAGGAGTTGACGCGACGCAACCCACGGTTCGAGGTGGTTCACACGCTGACCCGGACCCCGGACGATTCCTCCTGGACCGGTCGGCGCGGCCGGGTCGACTCGGACCTGCTCGGCAAGCTGTCGAGCGGACTCGTCGATCCCGTCTACTACGTGTGCGGAACCGAGGGACTGGTTCAGGAGACCTATCGCTCGCTCATGACCTTCGGCGTTCCGCCCGACCGGGTCGTCCACGAAGTCTTCCGGGGTTACGGGTAGGTGCCCCGAGGGAACCGGAAACGCTGCCCGGGTTCCACCCACTCCCCGTCGACCGGCCCGCTGCTCCCCACCAGGCGAGCTGTCCCCCGAACTCGCCGACTCTTGCAGTCGCTCGACCGCCGTGGTCCCGTGGGTGGGACGCGAAGACCCGGGGGTCGGTCGTGTCCGCTGGGGCCTACGCGTGGGCGGGGGCCCGTGGAGGTGACCGATGCCTACTTGCCCTTGGTCCCGGCCTTCTCGCGAACGGCCTCGTAGTGGAGGACCAATTCCCCGTACTTCATGTTGATCGCGGAGACCAGCTTCAGGTTGGTTTGTGTCTTCATCGGGAACCAGTACCGGGGTCCTTTCCCGTAGACGACCGGCATGACGAGGAACCAGTAGTCGTCCGCGAGATTGCGCCGCATCGCCTCATGAGTCACCCGGGGCCCCCCTTCGAGGATGATGTTCCCGCCCTTCTCGGCCCGGAGCTTCGCGAGGATCTTCGCGAGGTCGCCCTTCATCAGCCGAGAGTTCTCCCAGTCGAGCTTCTTCAATCGATGCGAGAGGCAGACCTTCTCCGCGGTCTCGAGGAAGCGAGAGTAGTCCATCAGGAACTTGGGGGCATCCGGCTTCCGCGCCTTGAGCGAGTGGACCCGATGGTGGCCGAGGAACGAGCGACGGCCCATGATGACCGTCGTGACGTCCGAGTACCGGTCGGTCCACATCTTCCGGAAGAACTCGTCCGGTTCGTTCGGATCCCCTGCAGGGAGATCCGAGCCCGGGTACGATGGGAA
>JAKIVT010000066.1 GCA_022750415.1 Thermoplasmata archaeon
CGTACGAGGACCTCGAGGAGGTCCTCTCGGCCGGTCCCCTCGTCGGTCAGCCGACGGGGATGAAGGGTCGCGAGGCCCTGCTCGACGAGTTCATCTGAGCTGGGTCACCGGCGCCGCGCCGGCCACCGCGAAGACGTACGCGTCCCCGGAGTGGAAGACCACCGGGTACGCCGACGGGTCGGCGAGGAACGGCCCGAGGGAGAACGGGTCGCCCAGGACGGAGTTCATGCCGGTCACGGCGATGTACTGGGCCCCGAGCACCCGCAAATCGCTCGACGCATTCGGAGCGACGGTCGAATTCGTGAGTTCGACGATCAGGTCCCGGTAAGTCGCGTTGGGGTACGCGAACCCGACGACCATGGGATAGAGGATCCGGAGACCCGGGGCGTACGATGGGAGAAACTCGGCGGCGCTCCCGGGCGCGACGACGACCCGGGCTCCCGGCGCAAGGTGGCCTGGAGCCCAAGCGAGGAGCGCGAAATCGTCGGCGCTGACGTTCCCGAACGACCCGTAGAGCCCCTGGACCGAGGAAGGGAACTGGGTCGCGGTCACCGCGACGCCGGGGACGAAAAGGAGGAGCGCCACGAGGAGCGCGATGGTCGGGGTCGGCCAACGCCACGGGCCTGCCGGGCGCACCGCCACGGACCCGGGAGGAGACCTGCGGTCCGACGCCCGCTCGAGGAGGAGGACAATCGGAATCGCGGCCACGACGACCAGGACCGTGAACCACATCTCCGACAGCTCGGCGCCGTTCGACAGCGGCGCCAGCGAATCGAACGGTCGCACCCCGGCGTTGGCCAGCGACTCGAGCAGGAACCACGCGGCCGTGGAGGCCCCACCCGCGACCGCCAGCCGGGGGAGTCGCGACCGGTCGCCCGCGAACGCGGGTCGAAGGAGCAGCAGGAGCGCCCCGAGGACGAGCAGCACCACCAGCTCGAGCCGGAGGGCTGGAAACGGGGAGAGAGCGACGTCGTTCGGTCCGAAGAGGAACGGGTCGACGTACCCGACGATCTGGGCGCCCGTCAGGCCGACAGGGGCCAAGGTTCCCACGCGAGGCTCGCGGGCGGCGAATCCGAGATGGCCAAACCCGCCGGCGATGGCGATCAGCGAGGGGAGGATCGGCACGAGGGCGGCGAGGACCATGGCCGCGTATCGGGCGAACCACCGTCGCGCGTCGCCCGCCCATCGAGGGCCCAAGGTCACCCCCGCGGCGACGGGAATGGCCAGGAGCCACCAGCCGACTCCGACCGGATTGAGCGCGGCCGCGTAGCCCGCCAGGAGGCCGAACGCGACGGCGTCCCGCCACGAAGGGACCGGTCCGGCCATCCAGGACCGGGACAGGGCGATCAGAAGCAGGACGAGCGGGAACGCAGCGACGAAGTCGTAGCTTCCGGAGACCTGGACCCGGGTCCAGGTCGCCAGGACCACGAACGTCAGCGCGAGCGTTGCGCCGGCGCGCGCGTCCCCGAGCCACCGCTCTCCAAGGGTGTACGCTCCGAGCGGCGCGAGCCCGAAGAACATCGGCGTGACGAGGACCGCCGTGCGGGCCGCCGGAAGGGAGAATGCGAGCTGGGCGCTCGCCATCCACACCGCCGCCCCCTGCGGATAGACCACGGGGATGGCGAGGCCCACCCCGGCGAGGGTCGTCGGAACGGACCGGTGCTGGATCAGGAGGGACGTGTACGTGGCGAGCTGGGTCGCGTCGTAGGTGTTGCCCGTCGGCACGCCGATGGCGAGCGCCAACTCGAGCAGGCCGAGCGCGGCCGCGGCGGCGAGGGCCATCGCCGGGCCGACGGCGAGGTACTCCGAGGCCGCACGAGCCAGGGCCGTCCCCGCCGCACGGCGGCCGAGTCGGAGGGCCCGGTAGAGTAGGTACGCGGCGCCGAGCGTCACCAGGACGGGAAACGTGGCCGCCGTGAACAGGCCGAGGGGGAGGATCGCGACGGCGTAGACCGCTGCGCCCCCGAGATAGATGTCGAGGAGGAGCCGCTCGACCGGCCCGAGCCGGCCCCAGGACGGGACGTAGCGAACGACCGCGGTGCGGACGGCGCCCCCCGCAATCGCCGAGGCCGCGGTGAAGAGGAGGAGGGCGACCGCCCACGGCCCGAACCCAGGGCCCGGAAGGGTCACAGCCCGCGATGGGCGAGGGGGTCTTTAGACCGTCTTCAGGTCGGTCGGTACGCTTTTCTGCCGGGGGCCCCCGTCGCCGTCCGGACACCCTTGGTCGACGGCGCGCGGGCAGCCCGGAACGGTTTGCACACGGTCACCCACGGCACGCTCCTGATGCTCCTCGGGACGCTCGTCTATGTCGGAGCGACGTTCCTCACCCGCGTCTACCTCGTCCGAACCCTCTCGCTCGGCGAGTGGAGCGACATCGCCTTCGCGATCGCCCTCGCCGGCCTTTTGGCGTCCGTCGGCACCCTCGGTCTCCCGCAGGCCGTCGCCCGGAGCCTCCCGTTCGCGCCCGGGGACGACGAGCGCCGAACGATCGTCCGGAGCGCCTCGCGGGCGCTCGTCGGTTCGGCAATCGCGTTCACCGGCGGGATGTTCGTCGCCGGATTGATCCTCGGGGCCTACTACCACGACGCCGCGCTCGCCGAGACCCTGGAGGCGTTCAGCGTCGCCGTCGGCTGCTCGATCGTGAGCACGCTCGTCATCTGCGTGTTCCAGGGGTTCGAGGACGTACGGCCGAACGTCGTCTACGTCCAGATCCTCAACCCGGCCGCGTTCTTCGTCTTCGTCTTCACGGTCCTCCATCTCGCGCAGGGGACCGTCGCGTTCGTGGGGGTCCTCGGCGCGTACGTCGCCGCCAACTCCCTCATGATCGCGGGGCTGGCGCTCTACGTTCGGCGTCACCTACCGGCCCACCTGCCGAGCGGGCCCCGCGCACCGGCCGCCGCCCGCCGACTGTACCTGTTCGCCGCCCCCTTGTTCGTCGTGGGCGTGGCCGGATTCGTCACCGGGAACGCCGACCTGCTCATCCTGAGCGTCTACCACTACTCCTCGGTCGGCGGCTACTCCGCGACCCTGACGCTCGCGCGACTCCTCCAGATCGGGATGGGGTCGCTGTCGTACATCTTCCTCCCCGTGGCGACCCGGTTCGTCCGGGAGGACGACATCGAAGGGGTCCAGCTCACGTACTCCACCGCGACGAAATGGGTCGCGCTGACGGCTCTTCCGCTGTTCTTCCTCTTCTTTTTCTTCCCGTCCGGGTCGCTGGGATTCGTCTACAGCGCCCAGTACACGGGCACGACTCGGACGCTCCAGATCCTGGTCGCCGGGGCGATGGTCTCGACCCTCGTCGGGCCCGCCGCCGCGACCCAGGTATCGTTCGGCCAAACCCGGCTGTTGCTCTACAACGCCACCATCTCGGCCGCGGTCGACATCACGCTCGCCTTCGCCCTCGTCCCCGCGTACGGGCCCATCGGCGCCGCCATCGCGTGGGCCACTGCGAACGCCCTCAATCCGCTCCTCTCGATCGTCGAGCTGGCTCTGCTCGCCGGCGTCCACCCGTTCCAGCGACACTACCTCCTGCCGGTCGCCCTCACGGCAATCCCGGTCGCCGCATTGTTCTTCCTGGTTCCGGTCGCTCCGACGGGGCTCCTACTGCCCGTGATCGGACTCGCGATCGCGGGCATATTCATCGGGATCGTCCTGCTGACCGGGTCCGTCGACCACGGCGACGCCCTGGCCCTCGAGGTGGTCGAACGGATGTTGGGTCGCAAGCTGGTCCTTCTGCGGAGGATCGGCTCCTGGCGGGTCCGACGGCGGGAGCCCGGCGGCTGAATCGGCCGGGGCTCGCCGCCGCTCCACGGCCAGCAACGCGACCCCCGCCATGAGCAGGAAGATCACATCGAGCGCAAGTTCGTTCCCCGCATTCGTCGCTCGGAGTCCCTCGGCGAAGGCGGCGCCCGCGAGGGCGACGAGCGCCCCGTAGACCGGCCAGAGCGGGTCCAACCGGGCCCAGATCGAGTACGCGACGTACACCGCGAGCAGGGCAAGGAACAGCTCCTGGTACGGGACGAAGTCCATCGCGGGAACCCCGCCGGCGCGCGTCCCATTCGGGACGCCGTCGGCCGTCGGCGGGACTCACGAAGGGTTTACATAGACCGCCCTGCCCTTTCAAACTGGGCTCGGCCGAGGGCCCGACCGTTACGATGACCGATATCCGGGGACGACCCCCCCTCGTTCCCGTCGCTCTCGCCGTCGCCATGTTGGCGGTGGTCCTCGCCGCCGCCCTCGGACCCGCGACCGGAACGGTCGCGGCCGCCGCTTCCTGCCAATACGGGACGTGCCCCAGCAGCGGTCCGAGCGCGCTCACCTGGGGCATCGGCGCGCTCCTGGCGGCCGTCATCCTGATCGTCGCACTCGCTGTCATCCTCCAACGCCGCCGCGGGGGACCCCCCTCGTCGGGCGGGTCCGTCACCCCCTGGTCCGGCGGGGCGGCGGAGTCGCCCGCCCCCGCCGAGGCCCCCCCGTACATGGAGAACCCGGACGACGTCGGGGTGGCCGCGGCGGGAGCCGGGGCAGCGGCCGGTGCCGCGGCCGGTTCCGAGCCGGGCGACATCGACTCCCTGATGGGAGAGCTGGACCGGATCAGCGGGGAGATTCTCAAGCGCGGACCCGGGAAGAAGGGCCCCCCGACGGGGGATTCGGAGCCCGAGTCCTCCTCCGACAGCTAGGCGCGGGACGAGCGCTTGGTGTTATACACCCCCGAGGGGTGAAACGGTGGGATGAACGACTCCGCGGTCCCCGAAGGTGAGGAGGCCCTCCTCGCGAAGCTCCATCGGGACCTATCCGAGGCCGGGGGCCCGGTCCGGGAGATCGAAGCGGGAATCTCCCTCTCCATCGCGCTCGGACGCCGCCGCCCGGCCGTGGCGTGCGGCGGCTGCCAGACCCCCCTCGAGTTCGAGGGAGTACCGGCCCGGACGAACGCCGCCCTTCGAGTGCCGTACCGATTGGTGCTCGACCACGGCGCCCCGGGCTGATCGACCCCCGACGAGGCGGTGTCTGTCGTGATCTCTCTGCCCATCGTGGAGACGCTCGTCGGGATTCTCACTGCGGTCCTTCGCGCCGGCGGATTGCCGGCCCTGTTCGCCCTCATGGTCGTCGAGAGCCTCGGGATTCCCCCGCTCCCGAGCGAAGTGATCCTCCCGTTCGCCGGCTTCCTCGTCGCTTCGGGAGTCTACGGCTTCGTTCCCGCGTTCGCCGCCGCCCTCGCGGGCGGGGTCGTCGGGGCGTTCCTCGCCTACGCCCTCGGCCGGTACGGGCGACGGTGGCTCGAACGCTCCGGGACCGGTGGGCTCCGGCTCGACCCGAAGCACCTCGCGGCCATGGACAGCTGGTTCGCCCGCCACGGGGAACCGACCGTCGGAGTGGCCCGCCTCCTGCCAATCGTTCGGGCGTACATCTCCTACCCGGCCGGAACGGCCCGGATGTCGCCGACCCGGTTCGGAGTCTACACGGCTCTCGGTGCCGCCCCGTTCACGGCCGGGCTGATCTACGCGGGGTACGTCCTTGGCAAGCACTGGTCCGAACTTCAGGGAGCATTCCGGATCCTCGACTACGTCGCCGTGGTGTTCCTCGCCGGGCTCGCGCTCTACGTGGCGCTCCGGTGGCGCCACGTGATCACCCCGGGGTTCCCCCCGAGGCTCACTCGGAATACCGGATCGCCTCGGCCGGCGGAAGACGGGCCGCCCTGAGAGACGGACCCAGGATGGCGAGCAGTGTCAGCAGGTACGCGACGAGCACGACGGTTCCGAGGTTCTCCCAGGGCACCGCGAACGTGAGGAAGCCGGCCGCCCCCTGACTTGCGTCCCAATCGAGGACGATGCCGAGGGCGGTTCCCATGAGGATGCCCAAGAGGGCGACGAACGAGTACTCGAGCAGGAAGGCGCGCAGGACCATCCCCTGCGTGAAGCCGGTCGCGCGCAACATCCCGATCTCGGCCCGGCGCTCGACCACAGCGCGGAGCGCGAGGATCCCCATGGCGGCGATCCCAACGCCAAGTCCCAGCGCGACGAACACTTCGAGAAGGCCGATGATCGCCTCGGTGGCCGCGATGCTCGACCGGATCAGCTGGGCGAAGTCGAGGACCACGAGGCCGTAGGAGAAGAACGCAGCCTTCGCGTGCTGGGCCGCCGTCGTCGCCGAGACCCCGGGGGCGACCGAGAGGAAGAACGCGGTGGTGGCGTTGACGCCGAGCTTCCCCGCCGTGGTCGGGTTCAGGAAGAACCCGCTGAGGAACGTCTCGGAGAGGATCCCGACGACGGTGAGCGAGGTCTCGACCCCCGAACCGGGATTGGAGAGGACCAACTTCGAGCCGAGGGGGGTCAAGGGGTGCGGGCCGCTGTTCCCGAAGTTGAACGCGCTCGGGTCGTACTGACCGGAGACGACCACGTCGTTCGGGTGGGTGGCGATATCGGCCCAGACGGCCCCTGCGGAGCTCCCGTTCTCCGAGGCGGTGAAATTGAACTTGGCCGTCCCCGCGACCGTCTGCGAGCTCGGAAGCCCGGGCGGAGTGGCGTACGCCCCGTCGATGAACGACCCCGAGTACCCCGGGATTTGGGAGGAGATCCCGCCCGACCACATCGGCACGACGGTGGTGAACTCCCTCGCGAGGGTCGAATTGTTGGCGATGGCGCCGGGGAGATCCGGGATCGGGTTCTGCGAGAACGCGAAGAAGGTGTACCCGCCGGATTCCGCCTGGATCGTGGAGTTCAGCCCGGATTGGACCGAGGATCCGATGGTGGCGACGCCGACGATGGTGAACAGGACGAGCCCGAAGATCGTCAGGTTGATCGCGGTGCGGAACGGACGGCGACTCGGGTACGAGAGCGCGATCCGGGTGACCGGGACGCTCTTCGGTCGGCTCGATAGGAGCCGGGCGACTCCGTTCACGAGCACGTCGGAGTTGAAGCTGTAGAGCATCACCGCGCCCAGGACCATCAAGATCCCCTCGACGAAGAAGACGAAGATCGTCCCGGAGTGGTGGGTGCCGAGGACGGCGTGCCGGAGCGGCTCGGCCCCGCCCCAAAGGAGGAGGGCGACCGAGGCCACGGTGAAGACGGGCCGGTTGCGAGCGAATCGGGAGGCGACGAGGGCGGCGCCGAGGATGAGCAGCCCCCCGCCGATCGTCGGCTCGGAGACGTCGGTCGTCCCCCGATAGGAGACCGAGAAGAGGAGGCCCCCGACGATGGCGAGAGCGATTCCGAGGTACGCGAGATAGGTGTAGACGCGGATGGGGGGAGGCGGCTCGGGGATCGACCGGATGGCCCGGACGATGTTGAGCCGGCTGACCCGGGCCGAGGCGACGGTGACGGTGACGAGCGTGAGCAGGAAGCCCGCGACGTAGGCGATGACGAGGCTCGATGGCTGAACCGTGAACGAGTCGAGGATGGTGTGGGCGGTCAGGGAACCGCCGCTGAAGATCAACGCGAACGCGTAGACGAGCCCGTACCCCACGCCCAGGCCCAGGACCGTACCCGCGAACGCGCTCCCCAGCGAGTACGCGAGTCCCTCGAAGTAGTAGGTGAACACCAGCTGACGACGGTCGAGCCCGATCGCCCGGAGCATCCCCATCTCCCCCTTCCGCTCCTCGGCGATCATCACGAAGATCCCGACGATCAGCATCGCCCCGGCGACGATCGAGAAGAGTCCCAGGACGAGGAACAGGGTCGTGAGCGAGGACCCGGACTGGACGGCGATGGCGAGGTTGTTCGCCAGCCAGTCGTGGACGGTGAGCGTCGAGGAGAACCCGAGGCCGGCCAGGGTCGTGTTGAGCGAGGTGCTGACGTTGGCCGAGTTCGCCGCACCGTCGATCGCGCCCCCCGTGTTGGTGACGGCGATGAAATTCACGCCGCCGGAGACGTTCTCGATCGCTTGCGCGTCGGCGACGTCTACGAAGGCGTCGCTCCCGAACAGGAACAGCCCGCGGTCGTTGTCCGAGACGATCGCCTGGACGGTGAGGGGGACGGTGGTGAGACCGACTAGGAGCACGTGGTCGCCGACCGAGGCGTTCAGGTCGGACGCCGCGACATCGTCGAGGATCACCGAGCCGGGGTTCGGCCCGTTGACGACCGCGCCGCCATCGTCATGGAACGCGCCGAGGGCTCCGCTCGAGTTGGGATCCACGCCCACCAGGTTCAATCCGGGCTGGGGCAATCCAGTC
>JAKIVT010000067.1 GCA_022750415.1 Thermoplasmata archaeon
CGCGAGCAATTCGACCTTCGGGATGGAACCGATGGTCGGGCAGCCCGCGATCGGCGTTACGCCGAACGTCTACCCGACGGCCAAGGCGAACATCCCCGACTTCACGGTCCTGGTGCCGTGGTGGGGCCCCGCCGCGACGCCGTACGCCCCCGCGTACAACCCTGGTGCCTACGGGATCCGCGAGATGTGCGCCCCCGCGACCGTGGCCGTCTGCTGGGACCACCCGGCAACCATCCAAGTCCCCGGCCTCGGCACCGTCCCATTGCCCGGCCACGACCACTTGATCGGAACGGCCGCTGGCCACAAGGACACCTGGTGGAACCTCAAAGTCGTCCTCGTGCTGAACAAGACCTACTGGCCGGGCCTGACCGGGCTCGCCCACGCGAACGCGATCACGTCGATCGCGGCGTTGGGCGCCGCCCAGACCGCCGGTGGAGTGAGCGCGACGCTCGGGACGAACGACTTCCTGAACTTCGCGGTCGCGAACGCGTCGGGAGCGTACAACCCGACCCAGCCGCCCGCGAGCCACGCGCTCCAGCTCTCCGAGCAGATGCCGGCATTCCTGAACGGGAAGGTCGTCAACACGCTCTACGAGAACGGGTTCTTCACCAGCAGCAACGCGACCCACAGCTACCGGTACGGCATGGAGCCCCTGCTGCAGGGGACGGGCATCGGCGCGCCGGACACCCACGACCCGATCGCCCCGTCGCAGGAGCCCGCGTTCATCGTGCTCGTCCCCTGGTGGGGACCGTCGAGCGCGCCGTACGCCCCCGCCTACAACCCCGCGGCGTACGGGATCCAGCTGGACTGCGCCCCGGACTCGATCGCGCTCTGCTACGACCACCCCGCGACGATCAACGTGCCGGGTCTCGGCGTCGTGCCCCTGCCGGGCCACGACCACCTGATCACGACGGCGTTCCACCACACCGACACCTGGTGGAGCCTCATCGTCGTCCTGGTGACGAACAGCAGCGTGTTCCCGAACCTGAACGGCACCGTCGGGATCACCTCGCTGGCGTCGCTCCAGGCCGCGCAGGCCGCGGGCCAGGCTTCCGCCGACCTTGCCACGAACGCCTACCTGAACTTCGAGGTCGTGTAGGTCGGGGCGGGAACGACGCCCCGGGTGACCTCCGGGGATCGAGCCAACCCCTTCCAATCCCCCCGGTTCTCCGTCGGAAACCGTGTGCCTCATGTCCGGCCGAACGGCTCCGGAGTCTCATCCGCACGTATACGGCGAAATGAGCCGGTTGGATTATATGGGAAGCCAGCTCCGTCGCCGACCTCCGAGGTTCCGTGAGTTCGGTCGCGACACGTCCGACATCCGATGACCGCCTCCGGCCGGAGCTCCCGACTTGAGCGGTCCGGCGGAAGCGCTGACCACCGAGACCCTCGATGAGGGGATCGAAGTGGTCCCGGGCCACGACCAAACGATGGGCACGCTCGGCCGCGGCACGGCCGCCCTCGCCGTGTCGACGGCGGCGTTCATCTTCCTCGGATTCCTCGCTCGCGTGACCATCACCCACGTCGTCTCCGTCTCGCAGTGGGGGGCGTTCTCACTCGGTCTCGCTCTCTCGAGCTTGCTCGCAATCGTGGTCACGCTCGGCTTGCCGACCGCCGTCTCGCGGGCGCTCTCCTACGAGCCGGACGTGGCCGCGCGGCGGCGTATCGTCCGAACGACCCTCATCGTGAGCGCCGCATCGGCGGTCGCCGGCTCGGTGGTCGTCTTCCTCGCCGCGCCGGTCATTGCCGGGGCGTTCCACAACTCCGGGCTCACCATCGTCTTTCAACTGTTCGCCCCGGCGATTGGCTTCACGGTCATCTCCACGGTCCTGGCGGCCTACTTCCAGGGCGTCGAGAAGGTGGCGCCGAACGCCATCTTCAACATGGCCCTCAACCCGGCGCTGTTCCTTGCCTTCCTCGGGGTCGCCCTTGCTGTCCATGGCGGATTCTTCGGCATCCTGGTCGCCTACGCCGTGTCGGCCGGGGTAGCCTGCGCCGCCATTGCCCTGTACACGCAGGCCAAGCTCCCGAAGGCGCTCGCGGAACACACCCACGCCTCCGAGGCCGACCCGACGGGCCACGTCTCGCTCCTCTCGATGTCGGTCGCGCTCTTCGGCGCGGGAAGCCTGAACCTCCTCACCCAATTCGCCGACACCCTGATCCTCGCGCTCTACACGACGACCGCCATCGTCGGTCTCTATGCGGCCGGCATGACGCTGGCGAGACTCTTCCTCGCCGGGGCCTCCGCACTCCTGTACATCTATCTCCCGGTCTCCACCCGACTCCGTCGCACCCGGGACTTCGACGGCCTCCGGAAGAGCTACGTGACGTCGGCCCGATGGGTGACCGTCCTGACGCTCCCCGTGTTCTGCGTCTTCTTCTTCGATCCGGGTCCCACCCTCGGATTCGTTTTCGGCGCCACCTACGGCCAGGGAATCCTCGCCCTGCGGATCCTGACCCTCGCGAGCTTCCTCTCCGTGATCATCGGTCCCGCCAACGCCGGTCTGAGCGGCCTCGGCCACCCCCTCGCCAACATGACCTCGGCGGGTTCGTCGTTGATCGTGAACGTGGTGCTCAGCTTCGCCCTCATCCCCGGCTGGGGCTTGATCGGAGCCGCCGTCGCGTGGTCGGTCGCGCGGTTGGTGTACACTTGCCTGTGCCTCGCGTACATCTGGAGGGTGTACCGGGTCTCGCCCTTCGCGAGCCAATTCGTGCGGCCGCTCCTCCTCGCGATGGCCGTTCTGGTCCCCATCTTCCTCCTCGTCGTGGTTCCGGGGCACTCGTACGTTCTTCTCCTCGGGCTGGTCGTGCTCGCGTACCTCGTCACTCTGATCGCGATCCCGTTGACCCGCAGTGTCGAACGCGCGGACCTCGTCCTCTTCGATGCAACCCGGCGACGGCTCGGAATCCGCGGGAGCCGGCTCCGAGAGTTCCTCGAACGCCGTCAGACCGACGACCTGTTGGCACGGGCCGTCCCTCAGTAATCGATCGGACCACCCCCGCGCTCTCGAGCGGGGGCAGGAGCCGAGTATATCGGTCCGCGTCCCCTCGTACCCCGGGCGAGCCGCTCGATGAACAACGATCCTCCTCCATCCGCACCGGCACCCTTGCCCGCTTCGAACTCCACGGGGACGGTCGTCGTCGACGCGAAGGGACGCGCGAACGGCGCGGATTTCGGTCCCGAGAATTCGCCAAGTGGAACCAATGGAATTCAGGAAGCCGTACGAGCCCGGGCCTCGAAAGTGGTGATCCGGGGTGAGTTCCTGGTGACCGCACCGACCAACCTTCCGCCGAACGTCGAACTGGCGTTCGAGGACGCCGTGCTGACCCTCGGGGCGAACGTGAACATGTTCCAGGCGGGTGGAAAGTCCCACCTCCGGTTCACCGGCCGGGTGCGATTCGACGGCGGAAAGGTTGCCGGATTCGCGGGGTTCGGCTTCCTTCTCAACGGGTGTTCCGACGTCCTCTTCGACTGGACGTGCCAGGTCTCTCAGTTTCCCGCGGATTCGCACAAGTTCTTGATCAATTGCAATCCGCTGCAGGGGACCACGCCCGGGCGGAACCTCACGTTGCGAGGACGGACGGTGACGCTCGATTCCACCGTCCTCCGGGCCATGGACTACGCGCAGGTCGAGGTTTCCGGGGTGGAATCGGGGCCGGGCGGCCGGACCGCGACCGTTCCCCTCGCCCCGGTCGCCATTTTCAGCGACGGACTGGCCGGCCCCATTGGCGGCATCAACGTCCACGACTGCCGATTGGATGGCGGAGGGATGCAGAAGATGTCGGGCCTGGTCCGAGTGATCGGTGCCCTCGGAGCCGGGAACATCGTCGGAGTCCGATGCACCGACCTCCAGCTCGGGAACATGATCCCGGTTCCCTCCGACGGCCTCGCCGACGGGTTGGACGTGGCCCGCTGCACCGACGTCGTCATTTCCCGCGTCACCGGGGGCCGATGCTGCGACCTCGTCTCCTGCATGTCGTCGCGGGCCGTCGTGTCCGACTGCGTCGCCGAAGACTGCAATGGCATCGGCATCCTCGTCGGGGACGGGGCGAGTCAGACGGAATCGATCGCGGACATCGTCGTCCGGAACTGCGTCGCGACCAATTGCGGACGGGGACTCCGCTACGTGAACGCTTCGGGGATCGGGGTCGCCGCGAGTCCCGGCACGACGACGGACCGGGTCACCTTCGAGAACTGCCGGTCGCACGACACGACGGGGTCCGCGCAAAAGTACGGCTTTGGATTCGGCACGAACGGGACGATCACCAATGTTCGGATCCTCGGCGGCGAATACTCCGGGTTCGGCGAAGCGATCCTGCATCCGACCGGAAAAGGGCTCCAGCTCCGCGGCGTAGCGGGAATCCCAGACAGCGGCTAGTAAGGACGATCCTCGGCGCGGGATTCACGTCCGATGGTGCGGCTCGACACGGACAGGGGGCGTAAGTTGAGCCCAATTCTCCTGCCAGATCCGGCCAATGTGGACCGGTTGCCAACCCGGAACGGACCGGAGAACGAGTTGGACTTCGAAGCCTTTCGAACCCTACCGGAGGGCGTGCGAGAGCGTCCCAGGTCCCGTGTTGATACGAGACAAATCGGCAATTCTTGCGGGTCGCGCGACCGAGCCAAGATACATATAGCATGTCCGGGACCGCCACCACAGTGATTGAGACCGGAGCGAGCGCCGCGTCACCGCCATTTGTCGTCACGGGCGGGGCGGGCTTCGTGGGGTCCCACCTGGTGGATTCGCTGCTCGCGGCCGGGCACCGGGTCGTCGTGGTCGACAACCTAGTCACCGGGCGCGAAAAGAACCTGAAATCCGCGCTCGATTCCGGCCGGTGTGAGATCGTTCGCGCCGACCTCTCCAGCTCCCCCGATCTTCCGCGGGCCCAAGGGATTTTCCACCTCGCGTCGCCGGCGTCCCCGCCCGGGTACCAGCGCCACCCGATCGAGACCCTCTGGGTGAACGCCGCCGGCACTCGCAACGTTCTGGAGGCGGCGCGGCGGTCGAACTGCCGCGTCGTTCTTGCCTCGACGAGCGAGGTGTACGGCGACCCGGAGGTTCACCCGCAGACCGAGACCTACTGGGGATGCGTCAACCCCGTCGGCATTCGGAGTTGTTACGACGAGGGGAAGCGGTATGCGGAAGCCCTCTCGATGGCGTACCGGCGGGTCCACGGCGTCGACGTTCGGATCGCTCGGATTTTCAATACCTACGGACCGCGGATGGACCCGAACGACGGCCGCGTCGTCTCCAATTTCGTGACCCAAGCGCTCGAGAACCGCCCCCTGTCGGTCTACGGCTCGGGCTCGCAGACCCGTTCGTTCTGCTACGTGAGTGACCTCGTCCGCGGGCTGGTCGCCCTGATGGCCGTAGAACCAATCCCCGAAGGCGGCCCCGTGAACCTCGGCAATCCGAAGGAGACCACCGTGACCGAGCTCGCCAAGATCGTGGCCGAGATCACGGGCGTCCGGTTGCAGACGCGGACCGACCCGTCGCCCGCCGACGACCCCCGCCGCCGCTGCCCGGACATCTCCCGCGCCCGGAAGTACCTCGGCTGGTCCCCGGAAGTTCCCCTGGCCGACGGACTTCGTGCAACCGTGGACCACTTCCGCGCCGAACTCGGGAGGGCCGTTGCCGCGTAAGACCGAGAACGTCGGACCCCGCCCTCCCACCGTGGGCGTCGTTGGACTCGGGTACATGGGACTCGCCAGTGCAGCCGCGTTCGCCCGGCACGGAGTTTCGGTGACCGGGTACGACGTCCTTCCGGAACGTCGCGCCACGGTCCGCTCGGGTTCCTCCCCCTTCCACGAGGAAGGTTTGGGAGAGCTGGTCCGCTCGGAGATTCAATCCGGCCGTCTTCGGGTCGCCGACACGCTTGCCGAGCTCGCGGACCAATCCACGATCATCTTCCTGTGCCTTCCCACGCCGCCCCTCCCCACCGGACGCATCGACCTCCGGCCGATCCGGGCCGGGGCGGAAGAGCTCGGCCGGGCCCTCGCTCGGGTCAATGGGTTCCGGCTCGTGGTCATCAAGAGTACCGTGGTTCCGGGGACCGCCCAGACTGTCAACGCCCCGGTCGTGGCCAAGGCGTCCGGGAAGGGTCCGGCGCAGGTCGCCGTCGCCTCCAACCCCGAGTTTCTCGCGGAGGGACGGATGGTCGCCGATGCGCTTCGGCCCGACCGGATCGTGGTCGGCGTGTCCGACCCTCGCTCGGAACAGTTGCTCCGCTCGCTCTACGCGGCCTTCGACGCCCCGTTGATCGTGGTGACCCCTGCCGGCGCGGAAATGACCAAGTACGCCGCCAACTCGTTCCTGGCCCTCAAGATCTCCTTCGCGAACGAGGTGTCCCGCTTCAGCGAACGGGTCGGCGTCGACATCGACGACGTGGTTCGCGGTTTCGGCAGCGACCCGAGGATCGGGGAGCAATTCCTGAAGGCGGGCCCGGGATTCGGGGGAAGCTGCTTTTCCAAGGACGTTCGCGCGTTCGTCCGGGCCGCGAAGGACCAAGGGGTCCGCCTCCGACTTTCGGAGCAAGTGGTCGCCGCGAACGACGAACAGACCCGGCACGCCGCCGAGCTCATCCGCGGGGAGCTCCCGCGCGGTCGCGGGGCGAAGGTCGCCTTCCTGGGGCTCGCCTTCAAGGAAGGTACCGACGACCTGCGGGAGTCCCGCGCGTTGCCCATCGTCCGCGAGATCGCCGGCGAGGGAGTGGCCGTTCGGGCCCACGACCCGGTCGCACTCCCGAAATTCCGCGACTGGCTGTCCAAGGAGCCCGCCGGCCTGCAGGCCCGGGTCTCCACGTGGGCCACGACCGCCGAGGCGCTGACGGGTGCGGACGCCGCCGTGCTGCAGGCTCCCTGGCCCGAGTACTTGGCGTGGCCGAAGGCATGGACGGCCCGGATGCGCCAGCCCGTGATCGTCGACCTCCGCCGGGCCTTCCCGACGGCCCGGGCCCACGCCGCTGGGATCCGGCTCGTCCGCCTCGGGGACGGGACCTCGATGCGTCCGGCCGCCCTGTCCACTCCGCCGACTCGTTCGCCGGGCCAGAATGCGCCTCGGAGCGCGGGGAATTGATTATGGCACCGTTCGGGGCAGAGGGACGCCAATGAAGGTCGTCATTCCGGCCGCTGGACTCGGCCTGCGATTCCTACCGGCGACGAAGAGCATGCCGAAGGAGATGCTCCCGGTCCTCGACCGACCGATCATCCAGTACGTCGTCGAAGAGGCCGTCGACTCCGGGGCGGACGACATCTTGATCGTCACCGGACGCTCGAAGCGCGCCGTCGAGGACCATTTCGATTACAGTCCCGAGCACGGGGACCACCGGGCCCTCGGCCGACTCGACGAACTGTCGACCCGGGCCCACATCTTCTACGTGCGCCAGCGCCGCCCGCGCGGTCTCGGCGACGCCGTGGCCTGCGCCGCCCGCCACGTGGGGACCGACCCCTTCGGGGTCCTCCTCGGCGACACCATCAATGTGTGCGAGGTCCCGCTGCTCAAGCAGCTCCACGACCGGTTCGTGGCGCTCGGGGGCAAGTCGAGCGTCGTCGCCGTGGACGTCGTGCCGGACTCGAAGGTCTCCGACTACGGTATCGTCGCGGGGGACGAAATCTCTCCTGGGGTCATCGAGGTCCACACTCTCGTCGAGAAGCCCGCGCTCGCCGATGCGCCGAGCCGGTACGGGATCACCGGAGCGTACTTCCTCACCCCCGGAGTCTTCCGATGCCTGCGCGAGACCCCTCCCGGACGGAATGGAGAGGTCCAGCTCACCGACGCGCTCCGCCGGCTCCTCGCGCACGAGAAGCTGTACGCGGTGACGTTCGAGGGGAAGAGGTACGACATCGGCGACCGGTTCCTGTGGTTGAAGACCAACATCGAGTTCGCCCTGAAGGACCCGGAGCACGGCGACCGGCTCCGCGCCTTCCTCGCGGAGGAACTTGGCGAGCCCTCCGGTGTCCGGCGGATGACGCGTCGCCCTTCGGCCCCGGTGCGGAGCGCGTAATTTACGATGATCGAAAATGCACCCCGCCCCGAACTCGCCCCCGAATCGAGGTTCCCATGAGCGGTTCCGATGGGTCGGATGGCACCTCGGAGTCCCCGGAGGCCGTCGTCGATCTGCCCCGCGACTTCGACGACGCC
>JAKIVT010000068.1 GCA_022750415.1 Thermoplasmata archaeon
GCGCTTTCGAGGCCCGCCACCGGTGAGCGGACGAACACGGAGTCGGTATCGGAGTATACGACCTCGTGGCCGTCGGCCTCGAGGGCCCGAATGATGGTGGTGATCTCCTCCCGGGCGAACGAGGTGATCGCGGAGCCGATCTCCTTGTCGGTGAATCGGTAGAAGCTCGAGGCCAGGACCCCGTAGAACGAGTTCATCAGGATCTTGACCGCATTCTGCAGACCGTCGAAGTACAGCTTGCCGTCGGTGGTCGGGGCCTCCGCCAACTCGCGGCGGAATCGGTCGCGGTCGGCGAGGAGTTCCCGGAGGATCTCCGGGACGAGACCGACGCGCACGTCCGGGGAGACGAACCGGGCGCCGGACGGGCTGACCGTCGTTCCGTGGGGGTCGAGCGTCGTGAAGCAGATGTTCCGGTCGATGATGATCGACGGGTACATTGACTTGAAATCGAGAACCACGACCCACGCGTAGATCCCGGGCCGGATCGCGTGGACGTAGCCGCCCTCGATCGGGTTGTCGCGGCGCATCCGCTGCGTCGGCGGGACGCCGACGTGCCGTCGGTCGGCGCGGGGGATGAGCATCGCGTCGATGAACTGTGAGGTTCGGCCGTTGAGCCCCTCCTCAAGGGGAAGGTGCGCGACCGTGGCCAAGTCGGCGGCCTTGTCGACCGAGCGGAGCTTCTGCAGGATCCGGAGGGCGAGGTCGGCGTCGTGCTCGCAGTACTCGATCACCCGGGCCGGGTCGGCGGCCCACGCCGCGTCGATGTTGCGGCGGTCGACATCGAGCTTCTTGTCGCCCAAGAGGAGCTTGCTGACGAACTCGAGCGATTCCTGCTTCGGTCGCAACTCCCGCCGAGCGGACCACCAGGCGTCGGCGACCACGCGGCCGGACACTCGCCACAATCGCTCGCCGAACTCGCGAGCGGCCGATCCATCGCGCCCAAACGGCATGGGGAGCCGACCGTGGACCTCGGCCCGCTCGAGGAGCAACGGAATGTCGTACCCTCCGATGTTGTAGCCGGTGATGACGTCCGGGTCTTCCTCCCGGATGACCCGCACGAACCCCTCGAGGATCTTCCGCTCGTCCGGGTCGGCAAGGCGGAACGTTCCCCGGGTGCCATCGGCCCGTTGGACGACGCCGCAGATGCAGAAGATCGTCCGGTTGCGGATCGAGTTCTCGATGTCGAAGGAGAGGGTCGTCATCGGAGGGCGGAACGGCTCGGCGGGCCGGATGTCCGGGCCCCCCGCCGGGTCGGGCACGACCCGAACGACGGTGGGGACGGTGTAGCCGCGTCGAATCGGCTCGTCGACCGGCTCCGCCTCGAATCCGATCGTCAGCCCGAGTCCCTTGTCGTACAGGAACCGGTGGACGAACGGGATGTCGCAGGCGAGGACGCTCGACTCGTCGTTGGGCTTGCGGTACCGCTCCCGGTACTCCGGCACCGTCCAGGGGGAGTGGATTGTCACGCGGACCGTCTTCCGGTCGGCCCCGGCGACCCAGCTCGTCTCCTCGGTGACCGACACGACGTGGCGGTCGGTGCGAAGGCGCTCGAGCGTCTCGGCGGTCGGGTCCGTCAGCTGGAAATACGGAAGGAAACCCTCGTAGCGAGCGACGACCGGCTCGCCCGTCCGGCTGCGCCCGAAGAGTTCGATGACGGGGTCGTCGCCGACCCGCTGGTACGATCCTCCGAGGAGGAACAGCTCGTACTTCGTCACAGGCCCCGGACCAGGGAGCGCGTAATAGCCGTTTCAGCCGCCGCCCAGAATCGAACGCAGCGCGAGCAGGTCGTGCTCCCAACGGGCGAGGTTCTGACGGGAGCGGAAGGTCGCGGCGGGGTGGAGCATCGGGAACAGCGTCCACCGTCCGGCCGTCCGCGGGGCGCCGGCCACGTCGGTGATCCGCGACGCGGCCGGGTCGAGCGACCGGAGCGCATGCGCTCCGAGAGGAACGACGAGGTCCGGTTGCAGCAGTGCGAGCTGGCGGTCGAGGTACGGGTGGCAGGTGACGGCGGAGGTCGGCGAGAACACGTTCTTCGGCGGGCGGCACTTCAGCACGTTGACGATCCCGAAATCGGACGGCCCGAGCCCAACTTGCGCGATTCCCTCGTCCAGCCGTCGGCCCGAGCGTCCGACGAACGGTTCGCCGCGCCGGTCCTCCTCCGCCCCGGGGGCTTCCCCGACGAAAACCACACGGGGAGACGACCCGCCGCGGTAGACCACCGCCTGCGTGCGGGTCCGGTGCAGCTCGCAGAGCGTGCAGCCCCGAATCTCGGCGCTCAGCCGACCCCATTCGGGTCCCGAAGTCCCGGTGACCATTGGGACGCTCACGGTCGAACTTCCCAACGCCCGAAATCGACCTTGTCGGTTGCCCCCAGGGGCTCCGAATCGACTCCGAATCCGTCGTCGCCGGCCGTCGGTGGCCTCGACGGGGCGAGCCTTAAATACCGAGGCCCGGTGGCACCGACCTTCCGACCCATGGCACCGCCGTCCGGCCTCTACACCGCGGGTAGGCTTTCTGCCCTCCGCCAGCGCCGGCGCTGGTCGGACCGGTACTACAAGCGGCGGACGCTCCACCTCAAGGAACGTTCGGACCCCCTCGAGGGGGCCCCTCAGGGCCGTGGAATCGTCCTCGAAAAGGTCGGGGTTGAAGCGAAGCAACCGAACTCGGCGATTCGGAAGTGCATCAAGGTCCAACTCATCAAGAACGGCCGCCAGATCACCGCCTTCGCCGTCGGCGACGGGGCGATCAACTTCATCGACGAGCACGACGAGGTGCTGGTTGAGGGAATTGGAGGTCGTATGGGCCGGTCGTACGGGGACATCCCCGGCGTCCGGTACAAGGTGATTCAGGTCAACGGCACGTCGCTTGACGAGCTCGTCCGCGGACGCAAGGAGAAGCCGCAACGATGAGCTCGAACCGGGATTCCCTTCTGCCACCGGCGGATTCGCCGATCGACGCCGGGCCGATCGTCCAGCGCCCGGCCGCCGCGCCCCCGCCGCCGTTCCCATTGCCTCCCTTGTTCGGGAAGTACTCGTTCGAGGGGATTGAGGTCCACGACCCTGGCCTCCTCCCGTACCTCTACCTCCACCCGATCTACGCGCCCCACTCCGAGGGGAAACTCTCGGGCCGGCCGTTCATGAAGAGCCACATGCACGTGGTCGAGCGGCTCGCGAACCACCTGATGAAGGGCGGGAAGTTCACAGGGAAGAAGTCGAAGGCGCTGCAGACCGTGCGGCTCGCCTTCGACGAGCTCGCCGAGCGCGAAAAGAAGAATCCCCTCCAGCTCCTCGTCAACGCCATCGAGAACGCCGCGCCCCGTGAGGAGGTCACCCGTCTCCAGTTCGGAGGGATCTCCGTGCCGCGGGCCGTCGACGCGTCCCCCGCCCGGCGAGCCGGGGTCGCCATCCGCAACCTGGCCCAGGGAGCAATCACGGCCTCCCACAAGTCGACGAAGTCCATCCACTCGTGTCTCGCCACCGAGATCGGTCTCGCGGCGAAGGGCGACCTGACGAGCTACGCCGTCGGTCGCAAGGAAGAGGTCGAGCGGGTCGCGCAGTCGGCCCGGTAGGCGCTCCGCCTCGGAGGATCCATGACCCACGTCCGTGCAGAACTGGCGGCCGCCATCCCCGGCATGATGAAGAACCTCGAGAAGGTTCGGAACATCGGGATCGTTGCCCACATCCACCACGGCAAGACCACCCTCTCCGACAACCTCCTCGCCGCCGCCGGGATGATCTCGAACGACCTCGCGGGGAAGCAGCTCTACCTCAACTTCGATGAGCAGGAGCAGGCCCGTCTCCTCACGATCAACAACGCCGATGTCACGATCGTCCACGAGTACGAGGGCCAGCAGTTCCTGATCAACCTCATCGACACTCCCGGCCACGTCGACTTCGGCGGAGACGTCACCCGGGCCATGCGGGCGGTCGACGGGGCCGTCGTCGTCGTGTGCGCCGTCGAAGGCGTGATGGCGCAAACGGAGACCGTGCTTCGCCAGGCGCTCCGCGAGAAGGTCAAACCGGTCCTGTTCATCAACAAGGTCGACCGGGCGATCAAGGAGCTCAAGCTCACCGCCGATTCGATGCAGAAGCGGTTCACCACCATCATCAGCGAGGTGAACGAGCTCATCCGGCGCATGGCCCCCGACGAGTTCGTCGACGAGTGGTCGGTGGACCCTCGGGACGGCTCGGTCGCCTTCGGCTCCGGCTACGAGAACTGGGCGATCAGCGTCCCGTACATGCAGAAGACCGGCGTGAAGTTCCCCGACATCTTCGACTTCGTCTCGACCGGCCGCTCCAAGGAGATCGCCCAGCGGGCCCGGATCAACGACGTCGTCTTCGACATGGTCGTCAAGCACCTTCCCACTCCGGCCACCGCCCAGAAGTACCGGATCCCGAACATCTGGCGCGGGGACCCTACCTCCGCCGTCGGCCAGGCGATGGTCGCCACGAACCCCGAGGCCGCCACGACCTTCATGGTCACCGACATTACGATGGACCCCAACGCGGGAGAGATCGCCACGGGCCGCGTCTTCTCCGGTCGCCTGGTGAAGGGGATGGAACTGCAGATCGCCGGGTCGAAGATCAAGAACCGGATCCAGCACGTCTCCCTCTACATGGGTCCCGAGCGCCTGATGGTCGAGGAGGTCCAAGCCGGGAACATCGCCGCGGTCATCGGCCTCTCCGACGCCTTCGCCGGCACCACGATGTCGAACGTCCCCGACATGGTGCCGTTCGAGGAGATCCGGCACGTCTCCGAACCGGTCGTCACGGTCGCCATCGAACCGAAGCACATGGGGGACCTGCCGAAGCTCATCGAGACGATGCGGAAGGTCGGCAAGGAGGATGCGAGCCTCCGGGTCGAGATCAACCAGGAAACGGGGGAGCACCTGCTCTCGGGGATGGGCGAGCTCCACCTGGAGATCACCCAATACCGGATCATCAACGATTACAAGGTGGACATCCAGGCGTCGAAGCCGATCGTCGTCTACCGGGAGACGGTCAAAGGCCCCGGCGGTCCGTTCGAGGGGAAGTCCCCGAACAAGCACAACAAGTTCTACTTCGAGGTCGAGGGACTGCCGGAGGGGGTCGTCCGTGCCCTCAAGGAAGGCGAGATCCCGCAAGGGAAGTCGTTCAAGGACACGAAGACCCTCGTCGCGAAGCTGGTCGAGCTCGGGATCACCCGAGACGAGGCGAAGGGGATCACCGCCGTCGAGGGGACGAACATCCTCTTCGACGTGACGAAGGGGATCCAGAATCTCAACGAGACGATGGACCTCGTCGTCGACGCCTTCAAGGAGGCGGTGAACCGGGGCCCGCTCGCCAACGAGAAGGTGTACGGGCTCAAGGTCCGGCTCGTCGACGCAAAGCTCCACGAGGACTCGATCCACCGGGGCCCAGCGCAGACGATCCCCGCGGCCCGGTCCGGGATCTACGGGGCCATGGTCCTCGGCGGCCGCGTGCTCCTCGAACCGCTCCAGAAAGTTACGGTCAACGTCCCCCAGGAGGTCCTCAGCGGCGCAACGCGCGAACTCCAGCGCCGGCGGGGCGAGATCCTCGACATGACGAACGTCGGGGACCTGCAGACGATCGTGGCGAAGGCCCCCGTCGCCGAGCTCTTCGGGTTCGCCTCGGACATCCGGAGCGCCACGGCCGGCAAGGTCCTCTGGTCGACGGAGTCCCTCGGATTCGAGATCCTCCCGGCGGAGCTGCAGGGGAAGGTCGTCGCCGAGGTCCGCCAGCGCCGCGGCCTCAAGCCCGAGCCGTACGACGCGGCCTACTACTCCGGGTAGCGCACTCGGCCCGCGGCCGGTGACGGCTCTCGAACGTTCGGCGGGGCGCGCGCCACTCGGACTGCGGGCGGGTCGCCCCTGGCGAGGAACCGCCGACTAGCCGCGCCGAGGTCGGTCGAGCGTCCGCTGACCCGTGGGTCGGGGTCCCTCGGCCGAGCGGGATTTGAGCGGCCAGGACCCCTCCTTGTCGAGGAGCCAGCGCTTCCGCCAGAGACCGAGACCGAACCCGGTCAGGTCCCCGCTGTCGCCGACGACGCGGTGACAGGGAATGACGATGGGGATCGGATTCCGGTGCATCGCTCCGCCGACCGCGCGGGCGGCCCCCTTGTGGCCTGACCGCCTCGCGAGCTCGCCGTACGTCACCGTCTCGCCGGCGGGGACTTGGCAGAGCTGGCGCCAGACGGCGCGGTCGAACTCCGAGCCCGTCGAGGGGTCGACGTCGACCTCGAAGGTCGAGCGAGTACCGCGGAAGTACTCGGCCAGCTGGGACGGCGGGGAGCCCTTGGCGAACGGCGGCTTGCGGCGCTCGGCTCCGTCGGGCACGCCCTTCTGGGTGTGGCCCCGCTCCAGAAGGTCGACGACCCGGATCTTGTCCGCTTCGTACACAACTCGGAACGTGCCGATGGGAGTGGAGACGTCGGCGAACTCGATGTGAGCGTCCATCGTACGACCGAGGTCGACCCGGGATATCTCGGTTCGCTCGCCGGGCCTACTCGAGGCCGCTTCCCGTGATCCGGAACTCGGCGGACGATTCGCCGAGGGACCGGTGTTTCATCAGGACGGCCCGGCGCCGTCCCCCAGTGAGCTTGTCGAGGCGAACGATGGTCTTCGCGGCGTGATTGACGAACGAGCCGCCGAGCGGCTCGAGCTCGCCGGTTCGCTGGTTGCGCCACACCTGGTTGGTGAACACGACCGGCAGGTGCGAACCGATGGCCGTGGCGACGAGCTCGGCCAGCTCGCGACCGAGCGCCTGGCGCCCGTCGTCCTCCGAGTCCCCGGAGAGGGTCAGCCGGTAGTAGAAAGTCGCCGAGTCGAGGACCACGAGGCCGACCGGACGCCGGCCGTCCCGCGCTAAGGCGCAGGCGGTCGAGACCGCCTTCGTCTGCTCGGCGAGGCTTTTCGGAGTGGCCAGGAGGACCCGCTTCAGCACCTGCTCGATGTGGCCCTGGGCGATCGCCTCCAGACGGTCGACGCTCACCCCCTCGGTGTCGATGTAGCAGACCCACCGGTCGGCGAGGGCCAGTCGGGTCGCGGCCTGGAGGCAGACGAGGGTTTTGCCGGAGCCCCCCTCGCCGTAGAGCTCGGTGAGCCCGTCGGTCTCGAGGCCACCGCCGAGGAGCTGGTCGATCGGCCCGACTCCGGTCGGGCAGCGGTCGCCGGGCATCCGTCCGGGGACGGTCGGCCCGGCCTAAAAGCCGGCGCCGCCCGCTGGACGGTCAGCCGCCGACCCGGTACGATTCGCCCAGCTCCGGCGAGACCGTCCGCTTCGCCCATCCCTGGAACGCCTCGGGATGCTCGGTGTGCACGGGGTAGACCGTGGCGGGGCCGACCGATTGGACGATCGATTCGAGCTCGGGACCCGACGCGTGCCCGGAGGCGTGGTACTGGTGGAACGAGAGCCCGAAATGTTCGAGCCACCGATGCATGATCTGGTCGTCGACGTCGTCCTCGCTGAACGGCTCGCTCATCGAGTGGATGTACGGGCTTCCCGGTTCCGGCCGGAGGTCGATGAGCTCGGCGAAGTGGCTCATCTCGAGGGACAGCAGGAGCTCCTTCCCGTGCTGCTTGACCCAAGGGGCGTCGACGGCGTCGTCCAGGAACGGACGTTCCCAGGGGAAGTAGCGGGACTTCGGGCGTCGGTAGACGTGGACCCCCTCGCTCTCTCCCGGCACCGGCATTGGGATCGAGGGGAAGGCCCGGTGCGCGGACGCGAGCAGGTAGGCGGTGCGGAGGGAGACGACGAGGGACCGCCCGGCGGCCCGCGCCGCCTGGTAGAGCGTCGCGAACCGGTCGAGGTCCCGGGGGTAGGAGGTGACGAGAGCAAGCTGCTTCGACCGGGCGAGCAACTGGTCCACCCCGGTCCGGACCCCCTCCTCACTGAACTGCTTGCGGGGGTCCGGCCCGGCCCTCGTCCCCTCGGTGATGAGCGCGACGGGTCGCTCCGCGGCGGCGGCCTCGAAGAACGCATGGGTCTCGCGGGCCCTTGGGCCATGCTGTCGGAAGTCGCCAGTGTAGGCGATCGTTCCCCCGCTCGTCCGGATCAGGAAGCCGGAGGCGCCCGGGATTGAGTGGTCGACCGGGAGCGGCACCACCTCGAGTTTCC
>JAKIVT010000069.1 GCA_022750415.1 Thermoplasmata archaeon
CGAGTGATTTGCACGTCAACACCGGTTCGGTCCTCCACCTATCTTTCGACAGGCTTCAACCTACCCACGCTTAGATCGATTGGCTTCGGGTCTTCCACCTGTGACTTCGGGCGAGCGCACCCCGTCCCTAGCGCCTTTACGGCGTTGCGGACTGTCGGTTTCCCTTCGGCTCAGCTCGTTGAGGAGCTTGGCCTCGCCACAGATCGAAACTCCCTGGCCCGTTATTCAAAACGGACGCATGGATCCTGTGTCCACGGCCTTGCGGCCGCTTCGTTCCTTAGGGACCACATGCGGCTTATCGTCAGTTGATTTCAAGCTCTTTTCACCTCCCTTCCGAGGTACTTTTCAGCGTTCGTTCGCACTACTAATGCACTATCGGTCTCGGGACGTATTTAGGATCGGAAGACTGTACCTCCCAGCTTCCCGCGCGATATCCAACGCACGGTACTCAGGATACCTCCAATCTCGCCTCTTCGGGTTGCCTACGGGACTTTCACCCTCTACGGTCCGCCGTTCCAGGCACGTTTGACTACCGAAGCCAGCAAGTACGGAGGTCCACTACTCCACATCTCCCCACCCTTGCCGGGCGGGGATTCGGTTTGTCCTCTACCGTTTTCGATCGCCTTTACTCACGGTATCTCATTTGATTTCTTGTCCTCCCCCTACTAGAATGCTTTACTTCGGGGGGTTCCCTTTCCTTTCGGAATATCCCTTGCGGGATCGGAGTTCCGATTCGGTTATCGATGGATCGCAGGTTCCTTGCGCCTACCCACCGCTTATCGCAGCTTGGCACGACCTTCGTCGGCGCCCGAGCCCAGCTATTCCTCAACTGACAGGAGTCAGCTACACTAATTGCACTTGACAAGCGTCCAGAACGCGTGTGATCGGCGTCATCGGTCCTCCGCCAGGGGCGGAGGTACCCTCGCCCTTCCCCGGCAAGGCATGGCCTTGGCGGGTGCATGTGCCCGCTATCCGAGCGAGCGGGAGGCTCGGACAAGGGCGGATTATTTAACGACTCCGCGGCAGGTTAGCACGGCCGCGGTCTACGGGTCGCCGTTTGCCGGTGGACCGACGCCTACCAGACGTTCCGAGGGGAGAGGAGCCGCCCCGAACCGGGCTTATCCGATAACCCACGGGAGCGCGTTTCCCTCAAACCCTGATGGCCCCTCGGCCAACCCACTTCACCGGCGCTCGCTGCGCTTCCTTCGCGAAGTCGAAAAAGGATGAATTCCAGTCAATATCGTCCGATGCGAGGACCCCCCCAATCGCCAATCGCGTCCACGCGGTCCGATATTCGAACATCATGTTCTGATACGAGTGGTCGGAATCGTGAAAGAAGAAATCGATCTTCCCGAGTCCCTCAAGGAGCGTTGCTAGCCGTTCCGTAGAAGACCCGACGACCAGCCTCCAACGGTCTCTAAGATCGTCCGGAATGACCTGACCGGTCTCCGTCACGGACCTCACATGCACCTTCTCCCGGACTCCGTCCGCATTGACGGATCCCGTAAGGCGGGTGACAGGCAAGTCGAGGGAACATAGCGAACCGCGGCCAACGTCCTTCAGTGCCTGAAGGATGTAGGAGGTCGAAAAGCCAGAGGCGACGCCAGTCTCGACAACCTTGTCGGGGTGACTCGCCCGAACCAAGAGATACAGCCCCTCATTCGACGGCCCAAGGGTCGACCCGCCCGAGTACCCGGAAAGCGCCGACCCAGTGTCGTTCCGCCACCTTTCCTCCAATCTTGCGCCGAGACGGGAGGCCCCCAACTCGCGGAGCCAGGTGGTGAGCTGTTCTTCGGGTACTCCCGTGAACCGCGACATCCGGGGAACCATTCTCAAGGCGTTCCATGCCCAAGATGGGTGGCGGACCGCCTGTGCCGCGAGGTGCAGTGAGTTCACGGGGACCGTTCCAGTCCGCTTCCTTCGGGCGAAGGCCCTCTAGTCCGGGTCCTCTTCAAGCTATACTCCCCGGGTTGCCGACAGGCCCTCTCAGACATGTGCGTGGCTCAGGTGCGCCGCCTATAATGAGGCGAGTCGAAGTCGATTCATCCGCACGCTGGATACCCCCCCAGTTCGCGGAGAGTCCGTGCGCACGTGAGCGGCCCCGGCCCCTACCACATCCCGGGGATTGGGTTGGCCGATCAGGGGGCGGGGCTTTCGGAATCGCACCAAGCCGCGTGAGTTGCAGCGGACGGAGGTACAAGAAGCGGGCGCGTACGGATGATTCCCCCAGGATCTTCCTGCTCAGCTCGCCGCACTCGGGACCCGCCCCTTCCCACACGCGGTCAGCGGCCCATTTAGGCCCGCCACGAGCGGAGAAACGCCGCCCTCGAGGAAAGAACCGAGTCACCCGCAGTGCAGGCCCGCGGTGGTCAAGGGCGAGCCAGGGGGCGCTCGTCGGGGTCGGGTGGGTGACGGGGGTGCCCTCAGCTTAGCACGGCCGTCCCCCGCCCACCGAACCGAAGTCGGAGGGAGCGCTTCGGCGCGTGCGAAGTCGCAATCCTTAGACCGTTGTACCATCATCGTTTAGTAGGGTAACCCGGGTCGTTCCCTAGGGTGTCTCCGTACGATCGATGCCCCCCCTCCGTTCCGGCCCTCCGCGTTACCACCGCGGTCGATTCCGGGTCCCGCCCGTAACGTTCCCCCAAAATCCTCCGAATCTCCGGGTCCATGACGCCTCCCCTCCACCTCCTCCGGGAGCGCCCCCACGAAGGGCGCCGGCTCCTCCTGATCTCTCCGTATCCCCCCTCCCGGACCGGGCCTGCAGAGTACGCGGCGGTCTTCGCCGCGCAGTGCGCCGCTCGGGGGTTCCAAATCCGGGTCCTGAGCGAGCAGGTCCCCGGGGCCGAGCCCGTCCCTTCCCCCCCTCCGGGTGTCACGATCGACCCAGTCTGGACGGCGGACCGGGACGGCCTTCGGCAACTGTACCGGGCGGCCCGGGACGACCCGACCGACGTGGTCCACGTCAATTATTCGTTCACGATGTACGGGGGCGGCCTCACAGGCCTTCTCGCCCTCCTTCAATTCGCTCGAATCTCCCGGCGCCGCCCGCTCGTGGTGACCCTTTTCGATGTGCTCCCCAGGCGGGAGCTGACCTCCGAGACCCTCGCCCTCTACCACGTTCGGGCCTCCCCGAGGCTGGCGAAAATCGCCGTCCGCGTGATCTTGCGGCTCCTCGCCCGGGTCTCCGACCGAATCGTCGTCCAAAGCCAGTCGACCCAGGAGATCCTCCAACACGACTACGGGATCCCCGAGAGCAAGGTCGCCATCACCGAGCTTCCCGGATACCCGAGCTTGCGGCCGACCGCGGACTCCCGGCCTGTCGGTCCCCCGTTCGGCGCTCCCCGGACCATCCTCTACTACGGATTCCTCGCGCCGTACAAGGGTATTGAAGTGCTGCTCGAGGCGTTCGCCCTGGCCCGAGCGACCGTCCCGAGCCGACCAATCCGGCTGGTCGTCGCGGGAGCGAACCACCCTCGCCTCGAGGTCGACTACGCGGCCGAACTGCGGGCGGCCGCGGCTCGGCTCGGGCTGGGCTCGAGCGACGTCGAGTTCCCCGGGTACGTGGACGACCCGACCTCCACCCGACTGTTCGCCCGGAGTTCGCTCGTGGTCCTCCCCTACCTGAAGACCACGGGAGCGAGCGGCACACTCGCCTCCGCGATGGGCTTTGAGCGGCCCGTCGTCGTTTCGGACCTCGCCCCGCTGGTGAGCCAGCTCAACGGATACTCCAACAGCCGCGTCGTCCCTCCCGGAGACGTCGGGGCGCTGACCGAGTGCATCCGGTCAGTCGCGGAGGGACGGTTCGTCCCGCGGCCTCCGGCCGCGCAAGCCCCGGGTGCAATCCGGCGCTGGGAAGAACTCGTCGACCGGACCGCTGACGTCTACTCCTCGGCCCTCGCCGCCCGCCGCCGGGGCTTCTCGCCGTTCGGCTCGGATATCGGCACTGAGGGCGAAGCGCCGACCTGAGGCGGGACCCTGTCCCGCGACCGGTGTGACTCCCCTCATGGACGCCTTCGTTCGCTTGCGCAACCAGGAAAGCCGCGGCTCCCGGCCCGTCCGGAGGGTCGTCCTCGCGCCGCGGGATCCGGCCCGGTCCGCAAGTTCCGTTAAATCGGACGGCCCGGGTCGAGGTTCGTGGACCCCGCCCCTCCCGCGGAGCGACGCCCCGTGATCACGCCGCGATTCCACGCCGCCTGGGTCAGGCTACTCCGCGCCCCCCACGCCCGTACGGTCCTCCCGGTCGCTTTCTTCCTCCTTGGCTCAATCTTGGCGTTCCACGCGCTCCTCCTGCCCTACGGCGGTCGCTTCTACGACGGCGATTTCGTCACCCCCACGACCCCCGCCGACCTCCGCTACTACCTGGAGGCGTTCGCCGGGCCGTGGAACTCCGGGACGATCGTCTTCGGGTTCAATCCGTTCTTCACGAACGACCTGATCTTGCTGTCCATCGTCGGGGCGTTCTCGGTCCTCCTCGGCTCGCTCGGGACCGGGATGCTCGCGGTCTTAATTCTCGTGGAGGCCGGGCTGGGACTCTCCCTCTACCTCTCGGCCCGTCGGGTGGGGGTCGACCGGCGCTGGGCGCTCGTCGCCGGGCTCGCCTCGGCGGCGAGCCCGGTCGTCTTCGACCGGACAGTGGCCGGCCACGAGATCATCCTCGCCGCCGCCCTCTGCATCCCGCCATTCCTCGTGCTGCTCTGCGAGGCGGCGTCCCGTCCGGTCGGTCCCCGCCACCTGGCGGTGCTCGGCCTCCTCTGGGGGGTGGTCGGCCTCCTCGAATTCCACACGTTCTACCTCGTGGGGATCATCTGGGCGACAGCCGTCCTCGCCGTCGTCTTCCGAATCCTCTGGCCCCGCGAGCCGGTCGCTTGGGGGGACCGCCTTCGGAGCGGGGGCCGCCGACTTGGCGCCCTCTTGGTGGCGTTCGGGGTCGCCGTCGGCGTCAATCTCGTATGGCTGGTCCCGGCGGAGACCGCTGGCTCCGGAAGCACTGCGCTCTCGAGCAGCACCGCCACGACGCTCGGGATTCTCACCTACACTCAGGGGGGGATCCAACGGTGGACGGTGTTTGCGTCGAACGTCTACTGGGGTCAGATGTACACGACCTCGCTGGGCACGCTCGCCGGGGTCTCCCTTGGCGTGATGGTAAGCTACCTCCTCTCGATACTGTTCATCACCGTCCTCGCGTGGCATGCGTCCCATCGGACGCGCGAGACCGACACGCTTGTCCTGATTGCCCTCGTCTTCGTCGTCCTCTCGACCGGAACGATCATTCCCGGAGGCTTGTACGTCTTCCTCCTGCACACCGCCCCGTTCTTCGCCGTCAACGACGACCCGGGGAAATTCGACGTCGTCCTGACCCCCTGCCTGTGCCTCCTCCTCGGGAACGCGCTCCAACACTGGGCGAAGGTCGCGCCGCGCGGGTCCCCGTCCGTCCTAGGTCGACTCGGGCCGCGCTGGCACCCGGTCGTGCAACGGGTGCGGCGGGCGGCCGTGCCCGCCGCGGACGTGCTCGTAGTGATCGTCGCGCTCCCGTTCGCGAGCGGGAACTTCGACGGGCGCATCGCCCACGTGCCAGACGCCCCGGGCGCTCTCGCCACCGCGAACACTCTCGACGCGAGCGTGCCCCCCCTCGGAAGGGTCGCGCTGTTCCCGCCCGACCCGACCGAGTACGTCGGGCAGGGCCAATCGCCGACGAATCCCCTCGTCGCCTATCCGCCGGGGAGCGCGATCTACATCCCGGGACCGCCGGGGATCGAGCCTCTCAACCTAGCGACCCGCTCCGCCACTTGGTCGTACACGGCGACGTACAACAACGCCTCGTCCCACGTCGCCAGCCTGTTCGGCCTGCTCGGAGCGACGAGCATCGTCGTCGACCGGGCGGCGCCCCAGTCCCCGCAGTTCGGCCCGTACGACTGGGACAATCCATACGCCCTCTCCGACGTCCTCGAGTCCCAGAGCGACCTCGGGCCGAGCGTAACGAATCAGCAGACTCGGATCTACTCCATCGCGAACGCCACGGACGGTCCCCTCACGCTCCAGGGGCCGAGCGTCCTCGCCCTCGCGGATCGCGAGTTCCTGCTGGACGCCGGTTACCTCCCGAACGGGGACGCCTGGGTCCGCTCGACCCCCTTTGTGCTGGACACCGGAACGCTGGCAGGGCCGAATGTCGCGGCCAATGCGACCGCGCCGTGGGTCGAGACCCCGGAGGGGATGCTGGACAAAGTGTTCTCCGAGCTCCCCCCAGGGTCGGTCGTCCCCGTGGAACCGATCATCTGGGCCGCCATCTCCGGGGGAAGCCTCCCCACCGGAGCCCTTTGGAACCCGTGGGAAGAGCACTACGACCTGGAGTACGGGCGCCCCCTCGGGACGTTGGTCGGGTACGGGACGACGAACAACGGTCGGCTTCCCCTCACCGTGCCGATGTCGGTCACTGGCGGGCCGAGGTCGGAGGTGTGGGTCGACCTCTTCTACGGTCCGTCGGAAGGGATCGTCCAGGCGAGCATCGGCGGACGGCTCCCGGTCTCCCTCAACGCGTTCGCGTCGAACCCCGCCGGGTTCCACTGGACCCCGGTCGGACTCCTCGGCAACGCCTCGTCCGTCGCCTTCACCCACGAGGCCGGCGGCTGGACGACGATCGCGGCCGCGGCCGTCGTCCCGCCCGGAGGCCTCTCGAGCGCGCTGAACGCGACGAGCGCCTGGATGGCCGCGAACGGCGCTGGCCCCTTGCAGGCCCCCATATTGTGGGTCAAGGGCGACCAGGGAATCGGGGCCGGGACCTTGACGGAAGTCGGTACGGGATCGCGCGATGCTCAGGGCTGGGGGAGTGTCATCGATACCGACGGCGCCTTCACGACGTCGTTCTACCTCCCCGGGCCGACCACCCTCGGGGTCCTCGCGCGGGCCTCCGGCAGTGGAGCAATCTACGTTTCCGCCTGCCCCGGCAGTTCCCTGACCGACGACTCGCTCGCCCCGTGCCCGAACCATGTCGAGGTCGCCTTCGATTCGGTCGAGCCGACGTGGGTGGCCGGGAGCTCGAACGTCACGCTCGGTCCGGGGGTCGTGAAGATCACGGTCTACGGAGCCCGGAGTTCCGTCCTGCTCGACCAACTGATCCTCACGCCTTCGGCGGCATCGCTCCTCGACCCATGCCAGGGGTCCCCCGCCAGCGACTGGGTGTGCGCCGAGACTGTGCGAACCCCCGGGTCGGTCTCGGGGAACGTGGGGGGCCCGACCGTCCGCGCCACGTTCGAGGCCCGCCCGGACCCGTCGGTCCTGGTCCACCTCGTCTCCTGTGACGTCTCTTGGCGGGCGTCCGGCCCCGGCGTTTCCCCCGACCCGTTCCTCCTCGACGGCTGGGCCTGCGGGTACTTGGCCGGCCCCGGTACCTCGAACGTCCAGGTCGGGATTCCCTCCCTCCTCCTCGCGACCGGCGTTGGGGTCGCCGGCTCGATCCTCATCGCCGTCCCAGCGGGCATTCTGGCGGTCTTCGGGATCCCGAAGTTCCTCCGCCGTCGGCTTCCGCCAGCGGCCGCGGGCCCGGATGTTCCCGACGGTCCGAACCCCTAGGAAGGGGCAGGGACCAGGGGCTCGGACCAGAACGAGAGGAACGTCGGGACCGTCGGCGTGGTCACCAGGACCACGAGCCCGCTGGCCGCGAGGCCGTTCGGGACGGTGAGCCGGAGCGTCACCGACTCCCGCGGGTCGAGGTGGAGGTTGGCGTACGCCGAGGGACCGGCCGCCGGCACGTACCCGGAGGCCACGAGGAGCGCGACGTCGTCGGCCAAGGCGAGGTTGGCGGCCGGAACGTCGAGGGGGGGCCGCTTCGAGCCCCAGACCGACCCGCCGAAGAAGAACACCCCGCCGGAGCCGACCGGCACGTACTCGAGGGAACTTCGCGGGGCTCCCCCCGTCCCCCCCGTTGGGCTGTCCCACCCCAGGTCGATCCCGCCGTGGGCCGCCGCCTCCGTCGTGTTCGCCCCGCTCGGGGTGCCGTTGTAGGTCGTTCCAACGGCCTGGGCCAGGAGGGTCGGAGCTTCGCTCAGCAACGGACCCGGACCCGCCGTGTCACTCAGCGGAAAGTGGACGAGGTCCA
>JAKIVT010000007.1 GCA_022750415.1 Thermoplasmata archaeon
CCGGCGGAGAGGGGCGGCGGGTTGCCGGTCCACGCGTACGAGTACGGCGGGGTCCCTCCGACGGGGACCGCCGAGAAGGTCACGTTCTGGAGGAGGTCCACTCCCTCCCGACTCGGCGCGACGAAGACCCCCACGATCGACTCGCTCCCGAAGATCCAGGTGTCGTTGGAGAGGCTCGCGTTCGTGGGGGACCCGCCGAACAGCAGGACGAACGACGTCGCCGGCGTGGGTCCCGCGTAGGCAACGAGCGCAGCACCCGTCCGGGGATTCGGCGCTGGTCCCGAGGTGGCAATGGGCCCGCTCCAATTCCCATTCGCGTACGTCCACGCATCGTTCAGGGGGGCCGCACCCGAGGGCTGGCCGCCGAACAGCACGAGGGAAGCTTCGGACGCATCGAACGCGATGGCGGATCCGGTTCGGGCCGCCGGAGCGCTCGCGGTGGTCGGGAGTACCCAGTGACCGCTGCGGAACCACCACGTGTCCCCCAGGAGTCCCCCCGTCGCAGCGATGGTCCCGTCCCCCCCGAAGAGCACGACGGCGTCGTCCGAGTAGTCGAACCCGAACGACGCCGAGTATCGCTGACTCGGCGTCCCATTCGCCCCCGCCGCCGAGGCGGTGCGGTTGACCCACGTTCCGTTGGCGTAGGCCCAGGTGTCGTTCAGAACCCCCAGGTAGTTCCGGCCGCCGAAGAGCACGGCCATTTGGTCCGCCACATCCCACGCGAACGACGCGTCGTACCGCTTGGGGGGCGACGCCGCTGTCGTGGGTGTGATGTTGGTCCAGTTCCCGTTGGAGAACGTCCACGTGTCCGCGAGAGGGCCGGAAGCGCCGTGACCGCCGAAGAGAACGACCTGGTTGCTCACGGCGTCGTACGCCATCGCCGCTGCCGCTCGCGCGGGGGGACTTGCGTTCGTCCGGGTATGGGTCCAACTCCCGTTGGCGTAGGTCCACGTTCCGGAGAGCGGCTGCGAGCCCGCCCCGAATCCTCCGAACAACACGACCTCTTCGTCCCGGACGTCGAACGCCATGGCCGCCCCGGACCGGGCTGGGGGAGCGTTGGCCACGTCGGCCGTGAGATTCTGCCAGGTCGGAGCTCGAAGGGCCGCGGGGGAAACGGCGGAATGCGGGTCCGCGCGACTCGAGCTCGTGGACGAACTGTGGATCCGAGGGGTCCCCACCGAAGTCGCCGGCGGGAGGGCCGGGATGGCCAGGAGGGCCACCGTCACGACGACCAGAAATCGACCCCAAGGGAGCGAAGCGAGGCGCGGAGCTCCCTCGCCCCAACGGCGTCTCGGAACCATGGCTCCGCCGTTCCCAGAGCGAAGGGCAGGTAAGCCTGTCCATCGTCCCGACGTGACGGGGGAATTCGGACCCGGGGCCGTGGAATGGCGCAGCCGCCCAGTCGGTCCCCGCCGTGGGACCCCGCTCTCCTCGAGCCCCACCTCAAGCCCCCGTCCCAGGTTTCCCGCGGATTCTGGGCATCGGAGAAGTGCCCACCGGGCGACTGCTGCGCCCGAGTTCACACCGGGTCGCCGGGGGTGAGACACCGCCCGATTTCGACCGCCTTCTGAAGTACCGGGACCCGGTCGGCGCCGTGCAGGGGTGGCATCGTCGACCGACCGTACTCTCCTCCAGAACCGAACCCCGCGGGGAGCACCCCCGACGGGCAGCCGACACCGGGCCCAACGGGCGGCCCTTGCGGTCGCCCTCGGCTTCGTCGCGATTCTGCTGGCGAGTTCGTTCGGGGAAGCGAGCATCGCGGCGCGACCCCCACCCTGGCCCCACGCGAGCCCCATCGCGAACTCGCCGAGCGCCGCCTGGGTCGACCTCAATCTGAGCGGGCCGACCAACCGGAGCGAGTTCGGCTTCGTTTGGGCGAACCCCTCGACCGGAACCCCGTTCGGCGTTCTGTTCGGGGGACGGCGAGGCCATTCGTCGCTCAACGACACTTGGTTGTTCACCAACTCCAGCTGGACGCAGATCTTTCCGTCGGCCCATCCCGGACCAACCCGCAATGGAATGATGGCATGGGACCCCGTCGACCAAGAGGTGGTTCTCTTTGGCGGGTCGAACGCCACCGCCTACCTCAACGCCACGTGGGTGTTCCATATGGGGCACGGCTGGCGACAACTCACCCCAACGGTCTCCCCACCGGCGCGTCGCTCCGGAGGGATGGCGTATGACGGAGCCGACCACTACGTCGTGATGTGGGGCGGGCACAATGGCACGGCGCCCAACGGCTCGATCAACTACCAGCCGGATTACACGATGTTGAACGACACGTGGTCGTTCTCGGGCGGGGCCTGGACCCAGGTGGTGACGGCGAACGCGCCGCCCCCCTCCTCCGAACCCAGCCTCCAGTACGATCCGACGACCGGGGTCGTGATCGAATTCGGCGGGTACGACCAGCACGGCGTGGGAGGGTACCTCGCCTTCAACCAAACGTGGGCGTACTCCGCGGGTCTCTGGACCAACCTCGGACTCGTCCACTCCCCGTACGCCCGTGACGGCGCCGCTTCGACGTTCGACGCGAGCCGGGGCGTGGTCCTCACCGCCGGCCAGGACGAGGGGGTCCACGGACGGTGCCTGATGAACGACACCTGGGTGTTGAGTGGACCGTCGGCCTCGGCGCTCCACTGGCACAAGGTGTTCACGACCGCCCAGTTCCCGCCGATGGATTCGGCGTCGGCGGTCTACGATTCCGCGCTCCACGCCAACCTCCTGTTCGGGGGCACGGGGACCAACGCCCGCCTCTGCGGTTCCGTCAAGACGCAGACGTGGCTCGGCGCGACCTGGGAGCTCGCCCCGTAAGGCCGGCCTCGCTCGGACGCACGAACTCCCCGGCTTCGAGACTTGGGTCCCGCTCCCACGCATTCCGGGCGAGAGATTGGGCCGGCCCGGCGATCCGGGCCTCCGAATTGGAATGGGTATTAATACCCCCTTATACGTATTCAATTTAGTTCCCTCGCCGCTGGGAACGGCTTCCCTCCATGATGCTCTTCCGTCGGCACGCTCCGCTCACCGTTGGAGTCCTCGCGGTCCTCGGTGTGCTGCTGCTGACCGGGTTGGTCTCCGCCGCGGCCCCTGGGTCGCAGGCGACGGGCCGGACGGCGTTTCCGGTCTCTTCTGGGTCCGCCGGGTCGTCGCACTCGGCCCCCACCACCGTCCTCGCCGATGACACCACCGTCCTCGGGGGAGCCTCCGGCGTCGACCCGATCGGCGACCTCGTCCAACCGGGGATCGTCGGCCCGACGTTCCGGTCGTACACCATCGAGGTCCGGGTGAGCGCTCCGCAATCCGGCCAATCCGTGTTGCTGGAGACCAGTCCCATCGTCGACTGGTCGTCGCCTTCGCAGCTTCCCGGGGGGCCCGACGCCCTCCCCCCGCTCGCCGAGTGGTCCTGGTCGGTGAGTTCCTCCGGCAGGTCCGACTCGGCGAACTGGACGGTGAACCCCGCCACCCAGGCACTCGAGAGCACGGTGGCGTGGCAGAACGCCACGTACATGGTGAACGGCACCTTCGTCGGTACGGAAACCGTCACCGTGTCCCCCGGCACCCGCGACGGGACGACGCCCACCTCCCTCTCGGTCTCCCTCAATGGGTGGTCGCCGGGGGCGGGCAAGTCCTCGAGCACCACCAACCTCACGGCCGCGGCGGCCGCGCTCCACCCGACGATCGTCCGGTTCGGAATGACGTCGAGCGGGATCGCGGCGAGCTGGAACACGACCAGCGGAACTCCGACGTTCGACTTCGCCCACTTCGATTCGGTCGTCCGCTTCATCTCCTCCCTCGGCGCCGTCCCGCTCCTCAGCCTACCGGCCGGCACCTGGGGGGACGGCAACGTCCTGCCGTCGGGGATGCCCCTCAACCCCGGCACCCCGATTCCCTTCAACGGGACCAACGGCTACTTCGCCGACCCGACGGCCTTCTCCGCGTACGTCGAGGCATTGGCCGTCCACATCGCGGCGACCGGCGAGTCGGTGCCCTATTGGGAGGTCGGGAACGAGGTCCCCCTGCTCAACGCGTCGGAGGTGGCCACGTTCGCCGACCTGATCACGGTGGCCGCGACGACGATCCACGCCTTGCTTCCGAACGCCCGGGTCAGCGCGGACACCATCACGAGCAAGCCGTACCTTGGGGAATTCGCGAATACCACGTCGGGAGTGGGGTTCCTGTCGTTCCACTACTACGCCTCGAACTCCTTGTGCAGCTCGAACGGGTCGTACTGCGCGCCGGGAACGTTCGGGCTCGGAGACACCGACGCCGACCTGTTGGCCCCGTCGTCCAACATTTCCCACGCTCCCTTCCTTGCCCCGCCCGCGGCCCAGGCGGAATGGTTTGCGTTGACGGGTACGCACCTTCCGATCCTCGACACCGAGTCGAACTTGAATGCGGCCGGCGGGAACGGTGGATCCGGCGGCACCGGCAGCGACCCGCGCATCCAGACCCTGTTCGGCGCGGCGTGGCTCGGGTCGACGTTGATCGACGCGTCGCGGGCGAACGTGTCGAGCCTCACGTACTTCCGGCTGACCAATCCGAACACCCCGAACAGCACGCAGACCGCGCCTTACGGGGGATTCGGATTCGGACTGACCACGCTGAACCTGAGCGGGCAGTTCGTGGAGTTCGCCCCGTACTGGGCGTCCTACCTGTGGGCGACGGAGGTCCAATCCGCCGGTTCCGGAGTGGCCGTCAACGTCACGGGTGCCACCGACGTCGTCCCCTACGCGGTCCGCGACGGGACGCACGTCGCCGTGGTCCTCGTCAACCGGATGGCGACGGCGATCAATACGACCGTCGAGTTCCCCAACGCGAGCGAGTGGACCCCGACCGCGCTCACGGTCCTCGATTCCCGCGGCTACACGGAGACGTACAACGCGGCCACGAACTCGGCGAGCGTCGAGCGCTCGGGCGTCGTTTCGCTCGCCCCCCCGATGGCCGGCGGCACGGTGGCGATCGACGGGTACGGGATGGCGCTCGTGACCGGTCGGTACGCCCCGGCGAACGATTCCGACGGGTCGGGAAACTCCACGAACAGCACCAACTCGACCAACTCGACGTCCCCCGGAAACCAGACCGGGCCGAACTCGACCGAACCGAACACGACGGGGGGACCCAACGCGCCGCTTCGCCCCCCGGCGACCGGGAACCACGGCCGCTCTCCGGCCGGTTCCGCGCCCACCGATTCCGCCCTCTCCGGCGCGGCCGTGGCGGTCCCGAAAGCCGTGCTCGGTCTGACTGGAAACCGGTGGGCCGCCCTCGGCATCTTGGGCGTGACCGTCGGCATCGCCCTCGCTGCGTGGGGGTCGTCCGCGCCCCTCCCGCCGGTCCAGCACGCGCGGGCCGTCCCGCGTCGGCGCGGGCCCTCCCGTCACTAGCCTCGTTCGGCGGCGGATTCCGCTTCCGAAGCGGAAATCCATTGGACAAGGTTCGCCGTGAACTCCCTCGAATTCGACGGCGGTCGCCGTTGGCGGACTTTTATGCCCCCGAGGACGTCCGTCGTTCCGGCGACGTCGTGACGGAACTCGAGCGCTTCGGGGCAGCCGGACCGGGGGCTCGCCCCAAGCGGAGCGGCCCGTGAAACTCGTCCGGCGCCAGAAGATCGGCGTGTTCTTCGCCGTCGCGATCGCGGCCCTCGTGGGCCTCGGGTGGCTGGCGTCGCTCTCGACCTCCACGACCCCGCCCCCTTCGATCGAGATCGTGTCGACCACGAATCTCGAGGTGAGCAGCGGACTGTCCAATGCCGTCGTCTTTCCGTTCCAGCTGGCCCCGGACCAGCAGCCCGGGGAGGAAGGGACTCCGACGATCGGCTCCGCGTCCGCCTCGATCAACCTCACCGTGTCCGGATGTGCCAGCGTGGACGCCGGCGGCTGCCCGGGCGTTTCGGTGGCGATCTACACCGGCGACGCGGTCGGCGGTGCCGGCTCCGGTGGGAACGTCTCGCCGGTCTGGTGCGCGGGGATGACCGGGGCCTCGTGCGGGACCGTCATGCAAGGAAACTATCAGGTCGACCTGACCGCGTTCGCCGGGCAGGCGCTCGACCTCGTACTGTGGACGCCCTCCGGAACGGAGTGGGTCGACATCTCCTCCTCCGGGTCCTGGGGCGGATAGTCGGCTCGCGTTCGACGCTCTCCGTCCCTCCGGGCACCCGAGCAACGGTCCCGCGCTTCGGGGCTTGGGCCCAATCGAGTCCGTTCGCTACACGCTCCCGTCGACCGGGCCGGTCCCAGAGTGCTCGTCGAGCACTGGCTCTACGAAGCGAGACTCGGTCGGCTGGCGGCCACCACGCGCCCCTCGGTCCACGGGGTTCGGGCGGCCTCGAGGAACGCCGGGGCCGCGACACCGGCGGGGGCCGTCGCGTCCGAACCGTGGGTGGTGTTGGCCGCGGAGCAGAGGGCGGAGGGGTCGAACAGCGCCCCAAGCGCCGGGACGCTTCGGGCGGGCGCGTGGGTCCCGCTCGGCACCTCCGTGAGGACGGCGACGCCGTACCCCTGGAGGATGAAGGTCACGGGGTTGCTGGTCCGGACCCGCGAGAGGACACCGGATTTGCCCAGGACTTCCTGGTGCGTCGCGACGTTCCAGGTCTCCGAATAGGAGCGGTGGTCGAGCAGCGTGAGGTTGCTCGGGGAGAGCGAAGCTCCGGGGAAGGAGACCGTGAACTTGACGGTCGCGTTGACGTGGTTCACGGCGACGACCGACACCCCCGCATGGGTCCGGTACGCCTGCGCCTCCGCGAGAGCGGCGACGGAGCCGGTGGTGATCAACGCGGGGCTTTGCGAGGGAACCGCCTTCCCCCACATCGTGGCGGCCCAGTACGGGGCATACAAGATCGCCGGGCCGCTCGCGTTCTCCCGGATCATCTCGAATCCCCATCCCCCGGCCGCCGAGGTCGGCGTGACGTTGAGCGTCTCCGGGCCCGCGAGCGTGTAGTACACAATCCCCTTCACACCCTCTTGGGTCCCGTCGATGTACAGGCCCGCGAGCCACTGGGCTCCGAACAGAGTTTCGATCCGGGGGTCGGTCCCCGAGGCGGTGGCGAGCGTCCCGCCCTCGTGATTGAGGCCGGATTCCGAGTCGATCACCGGGAGCCAGTGGCCCGTGGCATTGTACCAGTCCGACCGTGCGGAGAGAGGAGGCTCCCACGCCAGCATCGTGCCGAACTCGGTGGAACGGTCGACGAGGTTCGGGTCCGGGACCCCGTTGTTGCCGCCGGTCGGGGGACAGTAGACCCCGTTGTTGATGCACATCCCGGCGACGGCGTACATGTGGAAGGAGAGGAACCCGGTCGTGGGCGCGCCCTTGGCGAATTGGGGGAGGTACTTCGGGTCCATCATCACGTCGGTCCCGACCAGCGCACCCGGGAGGTACCGGTGGATCGCCGTGAGCGCGGTGTTGAACACCTTGATGAACGACGCGACCTCGGAAACGTTGACGCGGGGGACTTCGTTCCCTATGTTCCAGTAGACCACGCGGGCCTTCGTGCTCTGGACGTGCTGGGCGAGGGCGCCGACGTACTTCGCGTAGGCGACGGTCGTCGGGAAGTAGCCGGTCGTCCCGTAGAACGTGACCGGCATGGTCGGGTCGAGCGGCATGCCGACCGGGAGCGTGTTGCCGTCCCCCCAACTTCCGGCGGGAAGGCTCAGCATGATGTTGGCCCCCATCGACTCCGAAAAGTTCACCATGCGGTCGAAACCGACCCACTTGTAGCTCACCGAATGGTTCGTCACGTTCCACGTGATCGAGACGCCGATGCTCGTGATCCCGATCCGGACGATCCCCGGGTGGGTGGCGGCCGCGAGGCCGGGAAACGCCGGGTCGTTCGCGGTGCCGGACGAGGGGGAGAAGATCGAGTTGGCGACGAAGCCGCTGGCCGGGGCCGATTGTCCGCCCACCAACGTCGGCAGGACCGAGATCGAAAGGACCGGGGTGGTCCGGCCGGTGATGACGAACTGGCCGGACTGCCAAGGGACCGACCGGTAGAGCTGCCCGGTCCCGGCGTTGGCCGTCCAGTTGGCCGTGTCGTTTTGGCCCTGCGCCAGGATCGTAAACGACCACGAGGCAAACGGCGGCAGCGCGTCTTGCCCGCCGGGGAGTTGACCGGGCTGGCCCAGGACCGTCAAGGGCGACGTCACGAGCGTCACGGACACCAGGGGGACCACGAGGGCCGTGGTCACGCTCAGTTGGTACGTTCGTTGGTAGCCGGTGCTGCGCCCGGCCAGGGCCGCGTCGGTGAGCGTGCTCAGCACGTGACCGAGCTTCAGGTATTGGAGGGTCGAGTCGTCCGTCAGTTTCAGGACCCCGACCTGGAAGGACTGGGCGCTGGGAGCCGACAAACTTCCGCGGGGCGAGACCGTCCCGGAAGCGGTGACCGAAGGGACCAGGAGTACAACAAGCACCAGAGCCAGGAGGATGCCTGCCCCGAGCGGCATTTGGAGCCGGCGGGAGCGCGGGAGCGTACCCATCCAGCTCGTCACCGGCGGCTCCGTTTAGGGTGCAACTCGAAGGGAGGGAGGCAATGCAGAGGAGCGGGGGGACCAAATTCGAGCGACGGTGCTAGTGACCGTGCCCTCCATCCCGTTCCTCAACCCGGTTTCACCACTGTCGTATATCCCTCTTGAAGCTTTGGCCCCGAAACCGCCGGAAACTTGGAAACGAGACGGCCGGGCGACACTCCGCCCGTTCGGACCCGCCCGAGCTCGGCGTTCGGGTGTCCATCGACCATGGGGACTCCCGGAACGATTCCCGGACCGCCGTGTTCCGGTTCCTCGGCATCCGGGGGACCGGATCAGCCGCTCGGAGCGGGCAAGAGCAGGACCGTCCACGTTCCTTCGACTCCGAGGACCCGGGCTCCGTACTCCCCCTGGAGATAGGTGGCCACCCAGAGGATCGCGCTGGGGTGGCTGAAGATGAGTTGGGACTCGTTGGTCGCGAGGACGAACCGGACCCCCCACTGCGCCCAGATCGTGGGGGCGTCCAGCGCATTCGGGAGACCGCTGACGAGGTTCTGGGCCCTCGGGGTGGAAAAGGCGAGGGTAAAATTCACCTCGGGGACGCCGCCCGGTCCGGCGGTGACGTTCAGCGGGACGCGGGCCACCGTTCGGATCGCCGGGCGGTTGAGCGACTGGGGTCGGCCGACGGAGCTCGTGGGAGTCACGTTCACAAACGTTCGGAGGTTGGCCGAGGTCGAGGCGGGGGTGAGCACCACCTCCCCGAGCGTCGTTCCGGTTTGGAAGTTCGTGGCCCCGACCCCGAACGCCGGCCCGGTCATGTTGCCCCGCACCGCGAGGATCGCCCACCCAGGGTCCGCCGCGAAGACGAGGGAGAACCGGGCTTGGGGGGACACGGAAGGGATCGTGACCGTTACGTTGAGGTCGAACCCGGTCTCGACGTAGAGCATCGACATCGTCGTGACGGCCGGGCTCGTCGCCCCGGCCACCGTGGAGGAGGGCGCGAAGATCGTGGGGGAGGCCCGCACGGATTCCGTCTGGTTGGCGCTCCCATTGGAGACCGTGACGTTGAAGTTGTCCGCGGCGAGGGAGGCCACCGACAGGAAGACCCCGTTCGCCGACGCCTCGTAGTCCGGCGTCTCGTTGTCGAGGGTGCCGTTCGTTCCCGCGATCGTGGCGGCCACAAGGCTGTTGGTGACCGCATCGCGCGCCACCATCGCGAAGTAGGTGACCTCCTCGTCGGTCAGGTGACCCGGGTCGAAGGTGAATCGGGGGGCGACGAACGGCGTGTAGGCCTCGCGGTCGAGAAGGGCCCGGGTCCACTTGGCGGCCCCTCCCGGCGCGAAGACGTTCCCCGAAACCCCGGAGTGCTGAATGTCGCCGAGGGCGGCCAAGAACGTCGAGTCGTGGAACAGCGAGGAGTTCTGTTGTTCATCCGCGGCGAGGCTCGGTTCGGTCACGGCCCCGGCGCCGATGATCAAGAGGACAACCGCGAGGGCGAAGGCCGCGGTGCCGAGCGCGGTCCACCCGGGGGGTACTCCGACCCAAGTCGGGGCGGCCGGGCGCGGCGGAGTGCGAGCCGCTCCCCCGCTCCTTCGCCGGCCGGCCGCCGACGGCGGGCCGACCGGACGCGTGGGGAGGACACGCGTCAGGAAGGCCGGCGTCCAGTGCAGGAAGGCGTCGAAGACCAGGCCGAGACCGAGACCGAGCGGGACGACGAGGTAGAGCGGAAACCGGACGTAGTCGGTGACGATCGAGAGTTTCCAGCCGACGATCGCGCCGCCGATCACCGCGAGCAACATGGTGAGGACCGTCACCATCCCCAACGTGAGCCGCTCGGGGGCGAGGAGTCGAACTCCCACGAGAACCAGGGCGAGGAAGAGGGCGGAGACCAGGGAGATGAGCTCGGCGTTGGGCAACGACGGCTTCGTCGACGCGAAGTACGGGTTGAGGAGAACGTAGTACAGACTGCCGAGCCCATTCCGGACGTACGAGAAGGCGTTCGCCGCGATGAAGTGCGGCTGCGGGACCTTCACGAGGTACGCCAGTCCGTAGAACCCACCGACGGAGAGGAGGAACACTGCAAAACCGGCAAGCGCCACCGGTCCCCGGTAGAAGCTCCGCGGGATCCGCCGCTGCGAGACCAGGAATCCGCCGAGAAGGACGAGGGTCACCGTCAGGAGGGTGGCGCTCAGCGGATGGCTGAGGACCGTCGCGGCCGTGGCGACCCAGAACAAGAAGGCGTGGGTCTCGGACCCGGAGCGGGCGAATCGGACCAAGAACGCGACCGCGAGCCCGAGGAACATCAGGCCCAGCAGGTTCGGGTAGATCCCGGAGAAGTACGCCTGAACGAGCGTGGGGCTGAATACCACGAACGTTTCGACGGCCAGGGCGACCGACCGGGAGCGCAAGACCGACCGGGCGAGGTAGTACGTGCCGAGCCCGATGCCGATCCCGCAAAATGCCACGAACAATCGACCGGCCTGCAGCGGCCCGACCAACCGGAGGAACCCCCCGAGGATCGGGAATACCAACGGCGGGTACTGGCCCGGGAGCAGCCACGTGGGATACGGAAGGCCCACAAACGCGTACGACCCCGCGATCCATTGCCCCGGGTCCCCCCCCGAAGGGATGGGGTAGACCGCCATCGCGCGCTCCACGAGATACACCGCGAACAGGGCGATGGCGAGCGCGAGCAGGTACCCGTACACCTCGGTCTTGCCCGGCTCGCGAACGCCGCTCCGATTTGCCGGGTCCACGTCCCGCGCCGGAAAGTACTCGGCCTCCGTGTGGGCGAAGGCGGCGCGAGCTCGGGCCATCGCCCCCGGCTTGGGTCCCTCCACCGCGTGGTCCGCTGGGGGGGGCGGCGACGCGACCGGGACCGGGGCGCCGGCGTCGGTCGCCGTCACCGTCCACCGCGGACGGCCCAACTCGCGATTTCCGGGCGACCGGGCGTAGGCGGACCTCGCCCCTCGAGGGCGTCGGAGACCCGCGGACCGGACCCTGGCCGTGCCGGGCGCCCCTCGAGCATGGCGAGGTCGCGGACTCTGGGGCGGGATAAAGCCATCCCGGTCTCGCCGGTCGCGGGGTGGTGCGTCGCTCCCCGAGTCCTCTCCGAACGCCCGGGTCGGGCCGGGGCCATCGTCCCCCTTCGCACCCTCCTCCCCCGCGGCCGAGGATTTCTCGCGGCGGTTCGGTCGGCCATGTCGCACCGCCCCGACGCTGCGCCGGCGGTTGGACGGTTTGATTTCGTTCGTGAGGCTTTAAGAAGAGGAGTGGGTCGGGCGGTGGATGCCATCGTCGACCGGTCGGGACCGACCGAACCTCCTGCTGGTCGTCCTCGATTGCGTCCGGGCCTCGGACTTTCCGGGGGGCGCTCAGGCGGTCGGACCGACCCCGTTCCTCGACCGGCTCCGGGCGGAGTCGGTCGATTATCCGAAGGCCGCCAGCGTGGCCCATTGGACCGTGCCCGCCCACGCCAGCATGTTCACCGGGCTCTATCCTTGGGAGCACGGAGTCCACGCGAAGGGTCTCCTCAAGCTCGACGCGCGAGGCGAGTCCGTCGGCGCGCTCCTGAGGTCCTCGGGGTACCATACACTGTCGATCTCGGCGAACGGTCTGATCAGCCCCGCCCTCGGCCTCGTCGACGGCATCGACCGGAGCGCCTGGGGCGTTTCGCTTTTCAACCGATTCGGCACCGGCGCGCTTCCCCCGAAGCGGTCGGACAACGGCCACGGACCGCCCCCGCAGCCCGTGGGCCGGGGCCCGCTCTCGAATCTCTCCTACTGGGCCGCCGTCATGCTCGCTCGCTACCCCGGCACGTGGGACTTTCCGACTCGACTCGCGATGCGCTTGCGGCACCGGTCCGACGGGGCCCGGGCCCGATTGGCGAACTGGCTCGAGCCGACCGCCGGGCGGTGGCTCAAGGAGGCTCCGGCCGACCGCCCCGTGTACTGCTTCGTGAACCTGCTCGATGCCCACGAGCCGTACCTCGCCGAACCGGAGGTGGTCCATTCCCTCCGAAGCTGGTGGGAGTACGCGCGGACCCGGCAAGACCGGCTGGGATGGGTGACCGGAAAATGGAAGCCGACGGCGCGGGAGTATGAGCTCCTCCACGAACTCTACCGGACGATGGTCCAATCGCTCGACCGGCGGGTCGAGGGTGTGGTGAACGCGTTCCGGGATTCCGGCCGGTGGGAAAACACGACCATGATCCTGACGAGCGACCACGGCCAGGCGTTCGGCGAGCACTCGGCGCTGTTCCACATCGTCGGGGTCGACGAGCCGGAGCTCCGGGTCCCCTTGAGCGTGCGATTCGCGGGCCGACGCCACGCCGGGACGACCGCGCAGGGCTGGGCCAGCTTGATCGATGTGTACGCGACCCTCCTCGGCGAGGCGGGCGTACCGCTCCCCGACCGACCGTCCCGACCCGTTTCCCTCGAGCAGCTTCTCGACCGGCCCCGGTCCGACCCCGTGTACGCGATGTCGGATGGACTGGTCCACGCGGCCGACCGCAACCAGGTTCCCGGGCCGCGCCGGGAGATGATCGACCGTCTCTTGGTGGCGGGGTACGAGGGGGAGTACAAGATCGTCCACGACCCGGTGACCGACGGGATCCGGGCCTTCCGACCGGACGGAGACCCCGCCGAGGCTCTCGACGTCTCGACCACGCACGGACCGGAACTCGCGGCCCTCGCCGAGGGGGTTCGGGAGATCGGCCGACGGATCCTCACCGGCCCGGAGTCCCAACTTCCGTCCGATGTGGAGGAACGGCTCCGGTCGTGGGGCTACATCTAGGCTCGGCGACATGGTTGGGTCCGTGACCGCGGCGACGCCGGCCCCCCCGGGTGCGCTCGCGGAACTCCGAGCGCTCGTCCGACGGGCGGAGAACCTCCTGTTCCCGCCGGCCGCGGGGCCATCGCAGAACCCGCGTGGCGTCCTCGCGGCGGCGCTCCCCGAATGGCCGGGTCTCCTGCTGGCGTTCCTCGTCGCCATCTCCGTCGCGGTCCTGCTGGAGCAGATCATCTCCGTCCAGCCGATCCCCCCGGGCGGGGATCCGGGCGAGTGGACCTCGACCTCGTTCGCCTACGCGGGGCTGCCGTATCCTTCCTGGATCATCCCCGGCCAGTACCCGCCCCTCCTGTTCCCGCTCCTCGGACTGTTGGTCCGGCTCGCCGGGGGGGCGGCCGGCGGCGCGAAGGCGTATGTCGGCGTCGTCGCCGTGCTGATCGGACTCTCGACCTACTTCCTCGCGCGGGGGCTGACCCGTCGGCGATCGACCGCGCTGGTCGCCGAGGCGCTCGTGCTGCTGAACCCCTCGTTCCTCCAGATGTTCTTCTGGGGCGCGTATCCGAATCTACTGGGGTTCGTCTTCCTGAACCTCTCGCTCGCGTTCCACGTCCGGTACATCCGGTCCCGTCGGCCGCTCCATCTCCTGCTGTTCTGGGCCGCCGCGGCCGCCGGGGTCCTGACCCACAGCCTGGTCGGTGCCATCGAACTCGGCACGATCGGACTCGTGCTGCTCATGGCGCTCTCCATCCGAGTCCTTCCCCGGGCGATCGTACGGAGCCGGGCCGGACTGGCCGGCATCGGGCTGTTCGTCGGGTCGATCGGGACGTACTACGGCCTCACGTACCTCCTCAAGATCCACCACCCGAACTACTTCCAGAGCGGAGCGTTCGCCTACGTGAAGAACGGGCTCGGGGCGATCTTCTACCTGCTCGCCCGACCGTTCGTGCCGGCGTTCCGGGTCCCGATCACCACCGCCCTGCCCCTGATCCTGATCATCGTCGGGGTCCTGACGTTGTACATTCTCGGCATGCGAATGTTCTGGAAGAATCGGATGACCCTGGGGACGATGGTCACCGTCTCGCTCGCGCTCGCCCCGACCGGTCTCGCGGCCGTCGGGTGGGAACTCTCCGTGGTCACCGACTACGTCCGGTTCGGCTACTTCCTCGTCACACCGGTGGCCATCGGTCTTGCCCTGTTCCTGGACTGGTTCATGTCCGGTCTCGCCCGGCGCGCCGCCCGGGCGGTGGCGGCCCCGGGAGCTCCCTCCCATCCACCGAGGACGAGTTGGCACGCTCCCGGGATCGTGGCGGACCCTCCGGCCGCCAACGCGCTGTTCGCCTTCGCGGTGGTCATCGTGTTCGGCGTCTCGGCGCTGGTGACGGTACCGGCGCTGCCGATGTACGAGGCGAACAACACGAAGGAAGCTCACGATTCCACGTTCATCCACGCCCTCGACCTCATCCGAGGCACGGGGGTCCACGGAAGCCTGCTCACGGTGCCGGGGGCCGCCAAATGGTCGCGCTCGCTGTTGGTCCGGAACGCGTACTCGCCAAATTTACCGGCCCGCTACACCTTCGACGCGAGCCACTTGGTGGACGAGGAGAGCGCCTACTTCGCGCTGACGAGCCGGTTCGCCGTGACGAACGGTGTGGTCGCCGTCTCCGGCCTCGGCACCAACCTCTCGGCAGGGAATGCGACGTTCGAGTTCCAGGCCGCGTACTTCGGCGTCTTCACGCCCGTGGCGGCCTTGCCGATCGGCAACCTCAGCGTCGTCGTGGATACGGGCGGCGTGACGCGCGCCGAACCCGTGACGGAGGTCACGAACGTTCTGCTCGGACCGCCCGGCAAGGCGTGGTTCGAGGTCGAGTACGCCGGCGCCGGCTTCACGCTCGCCGTTCGGGCGAGCGTCGCTCCGGGCACGACCTCGGCCACGATCGCCGTCCGCGCCAATGCCACTGCCGGATCGACCCTACTCGCTCTGAACGGGAACGTGACGGGCCCCTCGGTCGGATTCACCCACTTTTCCCGGGGACCCACCCCCGGATCGCTCAATCTGACCCCGGGGACCTTCGCCGGCCGGCTGGCGACCCTGACGCAGCTGGTCCCATCGAGCGCGCTCCTCGGGCTGTTCCAGTACAACCACTTGGGTGCTCCGGCCCACGGGAGCTTCGTCCTCAACTCCACCACGGGGTCTCCGGAACTGAATCTCTCGATCCTGCTCTCGACCCCGGGCGCCTCCAATCTGATCCGCGGCTTGCCGCCCCTCCTGTCGACGTCGGCGACCTGGGAGAACTGGTCGATCCGGTTCGTGCTCTACACGAGTTCGACGCAACCGGGGAGCGCCCAGGGAAATCTGCTGCCGAACGAGGTCGCCTACCTGGAGGCCGAGTATGGGGCGACGGTGATCGGCGTGTCCGGTCGGTGGACGGTTCTCCTGCTCCCCTCTCCGGACCAGCTGCCCGGGTCTCCGGTCTCGCTCGTCGGAGCCGGCCGATGAGCGTGGGCGTCCTTCTCGGAGTCCCACCCGTGTGCGCCGATAGCGCCGCGATAGCCTTATGAAACGTCGCTCTGCCTTTCTCGACCACGCCGGGCCTGCTCACGCGGGGTTCGGCCGCACGATGCAGAAGGGAACTTCCCGCCCCGAAACTGGACGCCTCGACCGTTCCACGGCGATCGGAATCGCGCTGGTCCTCGGGGTTCTCCTCGGACCCGGGGCCCTGCTCCCTCTCGGGATCGGCGCCGCCGGCCCGTCCGCCGACACGTCGAAAACCGGGCCGAGCGCGCCGACCGTTGCTCCGCCCGCTCCTCCGTCCCAGCTTGCGGGGCCGTCGGTGCTGCCGGCCCCCTGCGACGGCCCTTGGCCCGCCTTCGCCGGGCCGCTCCCGAACTCGTCCGGATGCGACGGTCGGGACCAGGCGGTCGCCGGCTTCTACTCCAGCGTCGCCGGAGGGGCCGGAAACGTTTCGATGCAACTTACGCTCCCCGTCGACCGGACCCCAACGGCGAACCAATCCGACCTGTACCGCGCGATCTGGGTCGGTCTCGTCCTGTCCGAACCGGCCGCCTGGATGGGGGAGTGTTTCGTCCAAATCCGCTTCCAACCCGACGCCAACTGGACGCCGACCCTCGGGGGGCCAGCGACCTCGACGAACAACTGGACCGGAGCCGTCGTGGGCTGGGAATTCGACCGGGCGACCGGGTCCGTGGACGATTGCGTCGACCAACCGCTCTACTCCTCCGTGGCCTCCAACTCGACGTACTTGGCGCTCGCCGGTGGCGACGTGCTCAACCTCACGACGAACGGCTGGGCCGGCGGAGCGTCCGGGGAGTCCATCTCGGTGGCCGACACGACCAGCGGGGCGGTCGCCACGATCAACGGGCTGAACGACCACGGCGCGCCCCTCGAGCCTGCCTACGCTACGGCGAACGTCCTCAACGGCCTCTCCGGCTCGGCGGCCGAGATTCCCTCGGTCTCGGTCGGGGTCGAACTCGCGGGTGGCGCCAATCCCTCCATCCCATCGAACTCGAGCTTCGGCGGATGTACGCCCGGGGTGTCCCCCGCCACCCCCGCCAACCCTTCGATCCCGTGCCCGAGCTACGACCCGACGTCGTGGATCAACGACACGGCGTCTCCCCTCCGGTTCACGCCACCGGTCTTCACCGCGACGACGACGGCTCGGAGCAGCGAGGTGTTGTTCTCCAGCAGCGTCGGCGGGACGGCGGGGGTGACCTCGCTCAGCAACAAGACGTGCACGGGACGGATCGGTTCCGCCTACTGCACCTATCCTTGGTACAGCTACTCCTGCGGCGCCGGGTCGTTCGAGTTCGGCGCCACCGATTACTCCGGCGTCACCTCGGATTTCGGGGAGCAAAACCAGTTCGGCTCGACCGCCACCCCGAATCTTCTCGGGTATTCGCAGTTCGCCGCGAACCCCTTCGCGGTGCCGGGCTGCGGGGCCGGCAGCCAGAACGTCTCCGTCGGCGTTCGGGCCGGTTCCGGACTCGTCCAACTCCTCGGCAGCAACTACACCATTCCTACGGCCGTTTCCCTGACCTCGGGTGCGTTCGAGCTGACCGGGCTCCCGACGGGGGGCCAGTCGTTCGGGGGTTGGACCGTCACGGGCGGGTGCGCGGTCGGGAACGCGGCGAGCGCCTCCACGACGTTGGTCGTGACCGGCGCCGGGACGGTCGTGGCCCAGTTCACCGCGACCCCGACGCTCACCAACGTCACGTTCGATTCCACGGGGGCGTCCGGGTCGATCGTGCTCGGGTCGGTGGCGACCCTCGGGCCTTCCGGCCCGCTCGCCACGGAAGGGAACCTCACCTCGGTCCTCCTCGCCTCCGGCTCCTATCCCATCCAGTCCGCGCCACCCCCCGGTTGGGCATTTGCCTCCTGGTCGGCCACGGGCCCGGCCTACGTGGTGGAATCCGCCGCCGCCGCGAGTTGGCTCGTCGTCTCGAGCGCGGGCGGGGTGGCCACCGTGACGGCCGAGCTCACCCCCGACGGGACGAACGTCACCGTCGTGGCCCAGGTGGTGGGCGCGGGGACCGTGAGTATCGGCGGCACCGCCATTCCCTACAATGCCACGAGCCGAACGTCGATCGGTGCCGTGAACCTGAGCGCGGGGACCATCTCTCTCGTCGCCAACGCTTCTCCGGGCTGGCGATTCCTCAGCTGGTCGGTCCTTCCGGGCGGGGTGTCCCTCCCCGGCAATTCGACGGAAGCGAACGTAACCCTCGCGAACGGGACCGCCTACGTGTTCGGAGAGTTCGCCGCTCTGGTGACCGTCCTCTCCCAGCCCTCCGCGGGAGGGCAGGTGGTGTTCGACGGAGGCCCACCGCAATCGAACGGGAGTTCCGTCCCCCTGACGCCCGGGCTCCACGCCCTGGGAGCTGCCCCCTTCGGGGGATACGCGTTCCAGCGCTGGACCGTCTCGAACTCCTCGGCGCTCTGGGTCTCGAAGCCGTTGCAAGCCCTGACCCACGTCACGGTCAACACGACGGGAACCTTGACCGCGGTGTTCGCGAGCACCACGAACGAGACCCTGACCCTGCAAGCCGCGCCGGCGGCCGGCGGGTTCATCCAGTTCAACTTCGACAATTTGTCCGCCAACCCGACGATCAACACCTCCGTCGCCGCCAGCACCTTCCAACTGCACGCCGTCGCAAATTACGGGTACCGATTCCTTGGCTGGAACGTCACGGGCCCGGCGAGCGTCCTCCCTGGCGAACTCACCGTCACGGGAACGGGGGCCGTGGTCACGGCGCGCTTCGGCGCCCGATTCTTCCCGGTGACGTTCGTCGTCACCCGGCCAGGGACGGTCGCGCTCACGGTGAACGGCGTGGCCGAGCCGAGCGGCGTGACGCTCGGCCTCGCGCGCGGCGTCTACCCGCTGTCCGCGACCGTCACGGCCCCCAACACCACGTTCCTCGGTTGGTCGACGTCCCTCGTGATCGGGAACGTCTCGCCGAGCCACACGAGCGCGACCGTCACCGTCGACGGCTCGGGGACCGTGTTCGGGATCGTCGCCGGGTTCGTCCTCTCCGGATTCGTGGTGAGTCCCTTGACCACCGACGTGGGCGCGCTCGTCCACATCAACGTCACCGCGAACGGCACCGGTCCGCTGAGCTACAAGTACCTCGGACTCCCGGTGAACTGCAACTCGGTCAACCGGGCGAACGCCTCCTGCCGACCGGGGGCGTCGGGAACGTACCCGATCCACGCCGCCGTCACGGACTCGGGCGGCGCCGTCGAGATGACCCCCACCCTCCTCCTCAACGTCGTCGGGGACCCCCTCGTCGCCGCGTTCAGTGCGACCCCCGCCGTCGTGGATCTTGGGATCCACGTCGCGTTCTCGGTCACCGTCCAACAGGGACTCGGGCCGTACACGTTCCTCTACACGAGCCTCCCACCCGGTTGCGCGACCACCAACGGCCCGACGCTTTCGTGCTCGCCCGGCATGGTCGGCCCGTTCCTCGTCAAGGTGACCGTGACCGACTCCGTCGGGCTGGTCACCTCGTCCACGACGTCCCTTACCGTTGAGGCGAACCCGAAGGTGACCGGAGTCTCCGTCAGCCGCTCGACCCTCGATGTCGGCGCGACCACCTACCTCAACGTCAGCTCGACGGGCGGAACCGGACCCTTCTCGTTCACCTACGCGGGCCTCCCGGCCGGATGCGCGGCGACGACCGGTCCGAACCTGACGTGCAATCCGACGGTCGCCGGGACGGCGAACGTGACGGCGACGGTCCACGACACCTTCGGCAGGATCTCGACGAGCTCCGTCGTGACGCTCACGGTACATCCCCGCCCGTCCGTTGCCGCGTTCACCGCCTCCCCGTCCACGATCCACCTGGGGCAAATCACCGTGTTTCTCGTGACCACGGCGGGGGGGACCGGCGCCCCGGACTTCGCCTACGCGAGCCTGCCGCCGGGCTGCCCGCCGGGGATCGGACTCCAGACGTTCAGTTGCACGCCGAGCGCGACGGGGACGTACTCGGTCACGGTGACGATCGTCGATGCGGACTCGGAGAAGGCGAACGGGACGACCACGCTCACGGTGGTCCCCGTGGCGGCCGGGAACCCGTCGCCGAACGGCCCGTCCCCGGGTTCCGACATCCAGTGGAAGTACGTCGCGCTCATCGGCGCCATCGCGCTCGTCATCGCCGTCGTCCTCGTTTGGCGCTTCGGCCGACCCCCCGAGCCCGTGGTTCCCCCCGCGGAACCCGAGACGGCCCCTCCGGGCGCTCCCCCTTGAACCCCGCCGGCGAATCGCTTATCGTCGTCCCCGGCTGGGTCCGCGCTCGGGGGGTTCCGTAGCGACGGTCGCGGCGGAATCCGCCGGTCGGGGGCCGCCCCCGAACCTGGTCACGATCGTCCTCGACTGTGTTCGTGCGGAGAGCGTGGCCGCTTTCTCCGGCGGGGCCGGGGCGCCGACCCCCGAGCTCGACCGGCTGGTCTCGCGCGGGGCGACCCTCTTCTCCCATGCGATTGCGCCGGGGAACTGGACCGTCCCCTCCCACATGTCGATCATGACGGGGACGTACCCGTGGGTCCATCGGCGACGGACCTTCGAGCGGGGCGACCCGCCGATGGAGACGATCGCCATGTGGCTGCGCCGGCGCGGTTACGCGACCGCGTTGCTGAGCGAGGAAGCTCACCTCACCGGAGGGTACGGCCTCGAGGCGGGGTACGACGAGAAGTTCAGCCGGCGGATCGGCACCTCCGACGAGAACCGGACGACGGTGAACCGAACCCTCGGCCACGCGAAGTTCCTCTACTCCGACCCGTTCCGCAACCTCCTCGCGGGGGTCCCGCCGCTCGCCGTGCCGCTGACGACCCTCAACTTCGCGCAGGAGACCGCCTACAAACGCGACGTCTGCGGCGACTACCTGCTCGGCGATTGGGGTCGGTGGCTCGCCCGCCGACCGAAGGACCAGCCGTTCCACGCCTTCTTCAACTTCGTCGACGGACACGAGCCGTACCCCGAGCTCGCGGAAGGGCTCATGGACCGATTCTCTCGCCGCGGGTATGCCCAGATCCCGCGGTTCTACCTCCTCTCCGTACCCGGCTTGAAGGACCGGGTTCCTTGGGACCGGGTCCGTGCCGCCTATCAGAGGGCGATCACCGAAGCCGACCGGAAGGTCGGCCAGGTGATGGCGCTCCTCGAGAGCGCCGGGGAGCGCGACCGGACCTGGGTCATGGTCACGAGCGACCACGGCCAGTCCTTCGGGGAGGGCGGCAACATTTACCACGGGTGCGGCGCGAGTGACTCCGTCCTTCGAGTCCCGCTCTGGGTCGTCCCCCCCGGCAGCGTCGATGTTCCGAAGCGGGTCGACCGTTGGGTGACGCTGTGCGACGTTTCCTCCTGGATGAAATCCGCGGCACTCGGCCGCGTCCCCTACGACGCCGAGGGCCGGCCGGCCCTCCCTTTCCCGGTCTCGCCCCCCGACCGGACCACGATCCTCGCGGAGGGCGGGCCGGCTTCCGACCCCAATCGCTCCCTCCTCGGGATCCGGGGGGAGGAAGCGTGGAACCGCCGCCAGATCGCGGCGTACCGGGGCCGGGAGAAATGGACGGTCGACCTCGTCAACGGGGACGTCCGGCATTGGCCGAACGGGGATGCCGGGGCGGCGGCGCTTCCTCCGCCGCTCGAGGGACACGAGGCCACCGAGGCCAAGCACGCGGTGTTCGGAATCTTCAGCGCCGCCGACGTCGTTCGGTACGCCGGGGACGGACGGGAGCTCGTGCGCGACAGTCTCGACGACGTCCGGATGAAATCGTGGGGGTACGACTAGGCCCTTCCGCTCCGGGGATTGGAGCGGCCCTCCCTTCGGGCCAACGAGAGCTCCTCGGGATCCGAGTTCCCGGGAGGGACCGAATCAGGACGGTCCAGCCGCCGGCGGCACGCCGGCACCGATGGTCCGCCCTTGGACATGGGCGGGGATCGCGAGACCCCCGAGGGCGAGCAGGGTCGGGGCCACATCCCGGATCGCCTGCGGGGGAAGTTCCGTCCCCGTGGCCGCCCGGGGGTCCGAGATGAGGAGGACACCGTCGTACGAATGGACGGCGTCGTCCGGGCCAGTGTCGTTTTCCTTGAGGTACAGACCCGGGTGTCCGACCGAGCCGGCCGACCGCCACTTCAGGTTCCCAAAGTAGGCCATCAGGTCCGGAGGGTCGCCGGTAACGGATTCGTACATCGTCGCCGGATCGAGGAATCGCACGGGCATCGGGGACCCGTCCGGTCCGGACAATCCGGCCAGCTCCTCGACCAATCGGTCCCGAAGCGCGGCGACGTCCTGGGGCGCCACCACTCCCTGCGCTTCCCGCCCTCGGACGTTGAAGAACAACCGGGCGTAGTATCCGCCGGCGCCCCAGACGGTCGTGTGGGCCCAGTCGACGTCGGTCTTCTCGAACGGAGTGGGGGCGGTGGGGGCCGTGCGAAACTTCAGGTAACCGTGTTCGGCCAACCAGCCGTTGATGCAGAAGCATCCGGCCATCGGCATGCTGCCGTGGTCGGAGGCGACCACGACGATCGCGTCCGCGGGGACATGGGCGAGAAGTCGCCCCATGCACTCGTCGACGATGGCGTAGTACTCCTCCACGACGTGCTCGAAGGGGTTTCCGGGCACGAAGCCGGGATGGGCCGGGTCAAAGTACTTCGTGTAGGCGTGGTGGAGCCGGTCGACCCCGATCTCGTGGATGGCGAAGACGTCCCACGGTTCGCGTTGGTACAGCTCCTCCGCGATCGCCCAGCGCTGTTGGGTCATCTGGACGATGTCCCGGTAGAGCTGCCGTCGCTCGGTGGCGCGGAAGGTGACGTCAAACCGGTAGTGGCCGAACCGAGCGTCGAGCTCGGCGGCGAGGGCCGCGGGGTAGGTCCAGTCGGTCGCGCCGGACGGGGTCAGGAAGTCCGAAATCGCGATCCCGTTCAGGTGGAGGGGCGGGTACCCCGGCGGCATCCCGATCGCGCAGACCCGCCGTCCGGCATCGGAGAACAGCTCCCAGACCGAGGGGACGGGGAGCTTCGAGGTCGGCCCGTAGGTTTCCGTGTAGGAGAAATTCTTCCGGTGGCGGAATCCGTAGAGCCCGAGGGTACCGGGGTCGACCCCGGTGAGCATGACCGGCCAGGAGGGGATCGAAATCGGTGGGTCGGTACTGCGAAGGACCGAATGGACGCCGCGCTGGAGCAGCTTCTGGACGTTGGGCATCCTCGGGAGGCATTGACCGAAGAGGTGTTCCGGGGTGGCCGAGTCGAGACCGATGACCACGAGGGGTCGCCGACCGCCCACCACCCGCCCGGCTCCCTTCATTCGGGGACGTTCGCTCCCGACCCAGCTGGTCCGGGCCGCCGGACTACAGGAGCTCCGGGATGGGTTTCCCCTGGACGTTGGCCGCCGGCTCGATGCCCATGCGCTTGAGGATCGTCGGCCCGATGTCGATGCCGACCTTCGGTTCGAGGTGGACCGAACCGGTCGTGCCGGGCGTTCGCACCGCGAAGATGCCATCGAACGAGTGGACCGAGTCGTCCGGACCGGTGTCGTTCTCCTCGAGGAAGAGACCGCCGTATCCGATCGTCCCGGCCGATCGCCAGCGAAGGTCGCCGAAGTAGATCATCAGGTCGGGCGCGTCGCCCCGCACCTGTCGGTAGATCTTCGCCGGGATCTTGACATCCGGCTGGAGCGGTTGACCGTCCGGCCGACGGACCTCCGCGAGTTCGCGGGACATCCGTTCGATGGTCGCGGGCACGTCGGCGGGAGCGAGAATTCCCTCGGGTTCCCGGCCTTTGACGTTGAAGAAGATCCGGGCGTAGTAGCCGCCCGCCCCCCACGCCGTGGTCTTCGACCAGTCGATGGGGTACTTCTCGATCGCCGTGCCGCGCTTTTCCGGAGGACTCTTCAGGGTGAGGTACCCTTTCTGGATGAGCCACTCGTTGATGCAGAAGCAACCGTCCATCCCCTGGCTTCCATGGTCGGAGAGGACCATGACGGTGACGTCGTCCGGCACGAGCGCCATGAATTGCCCGATCTCTTCGTCCATCAACCGGTAGTAGTCGTCCACCAGCTTCGCGAACGCGGGATGCTTCTCGAACCTCGGATGCTTCTCGTCGAAGAATTTCCAGAACGTGTGATGGAGCCGGTCCGGGCCGATCTCGTGGAGCGCGAAGAAGTCCCACTTCTCTTTCTTCCAGAAGTGGCGCGCGACGGCCCAGCGCTTCCTCGTCATCTCGAACAACTCGACCCCGATCCGCTCCCGGTCCTCGGCCCGGAACGTGACGTCGAACTCGTAGCCGCCGGCGACCGCGAGGACCTCCGGGGCGAGGGACGCGGGGTGGACGAAGTCCTTCGCTTTCTGGGGGGTGAGGAAGTCGGAGATGTAGATCCCGTTGATCTTCGGCGGGGGGTACCCCGGCGGCATCCCGATCACGGCGCACCGCTTGCCGAGGCGCGTGAGCACCTCCCAAACCGGAGGGTGCGGGAGCATCTGGGGGCTGGGGGAGTACGTGTCCCAGTAGGTTCGGGGGCGCCGGTGCCGGAACCCGTAGATCCCGAGGGACCCCGGATCCATGCCGGTGAACATCACGGCCCACGACGGGACGGTGATCGGTGGGTCGCACGCTTTGAGCGTCCCCCACTGGCACCGGGCGAGCAACTTTTGTAGGTTCGGCATTAGGCTTCGGAACCGGTCGAACAGAAGTTCGGGCGGAACCGAATCGAGGCCAAGAACGAGGACGCGTTCCGACGGAGGACCCATAGGAGCGGCGCGGAGGACCGGTGAATAAAAGGTTGACCGCCGACCGTCGATGGAACTCGGGGGACGAGACCCGGTCGGGAGCCCCGTTCTTCGGGGATTCCGGCCACCGCCGACCGAAACGGTGAGTACGTATGCGTGTGTCTCACATAGACACGCGATTTCGGAACCGGGGATAAGGCATTAAGAAGGGGACTTCCGTCGAGAAGATGCTCAATACGTATTGAGCGAAACCGGGAACGAGGAGAACGCGACGACCACCATGAACGAGCCCAGCGACCTGCACTCCCCGACCCCGGGGTCCGTACCGGTCGCCATTCTCCTTCCGACGCTCAACGAAGAGGAGGGGCTCGCCCGGACCCTCGACGACATTCCGGTCGACCACCTTCGGTCCGCCGGGTTCGACCCGACGTTCGTGGTGGTCGACGGCCACTCCACCGACCGCACGCTCGAGGTCGCCCGCAAATACGGCGCGACGATCCTTGTTCAGACCTCGAAGGGCAAGGGCGGGGCGACGCGGGAGGGGCTCGCGTGGGCCCAGGCGCACGGGATGCGGTACGCCGTCCTCATCGACGCCGACTTCACCTATCCCGGAACCGGGATCGCCTCGCTGCTCTCGCTGCTCGAGGCCGGCTCGGACTTGGTCATCGGCGTCCGCCGCCCGGAGTTCAACCCGCTCGGGGTCGTCCGCGCCGCGATCCACCGACTCGGGGATGGCCTCCTCAACTACATCGCCGCTCAGCTGAGCCACTCCCCCATCCTCGACATCTGCAGCGGCCTCTGGGGAATCCGTACCTCGGTCGTGGAGGGGCTCGAGCTCGAGTCGACCGGATTCGAGATCGAGGCCGAGGTGTTCCTCAAGTCGTTCCGCTCCGGTCTCCGCGTCTCCCAGATCCCGATCTCCTACCGCAACCGAGTCGGCGTGGCGAAGCTCCACGCGGTGCAGGACGGGGCCAAGATCCTTCTCGGCATCGTCCGCCACTCCGGTGCCGCCCAGATTCGCGCCGACCCGCTCCGGTCCCACCGGCAGGCCCCCCGCCAGCCGTTGCGGGACCTCCAGGCGATCTGCCTGGCCACCGACTCCCATGACCTCGTCATTTTCAGCCCTCTCGCGCGCGTCGCCGAGGCGAACGACCTCTCCCGGCGGCTCAGCGCGGGCAAGATCGGCGTCAAGATCACGATCATCCCGTACGACCCGCTGAAGCAGTCGGTGGTCGGCCCGCCGTCGCCGCTCCCCCTCGCCGCCGCCGTGTCAATCGACGGGCGTGTCCCCATCGTCGTGTCGCTGCCGGGCGAGTCGTCCGATTCGGACCCGATGTCGGTCGCGGTCGTCGGTCTTCCCAACAGCCGGCGGCTGGTGTGCGTGCCGATCGGGGCCGACCAGTTCGGCGACGACCCATTCGCCCTCCCGGAGCACATGACCCGCTCGGGAGGCTACCAGCTCGAACCGGCCGCCCGCGCCCGGTTCCGCTCGCTTTCCATCCTGACCTCGTCGTTCAACGGCTCGGTCCAGCAGAAGGAGCTCGCCCTGCTCCGCGCGAACGCCGACTCGCTCCGGGTGTACCGCGAGACCGCGCGGGGCGAGACCTCCTCGAGCGTCGTCCCGACGGGCGTCGAATCCTCGGCGTAAGGTCCGCTCCCGTCGGTCCGATTCGCGACTCCGACCCTCGGTGGTCCGCCGCAACGGTTTTAGACGGGGGGGGCCCCGCCGACGCCAATGGCGGACGAACCAATCCCCCGACTGTTCGGGACGGACGGGATCCGCCGGGTCGTCAACGCCGAGTTCTCCCCGGTGTTCATCGCGGAGGTCGCCGCCGCAACCGCCGAATTCCTGCAGGGGGAAAGCCCGGTGCTCATCGCCCAGGACTACCGGACGACGAGCCCGGGAATCGCCCGAATCCTCGCGGGGGTCCTCGCCATGGACGGGATCGACGTCGTGGAACTCGGGGCCATGCCGACGCCGTGCTTGCAGTACAACGTCCGCGCCCTCCACGCCCGACTGGGATTGATGGTCACGGCCTCCCACAATCCGACCGATTTCAACGGGATCAAGTTCTCCGGCCCGGAAGGGATGGAGATCACGCCGGAAGAGGAGCACACCATCGAGCGGAACGTCCACCGCCGCCAATTCGCGGTGCCGAAGTGGGACCGGGCCCTTCCCGTCCGCCGCGACACGGACGGGGTCGCTCGGTACCTCCGTTCGATCGTTGGCCTCGTGGACCGCCCACGCATCGCTGCGCGCAAGTTCCGCGTCGTCCTGGACTGCGGGAACGGGACCAGCGCAGCCACCAGCCCCGAACTCCTCCGTTCCCTGGGGTGCCGGTTGACCACCCTCAACGCGAGCCCCGACGGCCACTTCCCCGGTCACCCCTCCGAACCGACGGAGGCGAACCTCTCGGACCTCCGCCAGGCCGTGGTCGCGTTCGGCGCCGACTTCGGCGTCGCGCACGACGGGGACTCCGACCGGGTCGCGTTCGTGGACGAGACGGGCCGCTACATTCCCGGTGAGGAAGCGCTCGGGCTGTTCGCGCGTGAAATGCTCCGGCGCAACGGGGGCGGAACGATCGTCACGAGCGTCACCTCGACGCGGTGCGTCGAGGAGGTCGTCCGGCAGGGCGGCGGCAAGCTCGTCATCACCCGCTCCGGGTCCTTGCCGGTCGCGCGGGGCATTTCGGACGAGCAGGCCGTCTTCGGGGGAGAAGAGAACGGCGGGTTCTACTGGCCGAAACACCAGGTCGCCCGGGATGGACCGGCGAGCTCCGCGATGCTGCTCGACCTCCTCGCCGAAACCGGGCGATCGCTCGGCCAGCTGCTCGCCGACCTCCCGAAGTACCACGTGGTCAAACGGAACGTTCCCCTCCCCGGCGTCGCCAAGGCGCGGGTCATGGAGCGGGTCCAGAAAACTCTCGGAGGTGACGCGGACCACCTCGTCACGCTCGACGGGGTGAAGGCGTTCTACAAGGACGGTTGGATCCTCGTTCGACCGTCCGGCACCGAGCCGGTTTGCCGCGTCTACGCCGAGAGCCAGGACGGCGCGAAGGCGAAGGCGATGTGCGAGCGGGCCGTCGACCTCGTCGCGTCGCTCGTCCAGGAAGCGACCGCCGCGTAGGCGGGCGCGGACCACCCGGAGAACAGCCATGGAATTCGCCCCACCTCCCCCCCTGGGTCCAGCCCGGTCGGACGTCGCGAAGCGCGACGACGCCTACCACCACTCGCTCCACATCGTCGGCAAGGGGACGGCCGTCATGGCCGCGAGCACCGTCCTCCTGCTGGTTTTCAGCTTCTTCGGGCGGGTCGGATTGGCCCGGGCCTTCGGCGTCGACGCGTGGGGGCAGTTCTCCATCGGCCTCGCGCTCACCGGCCTCCTCTCGCTGGTCGCCCTTCTCGGGCTGAATCAGGCGATTGCCCGCTCGATCTCGTACGAGCGGGACCCCGCCGAGCGCCGCGCTCTGATTCGCTGGGGGCTGCTGATCACCGGCATCGCCTCCATCGTGATCTCGACTCTGGTCTACCTCGCCGCCCCCGACCTCGCCGCGCTCTTCCACAACTCGTCGCTGACGATCGTCTTCCAACTGTTCAGCATCACCATCGGATTCCAAATGATGGCCGCGATGCTTGCGTCCATCTTCCAGGGATTCGAGGACAGCGCCCCGAACGCCTGGTTCAACGGGGTCGCGGCCCCCGCCTTGTTTGTCCTTTTCCTCGGCGCCGTGCTCCTCCTCCACCTCGGGTTCACGGCCGCCCTGCTCGGTTACACGGCGAGTCAGGCGGTGACCCTCGGTCTCCTGGTCGCCTACACGGTGCGGAAGCTCCCCAACCACCTCCCCCCGGTCGACCACGTCCCGTCTCGCCCCCGCTCCCAGCTTTGGACCCTCTCGGTCGCCCTCTGGGGGGTGGCCTCCCTTCAGTTCGTCACCGCGTACGTCGACACGCTCATCCTCGGCGTCTTCCGGGACACCGCCACGGTCGGGCTCTACTCGACCGCGATGATCCTCGGCCGCCTCTTGCTCGTCGGCAACGGCGCGCTGACGTACATCTACATGCCCACGGCGGCCCGGCTGACGGCCCAGAACGACCGCGAAACGATCCGGCGCACCTTCGTGACCTCGACCCGCTGGACCCTCGCGATCACTGTGCCGATGTTCCTGCTCTTTGTCTGCCTCCCGTCCCAGTCGATCAACACCGTCTTCGGCCCGAAATTCCTCGGCGCGACCGGCGCGCTCGAGATCCTCGTCCTCGGTTCGTTCTTCTCGGTCACCCTCGGACCCGTCAACGCGTGCATGGCCGGGATGGGGTACGCACGTCCGCTGCTCGTCACCACGGGGATCGCCGCCGCGTCGAACCTGATCCTCAGCTTCGGACTCATCCCCTTCTACGGGCTGATCGGGGCGGCCGTGGCCTGGACCGTCGCGCGGTGCCTCTACCCCGGCGTCGGGCTTCTGTACCTGTACCGGACCGACCGGATCACTCCGTACCGGCGCATCCTCGTCGTCCCGGTCCTCGTGACCCTCGCGGTCGGGCTTCCCCTGTTCCTCTTCGTCGGGACCCTGCCGGTCTCCAAGTTCGTGGTGTTCCCGCTGTACTTCGTCGGCGTCGGCCTGTTCCTCGCCGCGCTCGTCCTCACCCGGAGCCTCGACCCGGGCGACGCGGTCGCGGCCTCGGTCCTCGAGAAGCTGACCGGACGGCCGATGCCGGCGCTTCGCCGGCTCATCCGCCGATACTCGCTGCGCCCAGCCGCTCCCCCGTTGCCGGAGACCTTCGCGTGACGGCACGGACCGGACCGGTGACGGTGGTCGTCCCCCTTCCCCCGACGTACCGGGGAGGGACGGAGGAGTACGCCTACCAGCTCGTGCGACGGTACGCCGAGCACCGCCCGGTCCTTGCGCTCGCGACGACCGCCCGCTACACCCCGGAGACCGGCTCGATCGATATCGGCAAGGCCCGGCTCGAACTCCTCGCGGCCCGGGAAACGATGGAGCGCCCGCTCCTCCTGGGACGCGCACCCCGGCGCCGTCTTCGGGACGCGGTGGGCGCCGCCTCCGTGGTCCAACTCCATATGCCGTTCCCGATGGTCGAGGGACCGGTCGTCAAATGGGCCCGTCGGGCCGGCGTCCCCACGGTCCTGACGTACCACATGGACGCCGACCTCGCCGGGGCGTCCAGCACGCCTGGCGCCGGGCTCGTGACCCCAGCCTACCGTCGGATCTCGGCGTTTCCCGCCCTGGCGGGGTGCGATATCGTGGTCTCGAACAGCCGCGGATATGCGGAGGCGTCGCCCGTACTTTCTCGCTACCTTCCGAAGGTGCGGGTCATCCCCAAGGGAGCGGACCTCGACCGCCTCGGCGTCGGCCGAACGAACTCCCGCTCCCGCCCACCTTCGGTCCCTTCGGATGTCCAGGGTCCGACCGTGGCGTTCGTCGGTCGATTGGTCCCGTACAAGGGCATCTCCGTCCTCCTCGAGGCGACGGAACGTTTGCTTCGCGAGGGAGAGAAGCTCACGGTGATGATCGCGGGCCGGGGCCCGCTTCTGGAAGAATTGAAGAACGACGTCGGGCGGCGGAAGCTCGAGACAGCGGTCCGCTTCCTCGGGTTCGTCCCCGATGAGCAGATCGGTGACCTGTACCGGTTTGCCGACGTGGTCTGTTGTCCGTCGATCGGGACCTTGGAGTCGTCGGCCACGACCCTCGAGGAGGCGGCCATGTGCGGGACCCCCGTGGTGGGCTCCGACTTGCCGGGCGCCTCCGAGTCCATCCCCCACGACGGTACGCGGGGCTTGTTGGTGCCCGCGAACGACGCGGGAGCCTTGGGCCACGCGCTCCGGAGGCTCCTCGGTCAGGAACGACCGAGCGGGTCGCCCCCGGTTCGGACCTGGGACGACGTAGCGCGAGACTACGAGCGTCTCTTCGACGAGCTCGGCGGGCGCTGATCCGACCCGCTGGGTCGTCGTTCCCGGGGGGAGTCTACGACTCGACCGTGGCGGCTGGCGGACGTCTCCGGCGCCACCACGCGATAGCGAATACCAGGGCGATTGCAACGCCGAGACCGGCGAGGAGGTAGCCGTCCTCCGTCGCAAGCCCGGACCCGAGAACGCCATGGTTCGAGGAGGTTCCGCCGGTCGAGGAGGGGGTGACGGTGACGGTCACGTGGGCGCCCGAGGATTCTCCTTGAGCGTCGGTGACGGTCACCTCGATGTGGAACGCGCCGACTTGTTCGGGAACGCACGCCAACGCGGAGACATTCTGACTCGCGCAAGGGGGTGGAAGTCCCGAGTAGGAGAACTCCAGCGGGCCACCTCCTGCCCCCGAAACTTCGGTGGTGATCTCGAACGAGTTTCCGACCCGAACGGAGTCGGGGGTGGCGGTGAACGAGACAATCACCGGCGGGGGTGGTGGGAAAGGAACTGCGGAAAACGCAATCCAAACCGTGGTCGGAGCGCCGGGCGTCGGCATGGCAAAGGAGCCCGACGTTCGGTCGGCGCGGTACCCCGACGGGACTTGCAGAGTGTAGTTTCCTCGAACCCCGGCGACGACGTCGTACTCCACCGACGTGTTCGCGACGTGGCTCGGTGTCAGGTTTTGGCCGTCGGATCCGTTCACGGCCGTGACGCCCCAGGGGACCGACCCCGGCAAGCCGGTTTCATTGAACCAAAGGGGAAAGACTGGAGGAGGCAAGTCGGATCGGAAGGAGACCGGTTGCGTGATCCCGGCACCGGAGATGCCCAGTTGGCCGCTCGACGGGCTCGCGACATACCCGATCGGCGAGGTCACTTCGAACGGGTACCCGGAGCCGTTGGGCAACGAGAAGCCGATCGAACGATTCTCGGACACATTCGTCCACGTCTCGATGGAGACGGACCACGACGTGTTGGGAGGAAGTCCGCTCTCGTTGAAATCGAGCAGGTAGCGCGGGTCCGTGGTATCGACCGAGAACTGGAGGTTGGAGGTGGAGCCCTTACCGGCGACCGAGACGTTGCCGCTCGGCGGACTCGAAACGTAGCCGGGGGGCGGCATGACAACGTACGAGTAGGCGGTCCCGTTCGGCCGGAGGAACGACACGGTGGTGTTCTGGGACGAGTGCGTGAACCCATCGAGCGTCACCGACCACGCCCCACCGGGTGGTCCCCCGGTCTCATTGAACACGAGGGGGAATGTCGGAACGAAGGACATCGGCACCGAGAAGTTCGCGCCTTGGATGGTTAGGGTTCCCTCGTTGTTGGTGCCCTGATACGTCTGGTTTCCGAACGTGAATCCGGAATAGTAGTCCGTCCCATTCGGTAGGCAGATCGTTCCATTGTCCGAGTACACATCGATTTGGAAATTCCAGCTACTGTTCAGAATCTGGAGCCCCCAAATCGTCCCGGTCGGCAGTCCGGTCTCGGTGAAATTGATCGCGTAGTAGACGCTCGTGTACGGCACCGGGTAGGGCGGTGGGCACCAATCCGTGGTGAGGGCCGGAGCGGTCGAGTCGATCCCGAGAGCGGGCTGGGCGGAATTCGCCGGGGCTCCGACCACAACCCCGGACGCGACGAGCGTCAAAACGACGACCGCACACGCGACTCGGAGGGCGCCTCGTGGGACGTGCGAGGCGGGGTGGCCCGTGTGAAGGCTCACGGCGGGGTGAGGACGCGAATGGGGGTAAAACGGCTCCGGAAGCTACCCGGGCCCCTCACGCAAGCCGACCACCAATCGGTCCCGATTTCGGACCGACGTGCGCGGCCCCGACGTTCGTCTCACTCCTCGACGGGCGCCTCCGGGCGCGCAACGTTCTTAAGCCGAGGCGGGTCCGCCCGCCGTCGAACACGGTGGACCAACGATGAAAGAACGGGGATTCTGCATCTGGCTGACGGGACTGCCGAGCGCCGGAAAGACGACGATCGCAAAGGAGCTCACGCCGCGGCTCCAGGCGATGGGTCGGTACACCGAACTGCTGGACGGGGACGAGGTCCGCAAGGGGATCAGTTCCGACCTCGGATTCGACCGGAAGGCGCGCGAGATGCACGCCGGCCGGGTCACGTACGTGGCCAAGGTCCTCGCCCGCAACGGGGTCATCCCCGTCGTCGCCCTGATCAGCCCCTACCGTTCCTCCCGCGCCAAGGCCCGCAGCGAGATCGGCAGCTTCGTCGAGGTGTACGTCGACACCCCGCTCGACCTCTGCGAACAGCGGGACGTCAAGGGACTCTACAAGAAGGCCCGTGCCGGCGAGATCAAGGAGATGACCGGCGTGGACGACCCGTACGAACCGCCCGAGCACCCGGAGATCCTGGTGGACACCCGCTCTTCGACGCCGGCCCAATCGGCGGAGCGGATCATCGGGGAGCTCCGGCGGCTCGGTTGGCTCCCCGCCGCGTAGCGGCCCAGGGGGCGGGCGGTGCCCGCTCGCCCCTCTCAGCCCTGTGTGACGTTGGGCTGACGGAGGATCTCGGCGACTTCCGGGCGGAGGATCTCGCCCGGGAGCGGCTGGCCCTCGGCGAGCGCCTTGCGGATTCTCGTCTGGCTCGTGTCCACGCGGTCGGACGCCGGATGGGGGCACGTCTTCATCGTCGCCATCCACCCGCACTTGCGGCACAGCCAGGCTTCGTCGTAGCAGAGCGCCTGGATGCCGATGTCGTACTCCTCGAAGATCCGTTGGCAGGCGTACGGGTCGTAGTACTTCCCGACCCCCGCCTGGTCGCGACCGACGATGTAGGACGAGCACCCGAAGTTCTTCCGAACGATCGCGAGGAACAACGCCGCCTTGGGGCCGGCGTAGCGCATCGCGATCGAGAACGCCGCCAGATGGACCCGGTTGGCGGGAATGTAATTTTGAACCAGGGCCCGGTACGCTTGCAGGATGATGTCCGGTCGGTAGTCGCCCGCTTTCAGCCGGCCGACGACCGGGTGGATCAGCAGTGCATCGACGTCCTGGCGCTCGAGGGTGAGCCGCTGCAGGTACTCGTGGGCGGTGTGCGGCGGGTTACGGCATTGGTAGGCCGAGACGCGCTTCCACCCGTTCTTCTCGAAGAGGGCGCGGGTCTCCGTCGGGGTCATCTCGTCGGGGCCGGTCGGTAGGTCGAGCCGCCGGACCAGGTCGACCTTGCCCGCGAGCGCGACGTCGCCGGTCGCTTGAATGTCGGCGACGTTGGGATGTTGGACCTCCGTGGTGCCGTACGTCGACTGCGCCCAGACCTTCCGGTCGGGGGAGAACTTCTCTTCGAGATGCAGGAGGGCGAACAACCGACCGGACCCGTCCAGGAGCCCGACCTCATCGCCCGGCGAGAGGGCTCGGATCGTCGCGGCGTTCTCCGGCCCGGGCGGCGTGAGGAGAATCGGCATCGACCAGGGAAGGTCGTTCGGCAGGCGGTTCCCGGAGAGCACGCCCTCGAACGTGGCGCGGTTCATGAACCCCTCGAGGGGGCTGTACGCCCCGACCCCGATCTTCTCGGCGTCGTAGACATCGTCGATGAACGGGCGGAGCTCCGGGAGGTCGTCGACCTCCGCTTCCCGCCGGGCCCGGTCGGAATCGGAGAGTTCTCGGCGGATGAGGCGGCCGCCGTGCGGCGGGATCGTCACAGGACCTCCAGGGTGGGGGGGGGCACCGTTGGGACCGAGAGGAGGGCCGGCCGCCGAAGGATTCGAGGCATCGGCGTCGCGCTGGGTCGGGCGTTGATACCCTTTGCGGCGGTCCGACCTTTCGTCGCACCGGCCGGTTCTTCCCACCGTCTCCGGCCCAACCGGACAACCGCCGCCGTTTCTTCTGCCCGCTGGGAAACGCCCCGGGGCGGACGCCCGGCTACTTCGACGGGGGCGGGGGCCAGGCTTTCGGAGGGGGCCGCGGCGCGGTGACGGCTCGATTTCGGGACCACAGGGCGATGGCGAGCACCACCGCCAGAACCACGACGACCCCGGCCGCGAAGATCCACACCGGGAACTTCGACCCCGACGTCGCGGTCGTTGGGCCCGGCGAGGAGCTCCCGCGGAGGACCGTCAGATTCTGGACGGCGCTCGAGGTCGCGTTCGACGCGTCGGTCACGACGACCTGGATCGAATAGTTGCCGGGAGCAGTGGGCCAACATGTCATCTGGCTCACGTTCGCCGCCGGGCACCCCGGAGGGAGCTGCGGCCAGGCATACTCCAGGACCCCAATCCCACCTCGCGTCGAGACCGTAAGGTCCACCGACGAGCCGTTCTTGATGGTCGCCGCGCTTTCGTTCAGCGTCGCGACCAGCCGTCGGTACGCGGTCAAGTTGAACTCGGCCATCGCCCGGCTTCCGAGCGAGTCGGTCGTGTTGAGCCAGACCGTGTAGTTCCCCCGCTTCGCGTACACGTGGAGCGGGTTGGCGCGCGTCGAGATCGCCGAGTCCCCAAAGTTCCAATGGTAGGAGAAGGGCCCGAGGCCGCCAAACGTCGAGGAAGTGAAGTTGAAGCTCAGCGGCGAGCCGCCCGGCGTCGGGTTCGCGGTGCCGTTCACCGAGTACGGGAACACGAAGGCCGCGGTCGAGTTGTACCACACGACCGCGTGGTCCCCGCTGTGTCCCCCAAAGACGACGACGGTGCCGAGGTCCGGGTCGAAGACCATGGCGCCCGAGTCGGCGGGCAACAACCTCGTAGCGACGGTCACGGGGTCCCACGATAGGTTCGCGACGCTGGTTCCTTCGAGAACCCACGTGTCGTTGAGCTCGAGCGTGCTCAGATTCCCGGATTCGTTCTGGCCGCCTTCCAGGACCGCCGCCCCCACCGCCGGGTCGAACGCCATCGGCGCTCCGTCCCGGGGCGAGGGCGCCGTGGTCAGCGACACCGGCGTCCACTTCCCTGCCCGGAAGGTCCACGTGTCGTTGTAGGCGAGGTAGCTCGGCTGGGTCGTGTACCCTCCGAAGACGACGATGGCCCCTACGGCCGGGTCGTAGATCTCGGACGGCTCCGACCGCCCGAGGGGCTGCACGCTCGGGAACAGCTCGGTCCACCGTCCGTGGAGGAACTTCCACGTGTCGTCGATCGTGGTGAAGTTCGCATTCACGCCGAGGCTGGTGCCGTTGTGGCCGCTGAACAGGAGGAGGTACCCGTCGGCCGCATCGAAGGCGAACCCCCCGACCCTCCGGGCGGGCGGCGAGTGGGGTACGGTGAGCTGGGACCACGCGGTCCCGTTGAACACCCACGTGTCGTTCTCGTACGCATTCAGGCTCGAACCGCCGAACAGGACGACGTACCCGTCCACCGGGTCGAAGGCGGCCATCGCCCCGCGTCGCCCCGTCGGGTGGACCGCGAGGTTGAGTTGGTGCCACGTGCCGTTCTGAAACAACCACGTGTCATTGTCGAGCGCCGAAAAGTTCCCCCGACCGCCGAACAAGACCCCGACCTGCTTCCCGCCGAACGTGGCCCAGGTGAACGTTCCCTCTCCGCGGGGCGGCGGGGCGACCGGTTCCGACAGGGTCGACCAGCTCCCGGTGGTCAGAGGGTCCGCAGCGGCGAGTCCGGCCTCCGGCAGGAGCAGCGGAGAGGCGACCGGGGCGGCGGCGGACCCGTCCATCGGTCCCGACCCGGAGATCCCTACCAACGCAATGGCGATCCAGACCCCGAGGTGGACCACCATGGCAACGCGGTCGCGGGACTTCGGAGGAACCCGCCGCTCCGGAGCATGCCCCGATAGGGCACCCCGCATGCCCAAAGAATCGGTCGGGTCGATATGGAGTACCGCGCGCTCCCCCGATCGCGGGAGTGCGGACCCCGAAGTCGCCAGGCCGTCGGACAGCGTGCCCGGTCCCGGTCGCGTGCACGGCATCGGCGGGCCCTGGACCCACAACCGGACCGGGACCAGATCGGTCGGGCGTGCGAGGGTCAAGGTTCCTACGCGGCCGCGTACCGTTCGCGGGAGATCGGGCACGGGGAGGCGGCGAGGCCGAGTCGCCGGGGCTTGGGAAGGGGCTCCCCATCCTCCAGCCATCGACGGACCTGCTCCGTGACCGGTCCGAAATCCTCGAACGGGTAGTGGGGGATCCCCGACTGTTCGCAGTAGTTCTTGAGCCGGCGGCGCGCGAACACGATGTCGGCGACCTCGGCGGCGAACTTGTCGGTGCTCCCGTCGCCGGCGAAGACGGACCGACGTCCGTCGACCGCCTGTTCCCGGACGGTCTGTGCCTTGCAGATTCCGCACAGCCGGCAGGTGGCGTGGCCGTACGGATGGGAGAGGGCCAGTCCGTCGGGGGGGACCAGCGTGAGGACGTCGGAGTACACCGGGAGGTCGATGCCCGCGTGCTTCAGGATCGGTGTGATGTAGAAGTCGAGTCCGCCGGAGACGATCGCCGTCGGGACCTTGTGGCGGTGGAGCAGTCGGAGCAGGTCATCGGCACCGCTCCGGAAGGGGGTGTTCCGGACCGACCATTGGGCCATCTCTTCCATCCGGTCACCGGGGAGCAGGGCGACCTGACGTTCCCACGCTTCCCGAAGGGTGATCTTCCCCGAATGGAGCTCCTCGTCGATCTCGTGCGCGACCCGCTTCCCGTCCCGAGCGAATTCCTCGACCAGGATGATCGCCACGTTCGGCTCGACGAGCGTGCCGTCGAAGTCGATCCACATTCGGAGGGCGTTCGCCGCGTCGGTCGTCATCGGGAGTTGTCATTGGCCCCGGCATCCCTCAAAACACTAGCGGGCGGTCGCAACCCCCTCCGGAGTCGGGACATCCCGACGGACGCGCCCGGTACCGGACGCCCCGAGAGGTCGGGCGGGACGGGGCGACCGGGTCAGAGAACACGGACCGAACGGTTGGATCCTTCCCAGGCGTCGCGACCGGTCCAGTAGAACGTGAACTCGAACACCGTATCGACGGGAACCGGGAACGGGAGGTCGACGAAGTCGATCCCCAGCCCCGTCCCCGAGGAGGTCGTCTCCTCGGTCTGGGTCCAGTCGTCCATCGTCCAGCGGAGCCGGAACGGTTCGGGGGCCATCACCCGGAGCCGCTCGCTGCGGTCGACGAAACCGGGTTGGCGGTTCGGCTTCCAGACCTCCCACGCGGTTCGCGTCGGGTCGCGATTTCGGTAGCGGGCCTCGACGGTCGGGATCCGGTCGAACACCTCTCCGTCTTCGGCGGACCGGAGCAACTTCAGGAACTCCGCGTGGGCCCAGGCGAGCGGCATCGCGGCCCCGGTCGGTTTCCCGGCCACGAGGTGTTGGCTGGCCAGCTCCGGGGCATCCCAAACCTGTTCGGAGAGGAGTCCGGTCGACGAGGCGAATCGGGCCATGGCGTCGAGGAAGGGCGCCACTGGACGGCCGGCGGCCAACTCGTAGTGGCCGCGTTCCCCCGTCAGAAGGGGCCAGGCCCGGCCGGTGCCCCACTCCTCGAACGGCCCCCCGTCGTCCCGCTGCCCGTACCCGTCGTGGTTGTACCGGTGCCAGCAGGGACCCTCGGGGGTATCGACCCGGAGGACCCGGTCGACGAGCTTCACCGATTCAACGATGAGCGGGTCGTTGGCCCGGCGGACCCCGTGCCGGACGAGCTCGAGGAAACCGGCGTCCACCACCTCTTTGGCCGGAAACGTCTGCGGGGCTCCGGGCGGTTGGTTCGCGAGGGTGAGAACCCCGTTCTCGGGGTTCTCGTCCGGCATCGTCTCCCCGACGGGAACCGGATGGATTCGGATGTAATGCTGGGGTATCGATGCGTCGAGGGTGCCGTGGCGCGTGACGGTCCAGCGCTCGAGGTGACCCTCGAGGAAATCGGCGTAGGCCAGGAGGAAGTCGGAGGTTCCGCGGTCCCCCCGTTCCGCCGCGAACTCGGCGGCGACGACGCACGCGGCGATCGTGACGGCGAGCGTCGAGGGGGAGTACCCCGATGCCTCCTCCCACCGCTCCTGTTGGGTGGCCGGTCCGTTCTCCACGAGGTAGCGCGCGGCGGCGAGGACCATCGGGTAGGGGTCGAACGCGGCCAACGCATCCTCCCGTCGAAGCTTGTCCGCAAGGAGGATCGGGAAGGCGACCTCATCGAGCTGGAGGCCGCCCCAGTACGCCGTCCCGTCGACCCAGAAGTTCTGCGGAAATCCCCCGTCGGGCAGTTGGCTCGCGGCGAGGTAGATGAGGGTCCGAAGCGGGGTCCGGTGGTCCCCGGAAGCGAGGAGTCCGCCCGCGATCTGCACCAAGTCCCGGGTCCAGACGAGATGGTAGCCGCCGCGGTCCTGGTCCCCCTTCGCGTACCCCCACGGGATCGACAACGACGCGACGAAGGCGCCGGGGAACGTCTTGTCCTCGTGGGCGAGGAGCGTGCAATAGCTGGTCTGCTGGAGGTCGCGGAGCCTCGCCGACCGATGGGCGAAGGGCCGCAGGTGCGCCGCCGCCCGTCCCCACTGCTTCCCAAATCGCACCCGATGGAGCTCGTAGGGGGTGCTGAGGGACTGGAGGAGCGCCGCGAGCGCGTGCTGGCGTCCCCGGCCGAAGGCGAGCCCGAGCGTGAATTCCGAGCGTCCCGCCAGGTTGAGCGCCCCGGTGAGGGCCACGTTGCCGTTGGTCGCCCGGTCGAACTCCCACGTCATCCCGAGATGCTCGTGGACGTCGGTCCAGCCGTCGCTGGCGCCGACGAACCCGCAGGAGAGCTTGGAGAACGGCGCGGTGGCGCCGAGCGCGAGCCACGTGCCGTTCCGCTCTGCGAGCAACACCTCCCGGCCCGCCATCCGGCCGACGTAGGCGTTGTTCCCCCAACCGCTCCCGTCCAGATGCGGGGCGCCCAGCACGTAGATCGAGAGGTCGCTCGCCGCCACCGATCTCGGCTCCACCCGAACGTGCTGCAGCAGGACCGGCAGATGGGGGTCGGCGATGACCTCCTTGTGGAGCGCGTACCGACCCTCGGGGTCGGTGTTGACGATCCGGTACCCGAGCGCCGGTCCCACCGTCCGCTCGGTGA